>NZ_JBSHHY010000002.1:0-499461 GCF_053618675.1 Streptomyces sp. NPDC055632 | reverse complement strand
TCACCCTCGGCGAACTGGACGAGGCTCGACGCCTCGATGAGGACACTCTCGCCCGACGCCGCCGCATCCTCGGCAACGACCACCCCGACACCCTCGACTCGGCCCACAGCCTCGCCATCACCCTGCACACCCTCGGCGAACCAGCCGAGGCTCGACGCCTCGATGAGGACGCCCTCACCCGACGCCGCCGCACCCTCGGCAACGACCACCCCGACACCCTCAGCTCGGCCCACAACCTCGCCGTCACCCTGCACACCCTCGGCGAACTGGACGAGGCTCGACGCCTCGATGAGGACACTCTCGCCCGACGCCGCCGCATCCTCGGCAACGACCACCCCGACACCCTCGGCTCGGCCCACAGCCTCGCCATCACCCTGCGCACGCTTCGCTGCTATTCGGAGGCACTGCAACTGCTCGAAGACACACGCGCTCGCCTGATAAACACTTTTGGTAACCAGCACCCCCAAACTCTGGAAGTGACTAAAATCCTTGCTGCCGTCTTGGGCGATACTGGGCAGCGCTTCAAAGCCCAAAGGCTACTGTCCCAGGCAAAGCGGAAAAAAGGTGGCTCAGGCAAAAAGCGCCGGTAGCCGGGCGCAGCCACTGCGGGCGAGAAATAGATCCCTCCCCGAGCAAGGTGTTCAGGGATCCGTCCGCGAACGGAGGCCTCCTAGATCACCGGCGGCCGCCCCAGCCGCGTCATGCGCAGGACCGTGGACCAGCGGATCGGGGTGCGGGGGCCGGCCGGGCGGCGGATGCCCTCGGCGAAGCCGGCGAACCAGGCGCCGAGGCCCGGGAGGGAGCGGGTGCGGGCCACGGTGAGGAGGGTCCAGACGCCGAGGTAGACGGGGACGAGGAGGGCCGGGAGGTTGCGCTTGGCCAGCCAGACGCGGTTGCGGGCCGTCATCCGGTAGTAGACGGCGTGCCGGGCCGGGCTGGTCTTCGGGTGCTGGAGGAGCAGTTCCGGCGCGTAGACGACCTTCCAGCCCGCGTCCAGGGCCCGCCAGGCGAGGTCCGTCTCCTCGTGGGTGAAGAAGAACTCCTCCGGCCAGCCGCCGATCGCGTCGAGCATCCGCATCGACAGGCCGTGGCCGCCGCCCAGGAAGGTCGTCACCTCGCCGCCGCGCAGCGGGTCCTTCGCGCCGAGGCGGGGCACGTGGCGGCGCTGGGTCTCGCCGGTCTCGTCCGCGATCCGGAACGAGACGACGCCGAGCGCCGGGTCCGCCCCGTACAGGTCCGCGAGGCGGCGGAAGACGTCCCGGTCGACGAGGAGGCCGTCGTCGTCGAGGTCCACCACCACGTCCACGTCGCCGAAGGAGCGGAGCGTCTCGATCGCGACGTTCCGGCCGCCCGACACCCCCCGGTTCTCCGGCAGTTCGACCCCGGTCACGCCCTCGGGCAGCTCCGGGAGCGTTCCCGTGCCGTTGCCGACGACCACGATCCGGGCGGCCGGCTCGTCCTGGTCCGCCACGGCGTCGAGCAGCGCCCGCAGTTCGGTCGGGCGCGTGCCCATCGTCAGTACCGCCACGCCGATACGCGGTCGCGCCACGATCCGCTCCGTTCCTCGCAGGCCAAAGAGTCCTCGCAGGCCTCGAAGGCCCCACGGGCCGCGATGCTAGCCGTCCCCGACACCTCGCGTTCATCCGCACCACGCATGTCGTGCACCGAGGGGGTGTTCGGGGGGAGCGCGGCGAGGAGCACGACCGCGCGGCTCTACGCTGGTCCCCTTCCGTCAGGTTGATCGATCTTCGAAAGGGTGGTCTCCAGGTGCTGGTCGCGGACCGATATCGGCTTCACGTGTGTATCGGCCGGGGCGGCATGGGCGAGGTGTGGCAGGCCACCGACGAGGTCCTCGGCCGGGCCGTGGCCGTGAAGCTGATGCTGGCGAACGCGGCCGACCCCTCCGCGGGCGACCGGTTCCGCCTGGAGGCGCAGACCGCCGCCCGGCTGAGCCACCCGCACGTGGTGGGCGTCTTCGACTTCGGCACGTGGGACGGGAAGCTGTTCCTCGTCATGGAGCTGGTCGAGGGCGACAGCCTCGCCGGAAGCCCCTCCGACCCCCTGGTCCTGCCGCCCGAGCGGGTCGCCGTCGTCGCCGCGCACGCCGCCGCCGGGCTCGCGGCCGCGCACCGGCAGGGCGTGGTCCACCGGGACATCAAGCCGGGGAACCTGCTCATCGACGCCGAAGGGACGGTGAAGCTCGCCGACTTCGGCATCGCCCGCTTCGTCGACGACCCCTCGGCCGCGCTCACGACGACCGGTCAGATCGTGGGCACCGGGCTCTACCTGGCGCCCGAGCGGGCCCTCGGGCAGCCCGCCTCGTCCGCGTCCGACGTGTACTCGCTGGGCTGCGTGCTCTACCAACTGCTGACCGGAAGACCCCCGTTCAACGCGGACACCGCGACCGCCCTGCTCTACCAGCACATCGACACCCCGCCGGCGCCGCCCGCGCACCTCGGGGTCGCCCTGCCGGCCGAGTTCGAGTCGTACCTGCTGAGCCTGCTGGCCAAGCAGCCGGAGCAGCGCCCCTCCGCGCAGGCCATCGCCGACTGGTTCTCCTCCGGCGCCTGGCGCTCCCGCCACCAGGCCCCGCCCGCCCCGGGGCCGCGCCGCTCCGCCGGGCCCGCGCCCGCGTCCCGGCGCGCGTCCGCCCCCGCCGCCCGGCGCACCTCCGCCTCCGCCCCGCAGACGACGGGCCGGACCGCCGCGCCCGCGTCCCGGCGGCGCGAGCGCCCGGCCTCCACCGGCGGGCTCGCGGAGCTCTCCCGGCGCCGCCCCCGCAAGACGGCCGCCGTGGCCGGTGCCATCGCCTTCGTGGTCTTCATGATCATCGGGATGGCCTGGCTCTCCTGAGGCGGCGGGCACCTCGTACGGGCCGTGTCGCTCAGCTCCGTGCGAACGGCCCCGGCCGCCGCCGTACGGGCCCTGTCGCTCCGTACGAACGGCCCCGGCCGCTCAGTACGGCCCGAGCCGGTCGGTACGGGCGCCTCGGTCACCCCGTACGTACGCCCCGGTCCTCAGTACGCCCTCGGTGCCATCACCAGGGGATCGCCCCCGTCCGCCGGTATCAGCAGGCAGCGCGGTACGCCGGGGCCCGCCGCCACCCGTACGGTCACCGTCGTCGGGGGGTCGGTCGGCAGCTCGACCGGGAGGGCGACCTGCCGCTCGTGCCCGATCCCGACCCGGGCGGTCTCCTTGCCGTCGACGAGCACGTCGACGACCGCCGAGTGCCCCGTCCCCACGGTCACGGAGACCGAGTGCCCGAGGTGGTCGACGTGGAAGTGGTGCCGTCGTCTCATGGGTCACCTCCGTACCTCCCAGAGTAGGTACGGCCCGCTCCTCCCGCCCCTCCCCCGTCCTCCGCCCCGGCGTGCGGGCGCGGGGGCCCGGTGGTCAGATGGACCGGTACACGTCCACGTGAACCACCACGTACCGGTACGGCGAGCACCGCCCGCGCGGAACGGAGCACCCCGCCCATGAGCGACACCCTCCCCTCGTTCGAGGACACGACGGACTTCGAGAACGCCGACCGGGGCTTCCTCGCCGCCCTCGTCCCCGGCACGGTCACGGACGACGGCGGGCGGACGGTCTGGGACGGCGACGCCTACCGGTTCCTGGAGGCGGACTGCCCCGACACCGCGCACCCCAGCCTCTGGCGCCAGTCGCGGCTCTGCGCCCGGCAGGGGCTCTACGAGGTCACCGAGGGCGTCTACCAGGTGCGGGGCCTCGACCTGTCGAACATGACGCTCGTCGAGGGCGAGCGCGGGGTCGTCGTCATCGACCCCCTCATCTCCACGGAGACCGCCGCCGCGGCCCTCGCCCTCTACCGGGAGCACCGCGGCGACCGCCCGGTCACCGGCCTGATCTACACCCACTCGCACGGCGACCACTTCGGCGGCGCCCGGGGCGTCCTCCCGCACGGCACCGAGGAGGGCGTGCCCGTCCTCGCCCCGGCCGGCTTCCTGGAGCACGCCGTCAGCGAGAACGTGTACGCGGGCAACGCCATGACCCGCCGGGCGAGCTACATGTACGGCGCGAACCTGCCGAAGGCGCCGGACGCCCAGATCGGCGCCGGACTCGGCCAGACCACCTCCATCGGCACCATCAGCCTGATCCCGCCGACCGTGGACGTCACGGAGACCGGCCAGGAGGAGACGGTCGACGGCGTGCGGATCGTCTTCCAGCTCACGCCGGGCACCGAGGCCCCGGCCGAGATGAACTTCCTCTTCCCCGACCTCCGCGCCCTGTGCCTGGCCGAGAACGCCACGCACAACATGCACAACGTCCTGACCCTGCGCGGCGCGGTCGTCCGGGACGCCCGGATCTGGTCCGCGTACCTCGACGAGGCGATCGAGTACTTCCACGGGCGGTACGACGTCGCCTTCGCCTCCCACCACTGGCCGACCTGGGGCCACGACGAGGTGGTGCGGTTCCTGACCGAGCAGCGCGACCTCTACGCGTACCTGCACGACCAGACGCTGCGGCTGCTCAACGAGGGCCTCACCGCGCCGGAGGTCGCCGAGACGATCGAACTGCCGCCGGCGCTCGCCCGCGCCTGGCACGCGCGCGGGTACTACGGCTCCCTGAACCACAACGCGAAGGCGGTCTGCCAGCGCTACCTGGGCTGGTTCGACGGCAACGTGGCCCACCTGTGGGAGCATCCGCCGGTCGAGCTCGCGAAGCGGTACGTGGCGGTGGCGGGCGGGCCCGCCGAGACCCTCGCCAAGGCACGCGCGTACGGGGAGGAGGGCGACCTGCGGTTCGCCGCGACCCTCCTGAACCACCTGGTCTTCGCCACCGCGCCGGAGGCCCCCGTCGGCGAGGAGCGCCCGGCGAGCGCGGTCCACGAGGAGGCCAAGGAGGCCCTCGCCGGGGTCTACGAGCGGCTGGGGTACGGCTCCGAGAACGGCCCCTGGCGCAACTTCTACCTCACCTCGGCGCAGGAGCTCCGGCACGGCGTCAGCGGCGAGATGGTCGACATGACCAACCCCGAGATGGCGATGGCCCTCACCGTCCCCATGCTGGTCGACTCGCTCGCCGTCGCGATCGACGGGCCGCGCGCCTGGGACGAGGACCTGACCCTCGACCTGGTCCTGACGGACGACCCGGAGGGCGGGCGGAGGCGGCTCACCCTGCACAACGGCGCCCTCACCCACCGGACGGTCACCGACCCCCGGACGCCCGCCGGGCTCACCCTGACCCTGTCCAAGCATCAGCTCCTCGGCCTGCTCGCCGGGCAGGGGCTCGCGGAGCTCGGGGTCGGTGTGGAGGGCGACCCGGCCCTGCTCGGCCGCCTCCTGTCGTACGTGACGAAGCCCGATCCGCTGTTCCCGATCGTGACCCCGTGATCCCGGGTCGCACCCGGCCCTGATCCGCCGGACACCCCCTAGGGCTCCTCGGAGAGGGCGAACAGGCCCAGGCGCGCGCCCTCTTCGTACGCCCGGCGCAGTTCCTCCGTGCCGAGCGCCTCCCGCAGGGCCCGCTCGCTGCGTCCGCGCGCCGTCACGCCGGCGGCCGCCGGGCGGTAGGCCTCGTCGAAGACGGAGCTGCGCAGCACGTCCACGGCGCCCAGGAGGTGGGCCGCCGAGACGGGCCTGCCGGTCGCGATCCGCAGCTCCGCGAGGAGTTCGGCCGCGCAGGACGCCCCCGCCGCCGAGCCGAGCGCCAGATGGGCGCGGAGCGCCCGCCGGGCGTGGTCGGCGGCCCTCCCCCGCTCCCCGTCCCAGGCGAGCAGCTCGGCGCGCGCGTGGTGCGCCCAGGCGTCGGCCCACAGGTCCCGCCCCGACCAGGCCCACCGCCCCGCCCGTTCGAGCGGCAGCCGGTCCAGGGCCTCCTGCGCGGACTCCGGGTCGGTGCGGGCGAGGGCGAGGGCGAGACCGGCCCAGGCCAGTTCGCGGCCGGGACCGAAGTCCGGGGGCTCCTCCGTCAGGGCCAGCGCCTCCCGGAACTCGGCCGCCGCCGCGCGCGTGCGCCCCTGGTGGAGGGCGGTGGAGCCGCGGAGCTGCGCGAGCAGGCCCAGGCAGCGGTCGTCGCCGTCCCGCACGGCCGCCGCCCAGGCCTGGGCGAGGAGCGGGTCGGCGTCCTCGGGTCGGCCCGCCTCCAGCTCCAGGTGGGCGGCGAGCCACAGGGCGCGGGCCGGCGGCGGCCCGGGGTGCAGGGCGAGGGCGTGCCGCAGCCGGGTCCGGCCCTCGGCGACCCGTCCGCAGGCCACCCACAGGAACCACAGGGAGACCGCGATCTCGACGCCCGTGCCGGCCTCGGCGCTCGGGGAGAGCGGGGCGGTCGTGGGGTCCATGGCGGCGGCCAGGTCCGGGAGTTCCCGCAGGGCGAGGTCGCGGGCGTCGAGCTGCCGGCCGCTCTGCCACCGGTCGGCGGCCCGCCGGGCGAGCCGGGCGCACCACCTGCGGTGGTGCAGGACCACGGCCCAGCGGTCGCCGCGCTCGGTGAGCCTGCGGGCGCCCACCGCGCGCATGGGGAGCGGCATCCAGTAGCGGGGCGCGTCCTCCTCGCCGTCGAACAGGTCGTCGACGGGCAGCAGCGCGAGGGGGGCGAGCCGGTCCAGGACCGCCTGGACCCGCGCCGAGGGGAGCGTGCCGGAGGCGCACACCTCGCGGACGGCGTCCCGGCAGAAGGCGCCCTCGAAGACGGAGAGCCGCTCCCACAGGAGGCGTTCGTCGGGGTCGCAGCGGGCGTACCCGCTCTCGGCGGCGGCGAGTTGACCGGCGGTCACCGGTTCGCCCCACAGCAGCTCGGTCCCGGAGGGGTCCCCGGCTCCGGCGCCCCAGGCGTCCCCGGTACCTCCTCCGGCGTCTCCGGGCTCCCCGGTGTCCCCGGCGTCCCGGATGTGGCCGGTGCGCCGGACGCGCCGGGCGCGCCCGGTCGTGCCCCCGGCCGGTTCTCCGGCCGTCCGGCCGGCCGGACGGCCGTCCCCCCGCAGGTGCCTCGTCATCCCCGCCCTTCCTGGTTCACGCGCGCGCGTGGGGTGTGTGCCGTGGAGCCCCGGCCCGTACGGCGGCGGCCCTTCGTGCCCGTGGCCCGTCGCACCCGTGACCCGCCGTTCCCGTGGCCCGCCGCACGGACCGTACCCGCGTGCCGTGTTCGCGCGTTGTGCCCGACGTCATGGCGGAGGCCACCGTCACGGGATTGAATGCACGTGCCCCGGTGCACATCCTGGGGCGCCTCGGAACCCACAGGCCGGGTTTTCCGGGGATCGGCCAAGGAGGCACATGGATACCGGGGAATCCGTCCTGGGAGAGGCGGATCTGGCACTGATCCACGCACTGCAGATGGCCCCGCGCGCCAGCTGGACCCAGCTCTCGGCCGTCCTGGAGGCGAGCCCCGACACCCTCGCCCGGCGCTGGGAGCACCTCAGCGGCAAGGGCTACGCCTGGAGTTCCCTGCTCGCCGCCCGGCACGGCAAGGAGGCCACCCTGTACGCGTGGGTGGAGCTGGAGTGCGTCGCCGGAGCCATCGAGGCCACCGCGGGCGAGCTCTCGGAGGACCCCTGCACCCTCGGCGTCCACCAGGTGACCGGCGACGCCGACCTGGTGCTGCTCGTCGCCTCGCCCGACCTCCACGCCCTCGACGCCTACCTCGCCGGCCGGGTGCGGCGCCTGCCCGGGGTGCTCAAGTGCCGCGCGCAGGTCGTCACGCGGCTGCACAACCGCCCGTACCGGTCGCGGATCGACCAGCTCACCCCCGGGCAGATCCAGCACCTCACGGAGCTGACGGGCGGGGACCGGCGGAACAGGACCCACGCGCGCGCGTACCCGCGCGTCACCGATCTGGACCGGCGGATCGTCGCGGAGCTGGCGGGGGACGCCCGCCGCAGCGCCGCCGAACTCGCCCGGCAGTGCGGCACGAGCGAGTCGACGGTACGGCGCAGGCTGGACGTCCTGACGGCGTCCGGCGCGTTCCACCACCACTGCCTGCCCGCGCCGCGCTTCTCCGGACGCCCGGTGTGGGCGCTGGTCACGGCGGACATCCCTCCCCTGGAGGTGCCGGAGACGGTCGCCGCGCTCGGCCGGCTGCGCCAGACCCGGCTCGTCACCTCGGTCACCGGGCCGCACAACCTGGCGCTCGCGATGTGGCTCCGTACCGTCGACGAGCTGCACGAGGTGACGGCGGTGCTCGTACGGGCCGCTCCGGCGCTGCGGATCACGGGCACCGCGCTCTCGCTGCGCACGCACAAGATCGGGGCGCAGGTCCTCGGCCCGGACGGACGGCGGACGCACCACGTGCGCCCGGAGCGAAAACCCCAGGGCCCGTAGGGCCCCTGCGGGTCAGGCCGGGCGGGACGCCCTGACCGAGTACATCAGCGGGACGCGGGGGCGGTCCGCCGGGAAGCGGTAGCAGCCGTCCTCGTGCCGCTGGAGGGTGCCGTAGCGGGGGACGGACGAGACGTCGTGCTCGTGCAGGAAGTCGATCCGCAGGCCCGCCCGCGCGAGCGCCGTGACGACCTCGCCGACCGGGTGCGCCCGGTCCGCTTCGGAGTCGGCGTACGCGCCGGGGGCGGTGTCGACCCACGGGTCGCGGACGAAGTAGTCGTGCACGACCCGGCTGCCGGTCTCGTCGTCGAGCGAGTCGGCCAGCGGATGGAACTCGGCGAGGTAGAGGAAGCCGCCGGGGGTGACGAGCGAGGCGGCGGTCTCCGCCCAGCGCTCGACGTCGGGCAGCCGGCGCAGCGCCCCGCCGCCGGTGTAGACGACGTCGTACGAGCCGTCGGGGACGGCCTCGGCCGCGTCGTACACGCCGGCGGCGACGAAGGCGGCCCGGTCCTGCGCGAGGCCCAGGTCGGCGGCGAGCGAGCGGGCGGCCTCGACGGCCTGCTCGGAGGGGTCGAGGCCGACGACGTGGGCGGCGCCCCGCCGGGCCCAGGAGAGGGTGTCCAGGCCGGTGCGGCACTGGAGGTGCAGCAGGGTGCGCCCGGTGACGTCCCCGACCTCCGCGACCTCGAAGTCCCGCAGGACGTCCTCGCCCGCGCGGAAGGCGTCGAGGTCGTGGACGGGGCCGGCCGCGTGGACCGGGACGCGCTCGTCCCAGTCCGCCCGGTCGGCCCCGTACCTCTCCTCGGGGGTCGGATCGTGCATGTCGGCGAGGTTATCCACAGGTTGCGGAGCACGCGACCCGGCGGCCCTCCGCCCGGAGCATGATGGGTGCCATGACTGAGAGCAGGAAGCCCGAGAGCCCCGAGAGCCCCGACGCGCCCGTCTGGGAGCAGCGCTTCCGCGCGCCCCGCGTCTCCCTGCCCGAGTGGGCCGAGGAGGCGCCGGACCGCTCGCTGTTCGTGTCCAACGCGACGGGGACGTACGAGCTGTACGCGTGGGACCGGGCGACCGGGGAGCAGCGGCAGGCCACGGACCGGCCGAACGGGACGACGGACGGGACGCTGTCCCCGGACGGCGCGTGGGTCTGGTGGTTCGCGGACACCGACGGGGACGAGTTCGGGGTGTGGATGCGGCAGCCGTTCGCGGGCGGCGCGGACGAGCCGGCCGTGCCGGACCTGGCCCCCTCCTACCCGGCCGGGCTCGCGATCGGCCGGGAGGGCACGGTCGTGGTGGGCCGCTCCACGGACGAGGACGGCTCGACGGTCCACCTCGTACGGCCCGGGGGCGGCGCCCCGGTCGAGATCTACCGGCACCGGGAGTCGGCCGGGGTCGGCGACCTGTCGTACGACGGCTCGCTGGTCGCGGTCGAGCACACCGAGCACGGGGACGCGATGCACTCGGCGCTGCGGGTCCTGCGCGCCTCGGACGGGAGCGTGGTCGCGGACCTCGACGACACCAAGGGCGGCACGGAGGAGCTGGGCCTCACGGTCCTGGGCTTCGCCCCGGCCGCCGGGGACACCCGGCTGCTCGTCGGCCACCAGCGGCGCGGGCGCTGGGAGCCGATGCTCTGGGACGTGGCGACGGGCGCCGAGACCGATCTGCGGCTCGACCTGCCGGGCGACGTGTCGGCGGAGTGGTATCCGGACGGCTCGGGCCTGCTGATCGTGCACGGCTTCGAGGCCCGCAGCGAGCTGTGGCGGTACGAGATCGGCACCGGCGCCCTGGTGCGGGTGGACACCCCGGCCGGTTCGGTGTCGAGCGCGACGGCCCGGCCGGACGGCAGCGTGGAGTACCTGTGGTCCTCGGCCGCCGAGCCGCCGGTGGTGCGCTCCACGGACGGCGGGGTCGTCCTGGACCCGCCCGGCCCGAAGGCGCCGCCGTCGCTGCCGGTGGAGGACGTGTGGGTGGAGGGCCCCGGCGGCAGGGTCCACGCGCTCGTGCAGCGTCCGGCGGAGGGCGAGGGCCCGTTCCCGACGGTCTTCGAGGTGCACGGCGGTCCGGCCTGGCACGACAGCGACGCCTTCGCGTCGGGCCCGGCGGCCTGGCTGGACCACGGGTACGCGGTGGTGCGGGTCAACTACCGGGGCTCGACGGGGTACGGCCGGGAGTGGACGGACGCGCTGAAGCACCGGGTCGGCCTGATCGAGCTGGAGGACGTCGACGCGGTCCGGACGTGGGCGGTGGCGAGCGGGCTCGCGGACCCGGAGCGGCTGGTCCTCTCCGGCGGCTCGTGGGGCGGCTATCTGACGCTCCTCGGCCTCGGCACCCAGCCGGACGCCTGGGCGGTCGGCCTCGCGGCGGTCCCGGTCGCGGACTACGTGACGGCGTACGAGGACGAGATGGAGGCCCTGAAGGCGCTGGACCGGACACTCCTGGGCGGTTCGCCCGAGGAGGTGCCCGAGCGGTACGCGGCCTCGTCGCCGCTGACGTACGTGGACGCGGTGAAGGCCCCGGTGCACATCTCGGCCGGGGTCAACGACCCGCGCTGCCCGATCCGCCAGATCGACAACTACGTCGACCGGCTCGCGGCCCGGGGCGCGGTCCACGAGGTGTACCGGTACGACGCGGGCCACGGCTCCCTGGTGGTGGAGGAGCGGATCAAGCAGGTCGCCCTGGACCTGGCGTTCGCCGCGAAACACCTGGGGACCCGGCCGGTCTAGGGGGTGTCCGGCGGATCGGGGGTGTCCGGCGGATCGGGGGCGGGCAGGACGCGGCGTCCGGTGCGGCACCTCGCCACGACCCCGGCCCCGGCCCCGGCCATGGTCCCGGCCCCGCCCGGCCCCGGTCCCGACCTCGGCCCCGGCCCGGCCCGGCCCGGCCCCGCCATGGTCCGCCGGACACGCCCCGGTCGGGCACCCGGCCGACGGGGGGCCGAGCGGCCTTGCGTACCGTGGGGGCGTGTACCGGTTCCTGAGAACTCCCCGCTGGTGGGGGATCAACCTCTTCGTCCTCCTCGCGATCCCGTTCTGCGTCTTCATGGGGACCTGGCA
Source organism: Streptomyces sp. NPDC055632 (assembly GCF_053618675.1). Lineage (NCBI taxonomy): Bacteria > Bacillati > Actinomycetota > Actinomycetes > Kitasatosporales > Streptomycetaceae > Streptomyces > Streptomyces sp. NPDC055632. Next base: position 488,144 of record NZ_JBSHHY010000002.1, on the reverse strand, counting down.
GCTGGGGAAGTTCGAGGACCGCGTCGACTCCCACCAGGAGGCGGAGCAGCGGGCCGCCCCGAGCACGGCGAAGGCCGAGCCGCTGGACGCGCTGCTCCCGGTGGACAAGGAGACCTCGGGCCGCACGGCCGAGGCGCGCGGCCGGTTCGGGGAGCAGTTCCTCGTGCCGGGTCGCGAGCTGGACGGCCGGACCGGGTCGTACGTCCTGACGCTGCTGCGGACGGACGGCGGCCGGTCGCTCCCGGTGGTCCGGGGCTGGCTCCCGGAGGGCGCCCGGGCGCCCGTCCCGCCGTCCGGCGAGGTCACGGTGGCGGGCGCGCTCCAGGCCTCGGAGAACCAGGGGTCGAAGGGCGTCCGCGCGGCGGGCGGGCTGCCCGAGGGGCAGCTCGGCATGATCAGCGCGGCGTCCCTGGTGAACGTGGTGACGGACGACGTCTACGACGCCTGGATCACCCTCGCGGACTCCCCCGCCGGTCTCACCCCGGTCCCGGCGGCGGCCGCCGCGGGCACGGGTCTGGACGCGAAGGCGTTCCAGAACCTCGGCTACACGGCGGAGTGGTTCGTCTTCGCCGGCTTCGTGCTCTTCATGTGGTTCCGCCTGGTCCGCCGCGAGGCGGAGGCGTCCCGGGACGAGGCGCTGGGGCTGTAAGGGCCCGGCGCGGGGCCCGGAGGGCCTGGAGAGGCCCGTAAAGCCTCGGCGCGAGGCCCGTGGGCCCCGGCGGGCTCGCAGGACCCGGCGTCCCGGACGCCCGGCAGCCGCCCCGGCCCCGGAGGCCCGGCCCCGGAGGCTCGGCCCCAGGGGCTCAGGAGGTGCCGATGAGGCCGGTGCGGTAGACCGTGCCGGAGCAGGCGTGGGGGACGACGGCCGACATCGAGGGGCCGCCGGGCTCCGCGGTGTGGCTGACCACGACGCTGCCGTCCGCCGGGCCGCCGGCCGCCGGGAGCAGCTGGGCCGCCGGGCCGCCGTCGGCCGGTCCCGGCTCCGGGCTGCCGCCGGTTCCGCCGGGGCCCGGGCCCCCGCTGGGGTCGGGGTTGCCGGTGGGCTCGGTCGGGGCGGGCGTCGGCGGCGGAGTGGTCGGCGGGTCGACCGGGGTGGTCGGCGTCGGCGTCGGGGTGGTCCCGGTCGTCGGACAGGTCTCGCTGGGCACCCAGACGAACTTCACCTCGTAGGAGCCGTTCGGCTCCAGGAGGAGGCGGGAGGACTCCTGCGCGGGTCCTGGCAGTCCGCCGCCCTCGCCGCCCGAGGTGCTCCGGACCACCGCGATGCGTCCGGGGTCGGCCGCTCCCCGGGCCTCGAAGCCGACGGTCCCGGCGCCGTCCACGACACAGGCGGTGCCGGAGACGTTGACGACGCGGAAGCTGCCGTACACCTTGCCCTCGGCGTCGGGTCCGCCGGACCGCGCGCCGCCGCCGGACAGCTGGCCGACGGCGCAGCGGTCCGTCCCGGGGGCGATCTCCTGCGCGTCCCCGGGGGTCTCGCCGGACGCCCCGGCGCCGGTCTCCGGCTCGCCGGAGGAGCCGTCGGCGACGCCCTCTCCGCCGTCCCGGCTCGGGGAGGCGCTGCTCGCGGGGGTCCCGGCGCTCCGGCCGCCCTCGATGCCGGTCTCGGTGCCGGTGCCGCCCTGGGCCTCCTCGCCGTGGCCGGCGTTCACGGGGCTGGCGGCGGTGGTCCCCTCCGAGGAGGCGACGTGCACGAAGGCCGGGACGGCCGTTCCGATGAGGACCGCGGCGGCCGCGGCGCCGACGACGGCCTGCCGCTTGCGGGCCCGCCGGGCGGGCACGGCGCGGCGCAGGTGCTCCAGCGAGCCGAGGGAGGGCTCCAGTCCCTCCACGGCGCCGTGGAGCATCCGCCGCAGCGCCAGCTCCTCGTCCCCGTCGCCCTCGCCGGGCCCGGACTCGATGTTCACCATGCGCTGTCCACTCAGATCGTCACGTTCGTCACGGGCACGGGCCCCGGGGCCCCCGGTGACCCTACGGCCACCGGCGCCCCCGGCGTCCGTCCCGCGTTCCTCGGGCTCCCCGGCTTCCCCGTGTTCCTCGGTGCGGTCCTCGGCGGGCGCGCTCCCCTCGGAGGCCTCGCGGCCCTCCGGGGTCACCGCGTCCTCGGCGGCGGCCCCCTCCTCGGGGGCCCTGCCCTTCTCGCCGCGCGCCCCGCTCACGACGTCGCCCCCATCGTGACGCGCAGGGCCGCGATGCCCCGCGAGCCGTACGCCTTCACCGAGCCCAGGGATATCCCCAGCGTCTCGGCGACCTGGACCTCGGTCATGTCCGCGAAGTAGCGCAGGACGAGCACCTCGCGCTGGCGCCGCTGGAGCCCGCGCATGGCCTTGATCAGGTCGTCGCGCTCCAGCTGGTCGTACGCCCCCTCCTCCGCGCTGGCCATGTCCGGCATCGGCTTCGAGAGCAGCTTGAGGCCGAGGATGCGGCGGCGCAGCGTGGACCGGGAGAGGTTCACGACGGTCTGGCGCAGGTAGGCGAGCGTCTTCTCCGGTTCGCGGACCCGCTTGCGGGCCGAGTGGACGCGGATGAACGCCTCCTGGACCACGTCCTCGCAGGAGGCCGTGTCGTCGAGGAGCAGCGCGGCGAGGCCGAGGAGCGACCGGTAGTGGGCGCGGTAGGTCTCGGTGAGGTGGTCGACGGTGGTGCCGACGGCCGGGGCGTCCTCGTCGCTCGTGCGGGGCGACGGAACGCCGTCCACCCGGTGGGACCGGGAATCGGTGGACACGGGAGCGATCACCGGCATCCCGCCGAGGGCCCGCGGACGCCGGAACGGGGCGACGACGGGTCCGCGCACGGTGCCGGCGACGCCGCTCCGTGCGGGGAGCAACGCCGTGCCCGCGCCGCGCAGCGGGGCGATGGTCGCGATGTCGAGTACCTCTGCCACGCCTGTTGGACACGCCTACCCCCGACAGGGTTGTACGCGCTCGCCGTCCTTTTCGACGGCGGGTTGTTCGTCCTCATGCGTAACCGTTCTCCCCCGATGCCCCGCTTTCACAGCGCGCCCGGCGCCGCACGCCCATGGGTGCCCGCTGAGACGCGCCCCACCCAACTACTGGTTGCAGCAAGGGGGAAATGCATCGTCGTCCAGGACATCGCCGCAGTTCAAGGGATATCTGACGCCTATTTGCTCACAGGTCGTTCACAGATCACACAAATCCATGACACACGACTCCCCCCGGACGGGCGGCCGCGGGCCGCCGCACGGGGGGAGTCGTGGAAGAGCCGGTGGGAACGGGCGGGGTCAGCGCCCGGTGCCGCCGTAGACCACGGCCTCGTCCGAGTCGCTGTCCAGGCCGAAGGCGGTGTGGACGGCGCGCACGGCCTCGTTGACGTCGTCGGCGCGGGTGACGACCGAGATGCGGATCTCGGAGGTCGAGATCAGCTCGATGTTCACGCCCGCGTCGGAGAGCGCGCGGAAGAAGTCCGCGGTGACGCCCGGGTTGGTCTTCATGCCGGCGCCGACCAGGGAGATCTTGCCGATCTGGTCGTCGTAGCGCAGCGAGTCGAAGCCGATCGCGCCCTTCGCCTTCTCCAGGGCGTCGATGGCCTTGCGGCCCTCGGCCTTGGGGAGGGTGAAGGAGATGTCCGTGAGGCCGGTGGAGGCGGCGGACACGTTCTGGACGATCATGTCGATGTTGATCTCGGCGTCCGCGACGGCGCGGAAGATGGCCGCGGCCTCGCCCGGCTTGTCCGGTACGCCGACGACGGTGATCTTCGCCTCGGAGGTGTCGTGGGCGACACCCGAGATGATGGCCTGCTCCACCTTGGAGTCCCCTGTCGGTTCGTTGCTGACCCACGTGCCCTGGAGTCCGGAGAAGGACGAGCGGACGTGGATCGGGATGTTGTAACGGCGCGCGTACTCGACGCAGCGGTGCAGCAGCACCTTGGAGCCGGAGGCGGCGAGCTCCAGCATGTCCTCGAAGGAGATCCAGTCGATCTTCTTCGCCTTCTTCACCACGCGCGGGTCGGCGGTGAACACGCCGTCGACGTCGGTGTAGATCTCGCACACCTCGGCGTCGAGCGCGGCGGCGAGCGCCACGGCGGTGGTGTCCGAGCCGCCGCGGCCGAGGGTGGTGATGTCCTTCTTGTCCTGGGACACGCCCTGGAAGCCGGCAACGATGGCGATGTTGCCCTCGTCGAGGGCGGTGCGGATCCGGCCCGGCGTGACATCGATGATGCGCGCCTTGTTGTGGACCGAGTCGGTGATGACACCGGCCTGGCTGCCGGTGAACGACTGGGCCTCGTGGCCCAGGTTTTTGATCGCCATGGCCAGCAGGGCCATGGAGATCCGCTCCCCGGCGGTCAGCAGCATGTCGAACTCACGCCCGGAAGGAATCGGGGATACCTGCCCGGCGAGATCGATCAGCTCGTCCGTCGTGTCGCCCATCGCGGAAACCACGACGACCACCTGGTGGCCGTTCTTCTTGGCGTCCACGATCCGCTTGGCGACGCGCTTGATGCCTTCGGCATCGGCAACGGAGGAGCCTCCGTACTTCTGCACGACAAGGCCCACGTGCGCTCCTCGCTCAGTCTGTGCCGCAGCCGGCGCTGCGATCGGCTCAGTCTAACGAGCGACTCGAAAACGCCTACGAGATACCGAATGGTGAGACAAGCCGCTCAACAGGTGATCACCTGACCGAAATGCACCGGAACGGCCCCCTCCGCCGGCCTTTCCCCGCCCCGCTCGCGTCGCTTCCCCCGCCCACGGGCCCGCTCGCGTCGCTTCCCGCCCACCGGCCCGCTCGCGCTACTTCCTCAGCCCCAGCCCTAGCGGTCCCGCGATCTCGCGGATCATCACCCGGCCCGCCTCCTCCGCCAGGTCGTCGTCGCCCAGGTCCTCGTCCGTGTCGAGGCCGTCCAGGGCGGCGAGCGGCTGGTCGAGGCGGACGTGGGCGACCAGGGACTGGAGGGCGCGGAGGGTGGCCGAGGCGGTCGGGCCCCAGTTGGAGAAGTACGAGAACTGCCACCACCACAGGGCCTCGCTGGTCCGGCCCGCCCGGTAGTGGGCCAGGCCGTGGCTCAGGTCGGCGACGATGTCGGCCAGGTTGTCGGAGATCCGGGCCGGGACCGGGGCCTTGCGGGGCTCGTACGGGTCGAAGACCTCGGAGAAGACGTCGACCGGGTCCAGGAGCGCGGCGAACCGCTCGCGCAGGTCGTCCGCGTCGGGCTCCGGACCGGTGTCCGTCTCGTAGCGCTCGTCCGGGACGATGTCCTCGTGCGCGCCGAGCCGGCCGCCCGCCAGGAGGAGCTGGGAGACCTCCAGGAGCAGGAAGGGCACCGTGCTGTCCGGCTCGTCGCCCTTGGCCACCTCGGTGGTCGCGACGATGAAGCTCTCGATGGAGTCGGCGATCTGGACCGCGAAGTCGTCGGGGTCCTGCGTGACGGAGTGCAGGGTGGGGTCAGACATGAGACTGCCTTCCTCGGAGCACCCACACGTGGGCTAGGTCGTCATACATCCAGCAGCCTCCGGCCCTCGAAGGCGCGGCCCAGGGTCACCTCGTCCGCGTACTCCAGGTCGCCGCCGACCGGGAGGCCGCTCGCGAGCCGGGTGACCCGCAGGCCCATGGGCTTGATCATCCGCGCCAGGTACGTCGCGGTGGCCTCGCCCTCCAGGTTCGGGTCGGTCGCGAGGATCAGCTCGGTGACCGTGCCGTCCGCGAGCCGCGCGAGCAGCTCCCGGATGCGCAGGTCGTCCGGGCCGACGCCCTCGATGGGGCTGATCGCGCCGCCGAGGACGTGGTAGCGGCCGCGGAACTCCCGCGTCCGCTCGATCGCCACGACGTCCTTGGGCTCCTCGACCACACAGATGACGGTCAGGTCCCGGCGCGGGTCCCGGCAGATGTTGCACTGCTCCTGCTGCGCCACGTTGCCGCAGACCGCGCAGAACCTGACCTTCTCCTTGACCTCCAGGAGCGCGTGCGCGAGCCGCCGGACGTCCGTCGGCTCCGCCTGGAGGACGTGGAAGGCGATCCGCTGCGCGCTCTTGGGACCGACGCCGGGCAGCCTGCCCAGTTCGTCGATGAGGTCCTGAACCACGCCTTCGTACAACGGAACGCCCTTCTCGGGTGTGCTTGATTCTTACGGTAGTGGCTGCGGCCGGGCCTTAGAAGACCCGTGGGAACGGTGCCGCGTCCGGGGTCTCAGAAGCCGAGGCCCGGCATGCCGCCCATGCCCTGCGCCAGCGGGCCCAGCTTGGCCTGCTGGAGCTGCTGCGCGTTGTCGTTGGCGGCCTGTACGGCGGCGACGATCAGGTCGGCCAGCGTCTCGGTGTCCTCCGGGTCGACCGCCTGGGGATCGATCACCAGGCCGCGCAGCTCGCCGGAGCCGGTCACGGTCGCCCTGACCAGGCCGCCGCCCGCCTGTCCGTCGACCTCGGTGGCGGCGAGTTCCTCCTGCGCCCGCGCGAGGTCCTGCTGCATCTTCTGCGCCTGCTGGAGGAGCTGCTGCATGTTGGGCTGGCCACCACCGGGAATCACGGTCACTCCTGAGGGTCAATTTGTCTGACTCGGTACGCCGAGCCTACGTGGTCCCCGCCCACCCTGCCTCCATCACTCTTTCGGGTGAGAAACTGCGGGCTCCTCTACCTGATCAACACCCACTTGCGGGCGGAAATCCTGGGATTCCGGGCCCATCGCCCTCCATTCGGCGGTAGGAAGGGCAGGCACCACGTGCACCGCACGCCACAGCAGGACACGAGCGACACGAGCGCCGAGCCGAGCAGAGGCGCTGAGCTGAACAGAGGAGTCCCCCGGTGAGCCAGCAGCCGGAGATGCCGCCACCGGGGCACCCCGGGGGAGACGTCCGCCCCGATCCGACCGGCCGTGACCTGAGCGGCCGCGACCTGAGCGGCAGGCCCTTCCCCCTGGGGGACTGGGGCGAGCCGGCCGAGCGGCTCGACGAGCTGTACCGCTGGGTGGAGGCGAACGCGCTGCGCACCGCCGAGTGGTACCTCTCCGACCGGGTCTGGAAGCGCCGTGCCGCCCGGCTCCTGCGGATCGGCACCGCCGTCGGGGTGATCGCGGGCGCCGCCCTGCCGCTGCTCGACCTGACCGGGGTCGCGGCGGGCACGGCCGGCTGGGGCTACCTCTCGCTGCTGCTCGGCGCCGCCTGCCTGGCCTGCGACCGGTACTTCGGGGTGACGTCGGGCTGGATAAGGGACGTGGCGACGGCGCAGGCGGTGCAGCGGCGGCTCCAGGCGCTCCAGTTCGACTGGGCCTCGGAGAGCGTCCGGGAGGTCCTGGGGCCCACCGAGGGCACCGCCAGCGAGGCCGCGGAGCGCTGTCTCGGCGTGCTGCGCCGCTTCTCGGAGGACGTGACGGAGCTGGTACGGGCGGAGACCGCCGACTGGATGGTCGAGTTCCGCTCGGGCCCGGCGCCGCTCGCGCTCCAGTCGGTCGGCGTGGTGCCGTCCCGGCCCGAGAGCGTCCAGCCGACGGGCGGGCGCTTCCCGCTGCCGCCGGGCACCCGCCCGAACATGCCGCGCCAGCGGCCCCCGGAGACCCGCTGAGGGTCCTCCGGGGGCGCCGGTCCCGGCCGGAACTAGCTCAGGATGATCATCGAGCCCTGGGCCAGGCTCCGGGTCGCCGCCGCGTGCAGCCCCAGCCACACGTGCCGCTCCCGGGCGAAGGGCCCCTGGTCGTACGGGGAGGGGCCGACGGCCGGCTCCTCCAGGGCGGTCGGCCGCTCCGGCGGCAGCGGGGCGGCCGGCGGGTTCGCCGGGTCGATGCCGATCGCGGGCGCCACGAACTGCAGCTCCCGCAGCAGCCCGTGCGAGGAGCCGAGCGGCCCGCCGCCCTCCAGGAGCTCGTCGCTGGCGAGCGGCGCCGGGAAGTCGACCGGCACGTACGCGCCCGCGTGGTCGTAGTGCCAGACCAGGTGCGACCGCTGGGCGGTCGCCTCGAACATCTCCAGGAGCTGTTCGTAGTCCCCGCCCAGCTCGCCGACCGGCTCGACCGGCAGTCCGTGGACCTGGAGCAGATAGGCGCGGCGCAGGAAGTGCAGGGCCTCGTAGTCGAAGCCGGCGACCGGGGCGACGTCGCCGGAGAGCCCCGGCATGTACGCGTAGACGGGTACGGTCGGCAGGCCCGAGGCGCTGAGGACGGCGTCGTAGGCGGCGATCTCTTCGGCGAAGGGGTTGTCGGGGCTGTGGCACAGCACGTCGACGAGGGGGACCAGCCACAGGTCACAGGCCAAGGGAGGCTCGCTCTCCGTCGGTTGCAGGGACGGCCAGGGTAGTCGGATCGTCGGACGACGCCCACCCGTTGGGGACCTGCCCCCGGAGACGGGCCCTCAACCCGCCGGGTCCCGCCGTGCCCCGCCCTACCCGCCCCGCCGCTCCAGCCGGTCCGCCCACTCAAGGGCGTGCGCGTTGTACGCGCGCACGATCGTCACGGCCGCCTCCGCGTCGCCCCGGGTGATCGCGTCGACCAGCTCCACGTGCCCGCTCCACAGCCAGCCCATGAGGTCCCGCTCGGAGCGCAGGTGGGGCACGGAGAAGGCCCAGGCCTGGACGCGGAGCCGGTGCAGGAAGTCCGCGAGGTGGTCGTTGGCGGCGATCAGACGGCCCAGCTCGCGCCAGTACCGGATGTCGTACCCGACGAGGACGTCCAGGTCGCCGGCGCGGGCCGCGCGCGCGGCGGCCTCGCCCCGGCGGCGCACGGAGACGAGCGCGACCCCGATGCCGGGCTCGGGGGCCGGGGGCGGGGCCGGGAGGGCGGTGGCACGGCGGCGGAAGATGCCGTCGACCACGAGCATCCGGGCCTCGACCATCCGCCGGTAGTCGTCGACGGAGTACTGGTGGACGCGGAAGCCCCGGTGCTGGTCGGAGTCGAGGAGCCCCTGCGCGCAGAGGTCCACGAGGGCTTCGCGCACGGGCGTGGCCGAGACGCCGTACTGCTCCGCGATCTGTTTGACGGTGAACTCGCGCCCGGCCTTGAGACGGCCCGCGAGCACCTCGTCACGCAGCGCGTCCGCGATCTGCTGTCGCAGGGTGCTGCGGGTGACGCCTCCGCTCGCGGGCATGGTGGTGGGTCCCCTCCGTCCGGCTCCGGACACCCTAATCCAGACGGAGGAGACCTCTCCGGTACGGCTCGTACCGCCCGTACCAGCGGTTACGCGGTTCCGCGCGGGCGGTTACGCGGTGTGCTCGTCGGCCACCGAGAGGGCCGCGTCCAGGGCCGCGAGGCCCTCCTTGGCCTCCGCCTCGGAGACGTTGCAGGCGGGGACGGCGTGGGTGCGGTTCATGTTCACGAAGGGCCACAGGCCGTTCTTCTTCGCGGCGGCGGCGAAGGCGGCCATGGGCGCGTTGGCCTCGCCGGACGCGTTGTACGGAACGAGCGGCTCGCGCGTCTCCCTGTTCCTGACCAGGTCGAGCGCCCAGAAGACGCCGAGGCCGCGGACCTCGCCGACGGACGGGTGGCGCTCGGCCAGCTCGCGCAGGCCGGGGCCGAGGACGGTCTCGCCGATGTGCGCGGCGTGCTCGACGACCTTCTCGTCCTCCATCACGTGGACGGTGGCGACGGCGGCGGCGCAGGCCAGGGGGTGGCCGGAGTAGGTCAGGCCGCCGGGGTAGGGGCGCTTGTCGAAGGTGGCGGCGATCTCGGCGCTGATGGCGACGCCGCCGAGCGGCACGTAGCCGGAGTTCACTCCCTTGGCGAAGGTCAGCAGGTCGGGCACGACGTCGAAGTGGTCGGCGGCGAACCACTTTCCGGTGCGGCCGAAGCCGGCCATGACCTCGTCCAGGACGAAGACGATGCCGTACCTGTCGCAGATCTCGCGCACGCCGGCGAGGTAGCCGGGCGGCGGGGTCATGATGCCGGCGGTGCCGGGCACGGTCTCCAGGATGATCGCGGCGATCGTCGCCGGACCCTCGAAGGCGATCGTGTCCTCCAGGTGCTGGAGGGCCCGCGCGCACTCCTCCGCCTCGGTGGTGGCGTAGAAGGGCGAGCGGTAGAGGAACGGGGCCCAGAAGCGCACGACGCCCGCCGAGCCGGTGTCGGAGGCCCAGCGGCGCGGGTCGCCGGTCAGGTTGATCGCGGTGGAGGTGGCGCCGTGGTACGAGCGGTAGGCGGAGAGCACCTTGGTGCGGCCCGTGTGCAGCCGGGCCATGCGGACGGCGTTCTCGACGGCCTCGGCGCCGCCGTTGGTGAAGAAGATCTTGTCCAGGTCGCCCGGGGTGCGCTCGGCGATGAGGCGTGCGGCCTCGGAGCGGACGTCCACGGCGAAGGCGGGCGCGAAGGTGGCGAGCTTCCCGGCCTGCTCCTGGATCGCGGCGACCACCTTGGGGTGCTGGTAGCCGATGTTGGTGTAGACGAGGCCGCTGGTGAAGTCGAGGTAGCGGTTCCCGTCGTAGTCCCAGAAGTACGAACCCTCGGCGCCGGCGACGGCGAGCGGGTCGATCAGGCCCTGGGCGGACCAGGAGTGGAACACGTGGGCGCGGTCGGCGGCCTTGACGGCGGCACCGGCCCGCGGATCGGGTGCGGCGTGAGGGGTCATGCGGCCGAGGGTAAGGAACCGCAGGTGGGAAGGGCCATGGCCATCTTGTCCACCGAGACCGGGAGGGACGCGACACGTTGTTCCCCCGGCGTTCCCCGAGCCCCACCATTGACAGGAAGCTGTCGTCATGACAGTCTACTGTCATGACAAACGAGAGCGACACCCGCACCGTCCACCTCGCCGTCTACGACACCCTCGCGGACTGGGAGACCGGCCACGCCACGGCCTGGCTCGCCCGCGCGGGACACACGGTCAAGACCGTCGGCCCGGTCGCCGGCGAGCCCGTCACCACGATCGCCGGGATCCGGATCGTCCCCGACCTGGCCCTCTCCGACCTGGACCCCGAGGACAGTGCCCTGCTGATCCTGCCGGGAGCCGACAAGTACGACGAGGGCGACGAGCTGGCCCCGTTCGCGGCCAAGGCCCGCGCCTTCCTCGACGCCGGGGTCCCGGTCGCCGCGATCTGCGGCGCCACGGCGGCCCTGGCCCGTGAGGGCCTGCTCGACGACCGCCGCCACACGAGCGCGGTCTCCTTCTACCTGGCCGCCACCGGCTACAAGGGCGCCGAGCACTACGTCGACGCGGACGCGGTCCGGGACGGCGACCTCATCACGGCGGGCCCGACCGAGCCGGTCGCCTTCGCCCGCGAGATCTTCGCCCGGCTCGGGGCGTACGAGGGGAAGCGGGACGCCTGGTTCCGCCTCTTCCACGACTCGGACCCGGCGGCCTTCGAGGAACTGAACGGATGAGCCGCGAGGAGCAGGACGCCTTGTCCCGCACGGCCCTGGGCGTCTTCCGCCTGAACGGACAGTTCCTCGCCGTCTCGGAGAGGCTGGCCGAGCCGGCGGGCCTGACCGCCGCCTGGTGGCAGGTCCTCGGCGCGGTGCTGCCCGAGCCCCTGCCGGTCGCCGGGATCGCCCGCGCCATGGGCATCACCCGCCAGAGCGTCCAGCGGGTGGCCGACCTCCTCGTACGGGAGGGCCTGGCGTCCTACGAGCCGAACCCGGCCCACCGCCGCGCCAAGCTCCTCGCCCCCACCGAGGCGGGCCGGGCGGCGGTCCGCCGCATCGACCCGGGCCACGCGGAACTCGCGGCGCTGCTCCAGCGGGAGCTGGGCGGGCAGGAGGCGTTCGACGAGACGGTACGGGTCCTGGAGCGGCTCTCCCGGGCCCTCACGACCCTGGAGGGGTTTGCGCCGGGAGCAGCGGACGCCGCTCCATCAGCTCCGTGACGGCGCTCCTCAGGAGCAGCGGATGCACGAACCGGTCGGGCCCCGACGGCAGGCACCGCCACGCGAGCGGCCAGGTCCGACCGGTCAGCGCGGGCACGGGTACGTAGCTCACGTGTGCGGGCCCGGCACTGAACCGGGTCACCCCGCGCGGCCACGACTTGTGGGACGTCGTCCCCGGCGGCACCAGGAAGTAGACCCCGCACCGCCCGTTCGCCTCGATGACGACCGGTCCCGGATCGCCGTTGGTGAGCGCCTCCATCCAGTCGGCCAGCCGACGCCCGTCGTCGCCGTCCACTCGAACGGCGTCGAATTGTACGCCGGCCTTACGAAGTTGGAATCCGGAAACTGGAATCCAGTCGACGTTCACTTCCCGATTCTCTTCAATCACCAGGACATGTTCCCGCGCCGACGCTAGCGTTTTCCACGACTGCTGACGGTGCGTCGGTAATTGCTTGAACTGCGCCAACGCGCCCCACAGGGAGTTGAATTCGGCGGGGAACAGTTGAGGCCGGTTGAGTCCGGTTGAGTTCGATTGGGGATCGTGAATGGCGCGAGCGGAGAACAAGGAAACGGCCGGTCCGGTGGCGCGGATGGTCGCCACTCTGGCCAAGCGAATGCGAATGAAGGAGGGACTGACGCAGGAACAGCTCGGCTCCCGGATGGGGTACACGGGCGCGGCGATCAGTGCGCTGGAGACGCTGGCCCAGCCGGTGAGCGACGGCATGATGGAACAGTTGGAGGCGGTGCTCGGCGGGGGCACGGGCATCTTCGCGGAGATGCGGCCACTCGTACGGCTGGAGAAGCTGCCGGAGCTGTTCCGGGACTACGCGCAGATCGAGCAGGCGGCCCTGAGCCTGTGCCTGTACTCGACCCCCAACATCCACGGACTGTTCCAGACGGAGCCGTACGCGCGGGCCCAGATCGCGGGCGGGTACCCGACGCCCACGGAGGAACGGGTCGAGGAGCTGGTCACTGCCCGGATGGACCGCAAGACGATCTTCGACAAGAAGCCGCTGCGACTGATCGAACTGATCCTGGACGAGGCGGCGCTACTGCGGAAGTACGGCAGCGAGGAGATCATGCGGGAGCAGTACCGCTACCTACTGGAGTGCGCACGGCGCAAGAACGTCACGATCCAGGTCCTGCCCCTGGACGTCGGCCTGAGCGGGGAGAACGCTGGAGCACGAGGCGAGTTGAACCTGGTGGAGACCGACGAGCACACCCGGATCGTCTACATGGAAGTCCAGGACGAGAGTGTGCTGATCACCGACCCTGTGAAGGTGAGCACGTACGCCCAGCGTTATGCGAAGATCCGGGCACAGGCCCTGGACCCTCGCGCCTCACTGGGCCTCATCGAGCGGTTGGCGGGAGAGGGAACATGAGCAACACCTTGCACTGGTTCAAGTCCAGCTACAGCAACGACAACGGCGGCAACTGCGTCGAGGTCGCCGCCTGCCCGCACGCCGTGCACCTGCGTGACTCCAAGCAGCAGGACGGCGGGCCCACGTTCGCCGTGGAGCCCGCCGCCTGGAGCCAGTTCGTCGCCTGGCAGAGCTGACCGCTAGCAGTACAGGTTCGCCCCGGTCGGGACGCCCAGGATCTGGGTGTACTGCTGGTACTTGGAGACCCGGCTCTGCACCTGGGCCGGGTTCTTCCCGTCGCACTCCAGCGAGCCGTTGATGGAGCGGATGGTCTGGCCGAAGCCCGCGCCGTTGACCATGGCGTTGTGGCCGGTCATCGTGCCGGGGCCGTTCTGGGTGTTCCAGTACCAGAGACCGGTGGCCATGGCGACGGCCGGGTCCTGCTCGACGCGCCAGGGGTTGTTCAGGAGGTCGATGCCGAGGGCGTCACCGGCGGCCTTGTAGTTGAAGTTCCAGGAGAGCTGGATCGGCCCGCGGCCGTAGTACGCGGCCTGGCCGGCCGGGCAGCCGTAGGACTGGCTCCGGTCGCAGTAGTGGGGGTAGTTGGCCGTGTTCTGCTCGACGATGTAGTAGAGCCCGGCGGTCTCGTGGGAGACGTTCGCGAGGAAGGCCGCGGCCTCCTGCTTCTTCACCGTGTCGCTGCCGGTGTTGGCGAAGGCCGGGTACGACTTGAGGGCGTTGACCAGGCCCGTGTACGTGTAGAACGGGTTCCGGTTCGGGAACATCTGGTTGAACTGGGCTTCGGAGACGACGAAGTTGGGGTTCTGGCCGCCACCGCCGCCGGTGCCGCAGGCGCCCTCGTCGCGCCAGACGTCCGAGGAGCCGGGGCGCTCGTTCTGGGTCCACCACTTCGCGTACCAGTTGCGGCCGTTGTACGAGGCGGTCATGCCGCCGGTGTAGACGCTGCCGGAGTTCCAGGCGGTCACACAGGCGGGGGCCGCTCCGGCGGTGGTCGCGGGGAGCAGTACGGCGAGGCCTACGGCCGTACAGAGCGCGGCGAACAGCGTGAGCAACTTACGGAGCATCGCTCGTCCTTCCGGGTGGGGGGGGTCCGGGTTCGGGAAGGGCCAGCGAAGCGCGATTGGTCTGGACCTGTCAAGGTCCAGACCAGAAATAGTGACGTCGGTCCGGAGAGAGAACACCCCTCCCCGATATGCGAGTTCAGTCGAAGCGGATGTGGCGGGCCCCGACCGCCGCCCGGCGCAGCCGCGCCCGGAGCGGGCCGTCGGTGTCGGGTGCGAGGTCGAGCCCGGCCGAGGCGGCGATCCGGTCGGCCACCTGCGGGACCGTCAGGCGGTCGGTGCGGACGTGCTCCGCGAACTCCTCGCCGCACAGCCGGTCCAGGCACAGGTCGAGCTTCGACACGGCGAAGCTCTCCCGCCGCAGCGGCGCGTCCTTCCCGCCCAGGACCCGCACCGCGTGCCCGAAGCCGCGCTCGCGCAGCCGGCGCAGGACCGTCGCGCGCTCGGCGAGCAGCGCGAAGTGCCGCACGTCGTGACCGGCCGCGCGCAGCCGCCCGACCGTCTCGTCGAAGGACCGGGGCTCCACGACCGTCATGGGCGCGATCACCACGCCCGGGTGCTCGCGGAGGGCCAGGTCCAGGACCTCGTACACGCCCTGCCGCCAGGCCGGGAGGTCCTGGAAGTCGCCCCGGAGGCCCGGGGGCGTCATGCGGTGCAGACCGAAGCCGACGTGCTCGGGATCGCAGACCACGCTCCCCGGCAGCCGCCTCCGCAGCTCGTACGCGGTCTGCGTCTTGCCCCCGCCGAACGGTCCGTTGATCCAGATCAGCATCCCCGGAGTCTAGGAGCCCCCGGGGCGCCGGCGGTCAGATCAGCAGCACGATCCGGCCCGGCCGGTGGCCGGCCTCCGCCCGGCGGTGGGCCTCGGCGGCGGACGCCAGGGGCACGATGTCGGCCGTCCGGGTGGCCAGCTCGCGGGCGGCCACGCCGTCCAGGATCGCCTTCAGGCGGGCCGCGTCCGGGCGGGGCCGGATCGCGGTGACGTCGATGTCCCTGACCCGGTCCGGCAGCCGCTCCCCGGAGGCCGAGACGAACGTCCCGCCGTCCCGCAGGGCGGGCAGCAGCGGAGCGCCGATGAGCGCGGCGTCCAGGACGGCCGCGACGCCCTCGGGGACGTGGGCCCGCACCTTGGCGACGACGTCCGCCGGGTCCCCGCGCGGGACCAGTTCCTCGGCGCCGAGCTTCAGCAGCTCGTGCCGGACGTCCTCGTCCGCGAGGGCGATCACCCGGTACCCCGCGGCGGCGGCGTGCTGGACCGCGAAGCGGCCCACGACCCCGCCGGCCCCGCTGACCAGGACCGGGGAGCCCTCGGGAAGGTCCAGGAGGTCGACGGCCTGGTCCGCGACCAGCGCGGAGAGCGGCACCGAGGCGGCCGTCGTGAAGTCCATGTCGTCCGGGATCGGCGCCAGCCACTCGGGAGCGGCGCGGATCACCTCCGCGTAGGAGCCCTCGCCCGTCCCCTCCGACACCCAGGGGATGAAACCGGCCACCCGGGTGCCCTCGGGGAGGCCGGGCGCGGCGTCCAGGAGCACGCCCGCGAAGTCGAAGCCGAGGACGAAGGGCGGGGCCAGCTCGCCCAGGAAGGCGGCCCACTGCCCGGAGCGGATCCGCAGGTCCGCCTGGTGCACGGCGGCGGCCTTGAGCCGTACGCGCACCCGGCCCGGGACGTCACCGGCCTCCGGCTCGGGGCGGTTGGCGATCCTGAGGACCTCGGGTCCGCCGTAGGAGATCACTTCGACGACGCGCATGGGGCACTCCTGCACTGCTCGGTACTGCTCGTGTACTCCTCGTACGGACGCCCCCTCGTGGCCATTACACAGAGGCTCCCCACCCCCGGCAACCGCTGATGACCCGCCCGCGCGACGCCCCGGCGGGACGGCCGGAGGGCGGTCGGGAGGGCGGTCGGACGGGGCGCCGGACACGCGGCCGGAATCCGGCTTGCGGAAGGAAGAACACCGGATGACGGATGGCGACACCCTCCACGGAACCGCACACGCGTCCGTACCGTCGCGCGCATGGACTGGCTCACCTCCGAGAACCTCGTCGCCGTGGTCACCGCACTCGTCGGCGTCCTGGTCTCGATCGGCGTCGCCTGGTACCAGTGGTGGGTGCTGCGCCAGCGGCGGATCGGCTACCGCGTCCAGCTGGACACGGCCGTCGGCGGCGGGACGAACGGCGCCGCCGCCAGCACCGGCACGGCCGTGCGGCGCGGCTACTTCAACACCAGTCCCGGCCTGGAGGACGCCACCCTCGTCCTGCTCAGGATCGAGAACGACGGAGCCCTGGCCGTCACCGCCGACCACTACACGGACGGGGACGACCACGGGCTCACGGTGGAGTTCGAAGGGCGGCACGTGAAGGCGGTCGTCGTCACCGCCCCCGACCACCCCCGGCTCCTCAGCCACTTCCCCGACACCTGGACGGGTCCCGCCGAGGGCGCCACCAGCGTCCCGCTGCCGAAGGTCCCGCTCAACCGGGGCGCCTACTACAAGCTGCTCGTCCTGCTCGGCGGCGGCCCGATCGGCGGCGCGGTCAGGGTCGACGGCAGCATCGCCGAGGGCCGCGTCCACCCCACCCGCAGCCTCACCCCCGACGACAAGCTGCCCGTCTTCAGCCGGGCCGCGCTGTCCGTCACGGTCGTCCTCACCGCGTGCGTCGTCGCCCTCGCCGCGATCATCGTGCGGGAGGAGGTCCCGCCGCCGATCGGCTGCGCCCGGGGCACCCTCACGGTCACCGGCTCGACGGCCTTCGCGCCCGTCGCGAAGGAACTCGCGCAGCGGTACGAGAAGGACTGCGAGGGCGCGCGGGTGATCGTGGACGCGCACGGTTCGACCACCGGCGTCCGGGAACTGGACGCCGCCGGGAAGAAGGCCGCCGCGGCGAAGAAGGGCCCGCCCGCCGTCGTCGCGCTCTCCGACGGGCACAAGCCGAACGGCCACCCGGAGCTGCGGGAGAGCCCGGTCGCCGTCTCCCTCTTCACCCTCGTCGTCCACGACGGGATCCCCGTCGCCAACCTGGGCCGGGCGCAGATCCAGGCCGTCTACCGGGGCGACATCACCAACTGGAGCGTGCTCGGCGGCCCGAACCTGCCGATCCGGCTGGTGAGCCGGAACGCCGGCTCCGGCACCAGGGAGGTCTTCCAGCGCCGGGTCCTCGGAGAGAACGAACCGGCCCACTCCTCCCTCGACTGCGAGCACCGCGACGACCCCCGGGCGGAGGTCACCCGCTGCGAACTCGACTCCACCGAACAGGTCCTGGACGCCGTCGCCCGGCTCCCGGGGGCCATCGGCTACGGCGAACTGCGCGCGAGCGGCACCGTGAGGGGCCTGCACCGGGTGGCGATCGACGGCCGCGAGGCCGACGTCGACGAGCTGGGCACGTCCCCCTACCCGTACCGGGAGATCGAGTACGCCTACACCTGGGGCGAGCCGCCGGCCGGCTCCCTGGCGGCCGGCTTCCTCACCTACCTCACCCGGGGCGGCGGCCAGGACGTCGTCCGCGTCCACGGCCACCTGCCCTGCGCCACCCCGAAGGGGCTGAAGGTCTGCGGGGACGGGTGAGCACTCCCCGGGGCGGCCCGGCGACTCCCGGGGCGGCCCGGCGACTCCCGGGGCGGCCCGGCGACTCCCGGGACGGGCGCCGACCGGTCTGGCATGCTCTGACGACGTGGAGCCATTGAACCCGGAAGACCCGGCGGGCATCGGCCCGTTCCGACTGATCGGCCGCCTCGGGGTCGGCGGGATGGGCCGGGTGTTCCTGGCGCGCTCGGCCGGGGGCCGCACGGTCGCCGTGAAGGTGGTGCACGCGGAACTGGCCGCCCAGGACGAGTTCCGGCGCCGGTTCGCCCGCGAGGTCGCCGCCCTGGAACGGGTCGGCGGCGCGGGCACGGCCCCCGTCCTCGGCTCGGACACCGGCGCCGCGGCCCCGTGGGTCGCCATCGGGTACGTGCCGGGCCCGTCGCTGCGGACGGTGGTGGGCGACGAGCACGGGCCGCTGCCGACCGGGACCGTACGGACCCTGGCGTCCGGGCTCGCCCGCGCCCTCGGCCACGTCCACACCGCCGGGCTCGTCCACCGCGACCTCAAGCCCTCGAACGTCCTGCTGACCGTCGACGGGCCGCGGATCGTCGACTTCGGCATCGCCCGCGCCGTCGACACGGTCGCCGAGGGCGGCGGCCTCACCACCACCGGGGCCGTCGTCGGATCGCCCGGCTTCATGTCGCCGGAGCAGGTGCGCGGCGAGCGCCTGACGCCCGCGTCGGACGTCTTCTGCCTGGGCTCGGTCCTCGTCTACGCGGCGACCGGACGCGCCCCCTTCGGTACGGCGGACAGCGGCGTCCACGCCACCATGTTCCGCATCGCCCACGACGAGCCCGACCTGACGGACCTGCCGCCCGAACTCTCGGGCCTGGTCCGGGCCTGCCTCGCCAAGGACCCGGCGGCCCGCCCGTCGACCGGGGAACTCGTCGGGACCCTCCCGGTCACCGACCCCTGGCTCCCGGCGGACGTCCTGGCACGCCTCGGCCGGCACGCGGCACGGCTGCTCGAAGCGGAGGCGGGGACGGAGCCGGCCCCGAAGGCCCCGGGCGCCCCGGCCTCTCCGACCACCGGGGACACCGGGGACACCGGCCGTACGGCCGCCGGGGAACCGGCCCCCGGAGACCCAGTGCCCGGAGACCCGGCCCCCGGAGACCCGGCGCCCGGGGAATCGAACTCCGGGAAACCGGACTCCGGGAAACCGATCCACGGGAGACCGGCGCCCGGGGACCCGACCCCGGCCCCCGCCGACCCGTCCGGATCCACCGTCACCCCGCCCCGCCCCCGGCGCCGCCGCCGGGCCCTGCTCGCCGCCCTCACGACCCTCGCGGTGGCGGCCGCGGCCACCGTCGCGTACACCTTGCGGCCCGACCCGGCGACCGGCGCGGGCGCCGACGGTGCCGACGGGAAGGGGAAGCAGGGGAAGGGGCGGACGGCGGCCCCCGCCGGGATCGTCCCGGCCGCCTTCCTCGGCGCCTGGGAGGGCGTGCTCCAGGGCGGCGAGGACCACCCCCGGGAGACCGCCCGCATCGAGATCACACAGGGCCCGGCCGGCGCCAAGAACGCCGTCTACGTCCAGGTCTCCGAGAGCCGTCTGTGCATGGGCCGCTCCCGGCTCGTCTCGGCCGACGAGGACAAGGTCGTCTACGGCGAGTCGGACGTGACGACCAGCGTGCCCGCCGGGCGCTGCACCCCGGCCGCCCACCAGACCCTCGCCCTGCGCTCCCCCGACGTCCTGGAGTGGACCTCGGGCGCGGCGAAGGCCACCTTCCGCAAGGCCCCCACCGGCACGTCCGTCGTCCCCGCGCGCTTCCTCGGCGAGTGGCAGAGCGTCCCCCGGCCGGAGGTCTACGGCGACCAGGACGGGCGGTACGGGACGTGGGTGACGGTCACCCAGGGGCCGGTCGGCACCCGGGTCGTCCGGTTCCAGGACGTCTTCCCCCGCACGGACGAGGAGGGCGGCACCACCGCCGGGACGGTCTCCTGCGGCTCCACCGCCGTCCTCGGCGGCTCCGGGAACCTGCTGGTCGTCGGCCCGCAGGTGCGGGACCAGACCGCCTGGGACCCGGAGTGCGCCGAGAACGGCTCCAGCTACCTGGGAATCGTGAAGTGGAAGGGCGAGGAACGGCTCCTGGTCCATCCGATGCTCGACGGGGAGCCGGGCGAGTACCGGCGCCGACAGGGCTGAAACCGGGCCGAGGAGGCGAGGAGGAGGCTAGGCGGCGAGGAGGCGAGGAGGGCCCCTCAGCCGCCGAGCAGGGACAGGATCTGCTGGATCAGGGCGAGGGCGGGCGCGCCGACCGTCCCCACCACCTCGGCGATCGCGCCGGCCCGCTCCAGGGCGCTCCGCCGCACCTCCGGGTCGGCGGATCCGCCGATCTCCGCCTCGGCGGCCTCCACGGTCCGCGCCGAGAGGGGCGGGAGCTGCTCCCGCAGCTCCCGGAGCAGGGGCAGGAGCTGCTCGACGGCCCGCTCCAGCTCGGCGGCCCCGGCGGGCGTGCCCGTCACGAACGTCTGCCGCTTGTCGATGCCGACGCTGTCCGTGGTCTGGTTCATGTGCACCACGTCACCGTGGTAGTGGTGGTCCCCGCTCGTCACTTCGTCACTCCCGTGTTGCCGCTGCCGCCGTAGATGTTCACCGAGTCCCCGAAGTAGTAGTTGCTGGGGTTGCTGATCGTGAGCGCCCCGACCGTGACCGTGAGCTCCGCGTCCGGCTCGTCGATCGCGGTCGCGATCTTCCCGACGAGTTCGTGCAGGTACCGGGGTTCCCCGGAGACCATCGCGGTCGACTGCCCGTTCGTCTCGATGGCCAGCACGACATGGGCCGAGGCGGTGACCACGGCCAGCATGTCGACCAAGAACCAGATGAGGGCGCCGACGACGACCAGGAAGGAGGTCTGGTACAGGAAGGCGAGGAAGCCGCCCGGTTCCTCGCCCCGGGCGAAGACTTCGGACAGGAACGCGAAGAAGCCGATCCCGAGCGCCGCGAGCAGCGTGAGTCCCACGCGCTTCAGGAACGTGCGGACGGCGTCGGCCCGGCGGGGCCGGAGGACGAAGGTGTAGACGCGGACGATGTTCTCCAGCGGATAGGCGGCTCCGTTCACCCAGAGCAGCCTCTTGCTGATGACCAGCGGAAGCTGCGGTACCGGGCCACCGCCGTGGGGCGGGCGGGGCGGTGGCGGCGGTGCGGCGGGCGGTGCGGGCGTTTCCATGCTTCCCCCTGGGACGGAACGACGCGTGAGGGAGCCCATTAACCACCCAACTCACCTTCTCCACAAGGCGAGTTCAGGCCTGCCGGGAACGGCGGAGGGCCCGCCCTCCCGGCGAACCGGGAGGGCGGGCCCTCACGCGTACTCCCTCTACAGGTCCTACAGGAAGGAGTTGATCTCGATCGTCTCGGTGCGGCCGGGGCCGACGCCGATGGCGGAGATCGGTGCGCCCGACATCTCCTCCAGGGCCTTCACGTAGGCCTGCGCGTTCTTCGGCAGGTCGGCGAAGGTCTTGGCCTTGGTGATGTCCTCGGACCAGCCCGGCAGCATCTCGTAGACCGGCTTCGCGTGGTGGAAGTCGGACTGCGAGTAGGGCAGCTCCTCGACGCGCTTGCCGTCGATCTCGTACGCGACGCAGACCGGGATCTGCTCCCAGCCGGTCAGCACGTCCAGCTTGGTGAGGAAGAAGTCGGTCAGGCCGTTGACGCGGGTGGCGTAGCGGGCGATGACCGCGTCGAACCAGCCGCAGCGGCGGTCGCGGCCGGTGGTGACGCCGCGCTCGCCGCCGATGCGGCGCAGGTCCTCGCCGTCCTGGTCGAAGAGCTCGGTCGGGAACGGACCGGCGCCGACACGGGTGGTGTAGGCCTTGAGGATGCCGATGACCCGGCTGATCTTCGTCGGGCCCACGCCGGTGCCGGTGCAGGCGCCGCCGGCGGTCGGGTTCGAGGAGGTGACGAAGGGGTACGTGCCGTGGTCGACGTCGAGCAGGGTGCCCTGGCCGCCCTCGAAGAGCACGACCTTGTCCTCGTCGAGCGCGTCGTTGAGGATCAGGGTGGTGTCGGCGACGAACGGCTTGAGCTGCTCCGCGTACTGGAGCATCTCCTCGACGATCTGCCCGGCTTCGATGGCCCGCCGGTTGTACAGCTTGGCGAGGAGCTGGTTCTTCCCCTCCAGGGCCGCTTCGACCTTCTGGGCGAGGATCGACTCGTCGTACAGGTCCTGGACCCGGATGCCGACGCGGTTGATCTTGTCGGCGTAGGTCGGGCCGATGCCCCGACCCGTGGTGCCGATCTTGCGCTTGCCGAGGAACCGTTCCGTCACCTTGTCGAGGGTGACGTTGTACGGGGTGATCAGGTGGGCGTTGCCGCTGATCAGGAGCTTCGACGTGTCGACGCCGCGCTCGTTCAGTCCGCTCAGCTCGGAGAGCAGGACCGCCGGGTCGACGACGACACCGTTTCCGATCACCGGGGTACACCCCGGCGAGAGGATTCCGGAAGGGAGAAGATGCAGCGCGTACTTCTGGTCGCCTACGACGACCGTGTGGCCGGCGTTGTTGCCGCCCTGGTAGCGCACCACATAGTCAACGGATCCACCGAGCAGGTCGGTGGCCTTTCCCTTGCCCTCGTCACCCCACTGAGCACCGAGCAGCACAAGTGCGGGCACAGGCGTACACCCCTTCCGGGTGGGGCATGTCCAAGGTCAGGGGGCGTACGCCGCCTCACCGGTGTGCCCCGGAATAGACGAAGCCCCTGGCGCAATAGCGCAAGGGGCTCTTGCACAAAGATGCTACCCGAGGAAGGACCGAGGTGTCGGATCACGACCAGCTGCTGGTCATCGTCGACCCGGTCGCCCGCCGAAGCGACGGCGAGTCCGTACGGATCGCGAAGGATGTCCTGTCCGCGGGCGCGGAGGCGAAGATCTGCCTGCCGGAGGGTCCGGAGGAATTCTCCCGGGCCCTGTCCCGGCGCGGCTCCCGGCGCCCCGTGCTGCTCGGGGACGACCGGGCCCTGCTGCGCGCGGTGACGCTGCTGCACCGCGAGCGGGACCTCGCGGAGGGGGCCCTCTCCCTGGTCCCGATCGGCGCGCCGGAGACCGTGGAGGTGGCGTACGCGCTCGGCGTGCCGCGCTCCACGCCCGCGGCGGCACGGGCGGCCCTGGACGGGGCGGTGCGCCGCCTGGACCTCCTGGTGGACGACAGCGACGGCGTCGTCCTCGGGGACCTCCTGGTCCCGGCCGTCCCGGCCCCGGCCCCGGCGGCCCCGTCGGTCTGGGGCACCTGCCGCTCCCTGGTCCGCACCCTGGTGCCCCCGGCGGTCCGCCTCCACCCCCTGCGGGTCGAGGCGGACGGCGTCCTCCTGGCGGACGTCGACACCCCCCTGGAGGCCCTGACGGCCCGCTCGGTCGCCGGCGCGGCCGAGGTGACCGTCCACCCCCCGTCCGCCCCGCCCCGCCGCGCCACCGCCCACACCCTCACCGTCTCGGGCCCGGACTTCCGCTACCGCGCGGACGGCCGCCTGACGGGGCCGGTGCGGAGGCGGACGTGGACGGTGCGGGAGGGGGCGTGGGGGCTGCGGCTGCCGAGGGGGTGAGTGCCGTTCTTACGACCGGCCCCCTACCCGACGGTCGGACTGCGGCGTTCGAGCAGGACCACGTCGCGCCAGGTCCCGTGGTGGCGGCCGAGGCGTTCGCGGACGCCGACGGTGCGGAAGCCCGCGCGGTGGTGGAGGGCCAGGCTGGCGGTGTTCTCCGGGAAGATCCCGGACTGGACGGTCCAGACGCCGGCCGCGTCGGTGGAGGCGAGCAGGGCGGTGAGCAGGGCGCGGCCGACGCCCCGGCCCCGGGCGTCGGGGTGCACGTAGACGGAGTGCTCGACGACGCCCGCGTAGGCGCAGCGGTCCGAGACCGGGGTGACGGCGGTCCAGCCGACGACGCCGTCCGCCCGGTCCAGGGCGACGAAGCGGTGGTCCGGCAGGCGGGAGGCGTCGAACTCGGGCCAGGTGGGCGCGGTGGTCTCGAAGGTGGCGTTCCCGGTCGCGATGCCC
Source organism: Streptomyces sp. NPDC055632 (assembly GCF_053618675.1). NCBI lineage: Bacteria > Bacillati > Actinomycetota > Actinomycetes > Kitasatosporales > Streptomycetaceae > Streptomyces > Streptomyces sp. NPDC055632. Next base: position 464,409 of record NZ_JBSHHY010000002.1, on the reverse strand, counting down.
AGCCGGTAGATCTCCAGGACCCGGTCGGCGTGCTCGGGGCGCATCGCGGCGAGGTGTGCGGCGCCGCTCATGCGCGGACCTCGACGCCCAGCTCCGCGAGCAGGCCGCGGACGCGCCGCTCGATGGCGTCGCGGATGGGCCGGACCGCTTCCACGCCCCGGCCGGCGGGGTCGTCGAGCGTCCAGTCGAGGTAGCGCTTGCCGGGGAAGTACGGGCAGGCGTCACCGCAGCCCATGGTGACGACCACGTCGGAGGCCCGGACGGCGTCGGCGGTGAGCACCTTGGGGGTCTCGGCGGCGATGTCGACGCCCGCTTCCGCCATGGCCGCCACGACGGCCGGGTTCACCGCGTCGGCGGGGGCGGACCCGGCGGACCGGACCTCGACGCGGTCGCCGCCGAGACGGGCGAGGAAGGCGGCGGCCATCTGGGACCGTCCGGCGTTGTGGACGCAGACGAACAGGACGGAGGGGGGCGGGGCGGGGGTCATGTGGGTACTTCCCGGGTCGGGGCGGGGACGGGGCCTGCTTCGGGGGCGAGGCCGGCTTCAGGGGCGAGGTCGGCTTCCGCAGTACGGCCGGCTTCCGCAGTACGGCCGGCTTCCGCAGTACGGCCGAAGAGGGCGGCGGCCAGGACGACTCCGGTGCAGGCGCCCAGGATTTGGGCCGCGACGAAGGGCGGCACGGAGGCCGGGGCGATGCCCGCGAAGGTGTCGGAGAAGGCCCGGCCGACGGTGACGGCCGGGTTGGCGAAGGCGGTGGACGAGGTGAACCAGTAGGCCGCGCCGATGTAGGAGGCCACCAGCACCGGGGCGAGGTGCCGTCGCCCGGTCCGGCCGAGCCCGAGGACCAGGAGGACGAGGCCCCCGGTCGCGACGGTCTCGGCGAGCCGGAGGTGGCCGGCGGACCGGTCGTGGGCGGAGAGGGAGACGAGGGGGCCGGCGAACAGGGCGTTGGCCAGGACCGCGCCGCCGACGGCTCCGAGCGTCTGCGCGGGCAGGTAGGCCGCGACGTCGCGCGGCGTCGGCCCGGTCCCGTCGCGGCGCCCGGTCCACCACAGGGCCAGGGTGACCGCCGGATTGAAGTGGGCGCCGGAGACCGGGCCGAGCAGGGCGATCAGGACGCCGAGGCCGAGGACGGTGGCCAGCGCGTTGGCGAGCAGCCGGACGGCGGCGTCCTGGGTCAGCTCGGCGGCCTGGATCCCGGAGCCCACGACGACGGCCACGAGGGCGGCCGTGCCGACCAGCTCGGCGAGCGCGCGGCGCCGCAGCGGCGCTTCCATCAGGGCGCCGTCGCGGGCGCGGCGTCGGCCGGGGCCCGGAGCAGGGCGGAGAGCCGGGCGAGGGCGGCGGGCAGGACCCAGTAGTAGACCCAGGTGCCCCGGCGCTCGGAGCCGACCAGGCCGGCGTCGCGCAGCACCTTCAGGTGGTGGGAGATCGTCGGCTGCGAGACGTCGAACGGTCCGGTGAGGTCGCAGACGCACGCCTCGCCGCCCTCGTGCGAGGCGATCAGCGAGAGCAGCCGCAGCCGCACCGGGTCGGACAGGGCCTTGAACATCTTCGCCAGGTCGACGGCGGAGGACTCGTCCAGCGGCTCCCGGACCATCGGCGAGCAGCAGTCGGCCGTCTCGTCCCGCTCGACCAGGGGCAGTTCCCATTTCGACATGCGTCGATATTGACAGCCATCTATCCCAGTGACAACCTCGACCCCGTCGAACCATATCGACAACCATCGAAACAAGGAGAAGGAGACGGTCATGTCCCGCGTCCAGCTCGCCCTGCGCGTCGCCGACCTCGAAGGCTCGGTCGCCTTCTACGCGAAGCTCTTCGGCGTGGAACCCGCCAAGCGCCGCCCCGGATACGCCAACTTCGCCGTCACCGAGCCCCCGCTCAAGCTCGTCCTGATCGAGGGCGGGGCCGGCGAGGACACCCGGCTCGACCACCTCGGCGTCGAGGTCGAGAGCACCGAGCAGGTCACCGCGGCCACCACCCGCCTGAAGGACGCCGGCCTCGCCACCGCCGAGGAGAACGACACGTCCTGCTGCTACGCGCTCCAGGACAAGGTCTGGGCCACGGGCCCCGGCAGGGAGCCGTGGGAGATCTACGTGGTCAAGGCCGACGCCGACACCCTCGCGAAGGACACGGGTGCGGCCTCCGCCTGCTGCGCTCCGGCCTAGAAGGGTCCTTCCCGACTCACCCCACCGACTTCCGCACCGCCTCGGCCAGCGCGGCCGCGCGCACGTCGTCCGGCCCGCCGACGACGTGGTTCATCACGTAGCCGAAGGCGATGCCGTGCTCGGGGTCGGCGAAGGCGAGGGAGCCGCCGCGGCCGGTGTGGCCGAAGGCCGTCGGGCCGGTCATGGGGGTGCGGGCCGTGGGCAGCATGTAGCCGGTGGCGAAGCGGCTGGGGACCATCATCACCCGGTCCTCTCCGCTCGCCCGCTCCTCGGTCGCCGAGGCCAGGGTCTCCGGCGCGAGGAGACGCACACCGTCCACCTCGCCGATGAGGGCCGCGTACATGCGGGCGAGGGCGCGTGCGGTGCCGATGCCGTTGGAGGAGGGGAGCTCGGCCGCCTGGACCTCGGGGGCGTCGAAGTCGATCGCGGCGGGATCGGTGACCGCGAAGGCCCGGTTGCTCAGGGAGTCCGGGTCGTGCCGGGCGGCGACCTGCTCGCGGAGCCCGGCGGGGACGGATGCGGCGGGGACCGCGGTGAGGTCCGCGGCCGGCTGCCGGTACACCATGCGGCTGACCCGCTCGCGCTCGCCCGGCGGCAGGCCGATGAAGAAGTCGAGGCCGAGCGGGCCGGCGATCTCGTCGGCGAAGAACCTCCCCGGCGTCCGGCCGGAGACCCGCCGGATCACCTCACCGACCAGCCAGCCCCAGGTCCGGCCGTGATACCCGTGTGCCGTGCCCGGGACCCACAGGGGGCGCTGGTCCGCCAGCGCCGCCACCATGGGGCCCCAGGCCAACGCGTCCGCCAGCGGGAGCGGTCGGTCCAGGGCCACCAATCCCGCTTGGTGGCACAGCAGCTGACGCACCGGAACGTCCGCCTTGCCGTTCGCCGCGAACTCCGGCCAGTACGTCGCCACCGGTGCGTCGAGGTCCAGCAGGCCGCGCTCGGCCAGCATGTGCGCCGCCGTCGCGGTGGCGCCCTTGGTCGCCGAGTACACCAGTTGCAGGGTGTCCCGGGTCCAGGGCCGCCCGGTCCCGGGATCGGCGGTGCCGCCCCACAGGTCGACGACCGGTCGGCCGTGCCGGTAGACGCACACGGCCGCACCGATGTCCCCGTACCGCTCGAAGTTCGCCGCGAACGCCTCACGCACCGGCTCGAACCCGGGCGCCGTCTCACCGTCGATCGTCGTCATGCCGCTCATCCTGGCAGCGCGGCCGCCCGCCGCGGAGGGCCGTGGGCGACCGTCCGCCCGATCGCCCCGGGCGGAGAGGGGCCCCGGACGGCAGGGCGCCGCTCTCCCGAAGCGGTGCTCACACCTCCACCACCAGCCCCTCGAACCCCCTGATCACATACCCCGCCTTCCGCACCGGCTCCGACACCAGCCGCATCCCCGGGGCCCGCCTCAGCAGCTCGTCGAAGACCGTCGTCAGTTCCAGGCGGGCCAGGGGGGCGCCCAGGCAGTAGTGGATGCCCGCGCCGAAGGTGACGTGGGGGTTGTCGGGGCGGGTGAGGTCGAGGGTGTCGGCCGTGGGGCCGAAGCGGGACGGGTCGCGGTTGGCCGAGCCCAGGAGGAGGGCCACCTCCGAGCCGCGGGGGACGGTCAGGCCGTCGATCTCGATGTCGTCGAGGACCCAGCGTTCGAACATCTGGAGCGGGGTGTCGTAGCGCAGGAGTTCTTCCACAGCTGTGGACAAGTTTTCGAGAGACGGGCGGACGCCCTCCTGGAGGAGGATCCGCCAGCCGTTGACCGTGGTGTTCACCGTCGCCTCGTGGCCCGCGTTCAGGAGCAGGACGCAGGTCGAGACCATCTCCTGTTCCGTCAGCTCCGGGACGGCGAGGAGGGCCGAGATCAGGTCCTCCCCCGGAGCCTCGCGGCGCCTCGCGATCAGTTCGCGGAGGTAGTCCGAGAACTCGATCGACGCCTCCACCGCCCGCCGCGCCGTCTCCTCCGACGGGTTCAGCTCGAACATCCCGCAGATCGCCGCCGACCACGGGCGCAGCCGCCCCCGCTCCTCGTCCTCCTCCGGGATCCCCAGCATCTCCGCGATCACCGCGACCGGCAGCGGTTCCGCCACCAGGGCCTGGAGGTCGCCGCCGCCCGCCGCCACCAGGTCCCCGACCAGGCCGGCGGCGAGGCGCCGTACCGCCGGGGCCAGGTCCTCCACCGTCCTCGGGGTGAACGCCTTGGACACCAGGCGGCGGATGCGGGCGTGGTCCGCGCCCTCCAGGTCCAGGAGCCCGTGGTCGTTCAGGGTGTGGAAGGGCTCGTGCGCCGGGTCCGGGGCCTCCCGGCCGAACTCCTCGTGCGTGAAGCGGTGCGTGTACGTCCGGCCCAGGCGCCGGTCCCGGAGGAGCGCCGAGACGTCCTCGTGGTGCGGGATCAGCCATTGGCCCGTGGGGCCGTGCCAGTGGGCCCTGCCCTCCGCCCGCAGTGCGGCGTAGGCGGGGTAGGGGTCGGCGGTGAACTCCGGGGACGAGGGGTCGTACGCGGTGGTGGCCATGCACACCGACGTTAGCCGCCGACCCGCACCAGCCCCGCCTCGTACGCGAACACCGCCGCCTGCGTCCGGTCCCGCAGCCCCAGCTTCACCAGGATCCGGCTCACGTGCGTCTTGATCGTGGACTCCGCGACGACCAGGTGGTCCGCGATCTCCGCGTTCGACAGGCCCTGCGCGATCAGCACCAGGACCTCCGTCTCGCGCTCGGTCAGCTCCCCGATCTGCGCCATCGCCGGCGGGCGCGGGGAGGACCCCGGCGCCTTCGCGAACTCGGTGATCAGGCGCTTCGTGACGGTCGGCGCGAGCAGCGCCTCGCCCGCCGCGACGACCCGGACGCCGTCCGCGAGCTGCCGGGCCGAGGCGTCCTTGAGCAGGAAGCCGGAGGCCCCGGCGCGCAGCGCCTGGTACACGTACTCGTCCAGGTCGAACGTGGTCAGGACCAGCACCTTCGCGTCCGCGTCGGCCGCGACGATCTCCCGCGTGGCCTCGATGCCGTTCAGCTCCGGCATCCGGATGTCCATCAGGACCACGTCCGGACGGAGGGCCGCGACCTGCGCGATCGCCTCCCGGCCGTTGACCGCCTCGCCGACGACCTCGATGTCCGGCATCGCGCCCAGCAGGACCGAGAAGCCCTCCCGGACCATCATCTGGTCGTCGACGATCAGCACCCGGATCACGACACCGCCTCCTCACGGCTCACGGGGACGAAGGCCGCCACCTCGTAGCCACCGTCCTCGGTCGCCCCGGCCGTCATCTCACCGCCCAGCATCGTCACACGCTCCCGCATGCCGGTGATGCCGTGACCCGCCCCCATCGACAGGGGCGGGCGAAGCCCTCCTTGAGGGGTGGTGGCCGGGCGACGGGCGGGCTTGACCAGGCCGCGCGCCGGGCCGTTGGCGATGCGCAGGCCCAGGCCGCCGAGCACGTACGACACCTCGACCTTCGCCGCCGCGCCCGGCGCGTGCCGCAGCACGTTCGACAGGGCCTCCTGGACGATCCGGTACGCGGACAGCTCCACGCCCTGCGGCAGCTCCCTGACCGCGCCGGTCACCGTCTTCTCGATGTCGAGTCCGGCCTCCCGGACGTTGGCGACGAGCGCGTCCAGGTCGGCGAGGGTGGGCTGCGGGGCGTCGGGCGCCTCGTAGTCCTCGGCCCGGACGACCCCGAGGATGCGGCGCAGCTCGGTCAGCGCGGCGACCGCGTTCTCCCGGATGGTGAGGAAGGCCTGCTCAAGCTCCGGCGGCGGGTTCTCGACCCGGTACGGCGCGGCCTCCGCCTGGATCGCGACCACCGACATGTGGTGGGCGACGACGTCGTGCAGCTCGCGGGCGATGGTGGTCCGCTCCTCCAGGAGGGTCCGCTTCGACCGCTCCTGCGCGGTGACCGTCTGCTGCGCGGTGACCTCGCGGTCGGCCTGGCGGCGGATCTGGAAGACGGTGACGACCAGCAGGACGAACGCGGAGGCGAAGAGCAGCGGGGCAGTGTCGGAGCTGCGCCCGACGCCGAGGAACCACTCCATGAAGAGGGAGAAGACCGCCGTCACGGTCCACATCCACGCCGCGGCGCGGGGCCGGGAGCGGACGGCCACCACGCCCAGGACCACCAGGTGCGTGAGGAGCATCGCGTCCGGCCAGGGCCAGCCGTCCCCGTAACCGGTGATGTAGCCGACGAAGGGCGTCACGCCGAGCGAGGCCCAGAAGGCGAGGACCGGCCGGACCAGGGTGAGCAGCACGATCACGGCGGGCACGGCGGCGGTCAGGAACGCCAGCGGACCGAAGTGGTAGTCGATGCCGTCGTATCCCATGCCGAAGACGACCAGCGCCCAGAACCCGACGAACGCGTGCGGGAGCAGTCCCGTGTAGATGCGTATCCGCCTCGGCAGGAAGCGGGTCGGGCCGCGGTCCACGTCCATGCGCGGCAGCGGCCGGTAGGCGAAGGCGTCGTGGAAGAGTTCCTGCCGCAGGCCCCCGAGGGCCGCCTGCACCAGGCGGAACTCGGGGGCGCGGCTCGTCCCGGGGGTCTGTGTCTGAGTCACGCCGATTACGGTACGGGGGCCGCCGGGGCGGGTCGTCCCGCTCCGTACGGATCCTTCCCCGTCCGTCCTGAGTACTACGGAAGGGCCGGACCGGTACCGGGGGCCTCACCAGGCCAGCTGGGCGATCTCCTCCGCCACCACCGCGCACGCGTCCGTCGCCGGGTCGATGAGCGGGAAGTGGCCGGTCTCCTCCAGGAGCGTCAGGCCGACCGTCTCGCCCGCCTTCGCCGCCGCCTCCGCGTACGCGTCGGCCACCGCGTACGGCACGACGACGTCCTCGCGGCCCTGCACGACGGTGGTCGCGATGCCGGTCGGGAGGAGGAGGGCCGGGTCGGCGGAGGCCGCGCGCTCCTCGTACGCCTCCGGGCCGCCGAGGAGTTCGGTGACCGCGCCGCCGCACACCCCCAGCTCGACCGCCCGCGCGAAGTGGGCGATCGGGGCGAGGGCGACGACCCCGCGCAGCGGCGGCGGTGCGGGCAGCCGCCATGGGGAGCCGGCCGGCAGGACGTGCCGGGCGGCGGCCCACAGGGCCAGGTGCCCGCCGGCCGAGTGCCCGGTGAGCACGATCCGGCCCGTGTCGGCCTGCGGCAGGTGCGTAGCGGCGAGCTCCGGTACGGCGTCGAGCGCGGCGGCCACGTCGTCGAAGGTCTCGGGCCAGCGCCCGGCGACCGGGGCCGTGCCGCCCTGGCGCGGCAGGCCGCCGCCGCGCCGGTACTCGACGCTGGCGACGGCGAAGCCGCGCCGGGCCAGGAAGTCCGCGAGCGGCGTCAGGTGCCCCCGGTCGTACGGCGCCCGCCAGGCGCCGCCGTGCAGGGCGACGACGAGCGGGGCCCGGTCGCGTCCGTCGCGCGGGGCGTAGAAGTCGACCACCTGGTCCGGGTGGTCGCCGTACGCGGCGGTGGCGTCCGGGGCGACGACCGGGTGCGAGAAGGCCGACGCCTCTTCGGCGGCGTCGCGCGCGGCGGGATCCATGGGCTGTTCCAACCTCTCGGGTACGGGGCCGAATTGGCCTGACCTGCGGGGACGGTACCAGGACCGGAGCCCCGCAGATCAGGTGATCATCGGACCCGCGTACCCGTTACGCGGCCGGCACGTCCGCCAGGACCTCCGCCAGGATCCGCGCCGCGCGCTCCGCGTCCGCGAACCCGACGTACAGCGGTGTGAAGCCGAACCGCAGCACGTCCGGGCGGCGCAGGTCGCCCACGACCCCGCGCCGGATCAGTTCGACCATCACGGCCGGGGCCTCGGCGCACCGCAGCGCGACCTGGCTGCCGCGCTCGCCGTGCGCCTCGGGCGTGACCGACTCGACCCGGCCCCCGGGGGCGTACGCCCGCACGCACTCCAGGAAGAAGTCCGTGAGGGCCAGGGACTTGGCCCGCACGTCCTCGACCGCGACCCCGTCCCACACGTCGAGCGCCGCTTCGAGCGCCAGCATGGAGAGGATGTCGGGGGTGCCGACCCGGCCCCGCACGGCGCCCGCCGCCGCCTCGTACCCGGGGGTCATGCCGAACGGGTCGGCGTGCGAGTTCCAGCCGGGCAGCGGCGAGTCGAAGGCGGCCTGGTGGCGCTCGGCGACGTACAGGTAGGCGGGCGAACCGGGTCCGCCGTTCAGGTACTTGTACGTGCAGCCGACGGCCAGGTCGACCCCGTGGGCGTCCAGGCCGACGGGCAGGGCGCCCGCGCTGTGGCACAGGTCCCAGACGGCGAGGGCGCCCGCCGCGTGCAGGGCGGCGGTGATGCCCGGCAGGTCGTGGAGCCGGCCGCTGCGGTAGTCGACGTGGTTGACGAGCGCGGCGGCCGTGCGCGGACCCGCCGCCTCCGCCATCGCGGCCGGGTCGAGGGGCACGATCCGGTGACCCGTCATCCGCGCGGCCGACTCCGCGATGTACCCGTCCGTGGGAAAGGTCGTGGCGTCCACCAGGATCTCGTCGCGTCCGTCGCCCGCCAGACGGGCGGCGGCGACGACCGCCTTGAAGACGTTCACGCTGGTCGAGTCGCCGACCACGACCTGCCCGGGACCGGCGCCGACGATCGGCGCGATCCGCTCGCCGATCCGTTCGGGCGCGGTCCACCAGCCCGACTCGTCCCAGGAGCGGATGCGCAGCTCGCCCCACTCGCGGCTGATGACGTCGGCCATGCGGGCGGGGACGTGGGCGGGCAGGGCGCCGAGCGAGTTGCCGTCGAGGTAGACGGTGTCCGCGTCGAGGGCGAACCTCTCGCGGTGCCCGGCGAGGCCGTCGGCCGCGTCGAGGTCCCCGGCGCGGGCCGCGAGGTGGTCCTCGCGACGGCCCTTGAGGCGGTCCTTGAGCTGGTCCTTGAGGCGGCCCTTGAGGAGGTCAGACATGGCTGCGGGCCGTCCAGAGCTCGGGGAACACGTTCTTCTGGGCCCGCTTCTCCAGCCAGGCCACGCCCGCCGAACCGCCGGTGCCGGTCTTGGCGCCCATCGCGCGCCGGGTCGCCACCAGGTGGTCGTTGCGCCAGCGCCAGACCAGCTCGGCCACGTCGCTCAGGGCCTCGCCGAGCCGGACCAGCTCGGCGTTCTGGTCGGAGTCCGCGTAGATCCCGGCCCAGACCGCCTCGACCTCGGGAGAGGGCTCGTACCGCCCCGCGAGGTCGCGGGTCAGGACGGCGGCCGGTACGGGCAGGCCGCGCCGGGCGAGCAGGCCGAGGACCTCGTCGTACAGGCTCGGCTCGTGGAGCGCCTTCTCCAGCTCGGCATGGACGCGGGGCGCGCCCCGGTGCGGGACGAGCATGGACGCGGACTTCTCGCCGAGCAGGAACTCCATCCGCCGGTACATCGCGGACTGGAACCCGGAGCCCTCGCCGAGCGCGCCCCGGTAGGCGTTGAACTGGGCGGGGGTGAGCTGGGCGAGCGGCCGCCAGGAGTGGTTCAGGGCCTCCAGCTCGCGCACGGAGCGCTTGAGCGCGTCCATCGCGACGGGGACGCGGTCCTCGCGCAGGGCGCGGCTCGCGGTCTCCCACTCGTGGACGATCACCGTGAACCACAGCTCCATGACCTGGGTGGTGACCAGGAAGACCATCTCGCCGGGGTCGTCCGAGCGGAGGTGCTGGAGGTGGGTGAGGACGTCCGCCTGGACGTAGTCCTCGTACGGCGTCGTGCCCGCGAAGTCGAGGTTCGGGGCGTCGGAGGCCGGAGCGGCCCCCGAGACGTCGGGAGAAGCCCCGGAGGAATCGGGAGAACCCGGGAAGGTGGACATTTCTGTCTCCTCGGTACGTTCTACCGGGTAGCGGTCCGCTCGCACCGTGCGGCACCTCGTGCGGCACGGGAGCTCCGGTCCCCTCGGGAGGCGCGCTCCGTCGCGCGCCGTCCCAGACGCATCATGGCACGATCGGCCCGGTGATGTAGCTCCCGTCTTCGGCATACGGATAAGCGTTCGAAACGCAGCCGTCCAGGCCCTTGATCTGCTGCATCATCGCGGGCGCGGGTTTTCCGGGGCCGGAACAGGCCATGTGCTCCCGGATGCCGATCTCGTGGCCGACCTCGTGGTTGATGATCAGGTGCCGGTACTCGGCGGGCGGACCCGCGAAGGTCGGGGAGCCGAGCATCCACCGCCTGAGGTTCACGACGACGCCCTCGGTGGTCTCGCAGTTCAGCTCGCCGCCGGTGTCGAGGCCCTCGCGGAGGCAGAGCGCGTCGGCCGTGTCGGGGGTGGCGATCCGGATGACGAAGTCGGCCTCCTCCCGTTCGGAGACGAGCTGGAAGCGGCCCCGGCCGTGGGCGGCCCAACCGCGCGGATGGGCCAGGATCCGCTGGATCTCGGCGGCCGTCCCGTCCGCTTGGAGGCCGATGCCGTTCTCGACCTCGACCCGGTAGCGGCGCAGTTCGCCGCTCGCGCCGGTGGGGACGCCGGAGGCCTGCGCGGTGGTGAAGGTCCCGGGGCCGGACTTCGGTACGACGGGCTTCTCCGGGGTGGCCCCGAACGTCGGGGTGGGGATCCGTTTCGGGGTGGGGGTCGGCTTCGGGGCCGGCGCGAGCGTCCGTTCCGGTTCCGGCGACGGGGTCGGGGCCGGGGCCGGTTCCGCCGTGGCGGGCCGGGGCGCGGGCGGGTCGGTCGCCGGGGCCGCGCTCCCGGCCTCGGGGCCGGGCACGGGGAGGGCCGGGGCGGCGGTCGCGCCGTCGGTCGCCCTGCCGTTGAAGTGGGCGAGGGCGGCACCGCCGCCGAGCGCGAGGGAGGCCAGGACCAGGACGGGGAGGGCGAGCCGGCGCACGGGGCCGCGTCTGTTCCCGCCCCGTCGGCGGCCCTGTGCGCGTCGCCGTCCTACGGGTGCGGCACGTTTGCCCACGACAGACTTCTCCCCTGTTCCGGCCGGTGTGGGGGAAGAGGAGGTGGGGCCTCGGTACCGGCGTTCGTCGGTGCTGCGGTTCCGGGGATCGTACCGGTCCCGCTCGAACAGACTCGAAAAGCGCGCGGGCGGTTCCGCAAAGACGTGCGACATCGAGAAGACGCCGAAAAGGCGTCGGGGCGGCGGCCGTTCGCCGGCCACCGCCCCGGGGAGTCGCGCCCGCGTCAGCCGAGCGTCTCCGCCGCCGTCTCCGAGGAGTCGCGCAGGAAGGCCGTGCAGCGCTCGTACTCCTCCTTCTCGCCGATCTCGCCGGCCGCCCGGGCCAGGGCGTGCAGCGCGCGCAGGAAGCCGCGGTTCGGCTCGTGCTCCCACGGGACCGGGCCGTGGCCCTTCCAGCCGTTGCGGCGCAGGGCGTCCAGGCCCCGGTGGTAGCCGGTGCGGGCGTAGGCGTACGACTCGACGACCCGGCCGCCCTCGTAGGCGTCGTCGGCGAGGCGCGCCCAGGCGAGCGAGGAGGTCGGGTACTTCGCGGCGACCTCCGCCGGAGCCGTGCCGCTCGCGAGCAGCTCGCGCGGACCCGGTTCGTCGGGCAGGTGGGTGGGGGCGGGTCCCCCAAGGAGGTTCTCGTGGATGGCCATGGGCCCAGTCTGCCTCAGTACGGACGCCCCGAACCGCCCCGGTCCGGTGCCCGGTGGCGCCCCGGCCGCCCGGCCCCGCCACGATCCCGGCCCCGGCCCGGCTCCCCGACCTCACCACGGCTTCGGCCCCGCCCCGGCTCCCCGGCGCCACCCGGCTCAGCGACCCGCGTCCCGGCCGCCCCGCCCACCAGGGTCGAGCGGCGGCGCCTGCACCCCGCAGTGCACCCGGCACTCCGGATGGCAGCGGTCGCCGGCCTCGGCACCCGCCCCCGCCCCGGCCGGACCCGCCGCCGGTGCCCGCACCGTCGTCCAGGCCAGGACCGCGCCCGCCACCAGGATCCCCGCGCACATCGGCATCGCGCGCCGGAAGGTCTCCCCGAACTCGGCCGCCGAGCGGTACGCCTCCGGGCCCATCCCGGCCAGCATCGGCAGCGCGGCCACCGCGAGCAGCCCGGCCGCCCGCGCCGCCGCGTTGTTGATCCCGCTCGCCAGACCCGCCCGGGACACGTCCACCGAGGCGAGGACGGTCGCGGTCAGCGGGGCGACCAGGGCCGTCATGCCGAGCCCGAGCACGAGCAGGGCGGGCAGCACGTCCCGTACGTACGAGGGGTCCTCCCCCACCCGCAGCATCAGCAGCATCCCGGCGGCGCACAGCAGCGGACCCACCGTGAGCGGGATCCGGGGGCCGATCCGCTCCCCCAGCTCCCCGGACTTCGCCGAGAACAGCAGCATGAGCACGGTCGTCGGCAGCAGGGCCGTGCCGGCGGCGAGCGCCGAGTAGCCGGAGACGACCTGGAGCTGGAGGGCCGCCAGGAAGAAGAACCCGCCGAAAGCGGCGTACACGCAGAGGGTGACGAGGTTGACGGCCGTGAAGGTCTTCGAGCGGAAGATCGACGGCGGCACCATCGCCGCCTCGCCCCGCCGCCGCTCCAGCACCACGAACCCGGCCCCGACGGCGACCCCGGCCGCCCCCGCCCACCAGGCCGCACCGATCAGCGCGTACGTCACGAGCGCGAGCGCCGCCGCGCCCAGGAACGCCCCGAGCACGTCGAAGCGGCCGTGCGCGGCCTCGTCCCGCGACTCCGGCACGTGCCGGAGGGCGACCGGCACGCAGACCAGGGCGAGCGGCACGTTCAGGAGGAACACCCACCGCCAGCCGGGTCCGTCCACCAGCCAGCCGCCGACGAACGGCCCGATCGCCGCGCCCACCCCGCCGAAGCCCGACCAGAGCCCGACGGCCCTGGCCCGGTCGTCCTCGTGGAAGCTCGCCTGGATCAGCGCGAGCGAGCCCGGCGTGAGCAGCGCCCCGCCCACGCCCTGGAGCGCGCGGGCCGCGATCAGGACCCCGGCGTTCGGGGCGAGCCCGCAGAGCAGCGAGGCGGCGGCGAACCACACCACCCCGGTCACGAAGACCCGGCGCCGTCCGAACCGGTCGCCGAGCGACCCGCCGAGCAGGATCAGCCCGGCCAGGGTCAGCATGTAGGCGTTGACCGTCCACTGGAGGACGGCCAGGTCGGCGCCGAGGTCCTCGCCGATGTGCGGCAGGGCGACGTTGACGACGGTGGAGTCGAGCAGCGCCATCCCGGAGCCCAGGACGGTGGTGAAGACGATCCACCGCCCGGTCCCGGAGGCCATCCGTACGTTCCGCTCGCCCATGTCCGCATGGTCCCGCGGAACGGCCCGTCGCGCACGCGACGGATTCAGGCGGTCCGCAGCCGGCCCGCCGCCCTGACCAGGGCCTCCACGCCCCGTTCCGCCTTCTTCCGGGGGCAGCCCACGTTCAGCCGGACGAAGCCCGGCGTGCCGTACGTCCCGCCCGGCATGATCGCGACCTTCTCCGCCGTCACCAGCTCCTCCTGGAGCCGGGTCTCCTCGATCCCGAGGGGCCGCAGGTCGATCCAGGCCAGGTAGCCGGCCTGCGGGGGCTCCCAGACCACCCCGGGAAGGCCCTCGGCCAGCCGCTCCCGGATCAGCTCCATCGTGCCCGCGACATAGCCGCGCAGCTCGTCCAGCCAGGCCGCGCCGTGCCGGTACGCGGCGATGTGGGCGGTCAGCGAGAGCACGGCGGGCGAGGCGAGCCCCTCGCCGGTCTCCATGCGCCGCACGAAGGCCTCGCGCTCGTCGGGGTCGCCGACGATCCCGTACGAGCCGGAGAGCGCGGGGAAGTTGAAGGCCTTGGTGGCGGAGGTGACCAGCGCCCAGCGGCGCCCCCGGCCCCGCTCCGCGATCCGGGTCCACGGCACGTGCCGGTGTCCCCCGGTGGTCAGGTCCGCGTGGATCTCGTCGCTGACGACGCTCACGCCGTACCGCTCGGCGAGCTCCGCGAAGGCGGTCAGCTCCGCCTCCGTCCACACCCGGCCGGTCGGGTTGTGGGGGGAGCAGAGCAGCAGCATCCGGCTGTCCGGCCGGGCCAGCTCGCGCTCCAGCGCCTCCGCGTCCCCGACCGGGACCCCGCGCAGCTCGCGCCCGAGCCCGGTGACGGCCTTGCGGAAGCCGTCGTACGTGGGGGTGTGGACGACCACGCCGTCACCGGGTCCGGTCCACATCCGCAGGAGCTGCGAGAGCTGGTTGAGCACGGAGGGCGCGTACACCAGGGAGTCCGGGTCGATCGCGGTGTCGTGGCGGCTCGCGTACCAGTGGCGTATCGCCTCGCGGAAGTCCCCGAGCCGCCAGTCCGTGTAGCCGAAGACCCCGTGGTCGACGCGCTCGCGGAGGGCGGTGAGCACCTCCGGCGGGGAGGCGAAGTCCATGTCGGAGATGGTGAAGGGCAGCAGGTCGGGCACGCCGAAGCGGTCCGCGATGCCGTCCCACTGGACGGACCAGGTGCCGCGCCGGTCGATCTCCCGGTCGAAGTCGTACATCAGGCCCTCTCGCCCTCTCTCCCCGCCCGTCTTCGGCGTACGAAGGGCCCGGCATCCCCGTTCGGGGGTGCCGGGCCCTTCGCTCATGACGTGCTTACTTGAGCTTGGTGCCGGTCGAGCGCAGCGCGGCGCACGCCTCGGTCACGCGGACGGCCATGCCGGCCTCGGCCAGCTTGCCCCAGGTGCGCGGGTCGTAGGTGGACTTCTTGCCGACCTCGCCGTCGACCTTCAGGACGCCGTCGTAGTTGCGGAACATGTGGTCCACGACCGGACGGGTGAAGGCGTACTGGGTGTCGGTGTCGAGGTTCATCTTCACGACGCCGTTCTCCAGGGCCGTGGCGATCTCCTCGGCCGTGGAGCCCGAGCCGCCGTGGAAGACGAAGTCGAACGGGTCGGCCTTGCCGAACTTAGCGGCGACGCCGGCCTGGAGGTCCTTGAGCAGCTCGGGGCGGAGCACGACGTTGCCCGGCTTGTAGACGCCGTGCACGTTGCCGAAGGACGCGGCGAGCAGGTAGCGGCCCTTCTCGCCCAGGCCCAGGGCCTCGGCGGTGCGGATCGCGTCATCGACGGTGGTGTACAGCTCGTCGTTGATCTCGTGGGTGACGCCGTCCTCCTCGCCGCCGGTCGGGGTGATCTCGACCTCAAGGATGATCTTGGCGGCGGCGGCCTTCGCGAGCAGCTCCTGGCCGATGGCCAGGTTGTCCGCGAGGGTCTCGGCGGAGCCGTCCCACATGTGCGACTGGAACAGCGGGTTCTCGCCCCGGGCGACGCGCTCGGCGGAGACGTCGAGCAGCGGACGGACGTAGCCGTCCAGCTTGTCCTTCGGGCAGTGGTCGGTGTGGAGGGCGACCGTGATGTCGTACTTCGCGGCGACGATGTGCGCGAACTCGGCCAGGGCGACGGCGCCCGTGACCATGTCCTTGTTGTACTGACCGCCCAGGAACTCGGCACCGCCGGTCGAGATCTGGATGATGCCGTCGCTCTCGGCCTCCGCGAAGCCGCGCAGAGCAGCGTGCAGGGTCTGGGACGAGGTCACGTTGATGGCCGGGTAGGCGAACTTGCCTGCCTTCGCCCGGTCGAGCATCTCGTTGTAGACCTCGGGGGTTGCGATGGGCATTCGTCCGCTCCTTGTGATGTGCGGGGTGTGTGCTGTTGCTGTCCCTGACCTGGGGGCGACGTCATCGTCGCCCCCATCCTTCCAGACTCTTGTCCGGGCTCCCATGGGCCCGGCACGCCGAGGGGCGGGGTGTTTCACGTGAAACACCCCGCCCCTGGCAGAAAGTGCAGGTCAGGACCGTTCTCGCCCTGCCCCGGACCCTAAGTCACGACTTCGCGGCAGTTACGCCAGGCCGAGGTCGCCGAGCTGGTAGCCGGTGAGGTACGGCAGCCCCGCCCCGGCGATGGCGTCGGCGGCGCCCCGGTCCACGATCGTCGCCACGGCGACGACCTCGCCGCCCGCCTCGCGGACGGCCTCGACGGCGGTCAGCGGCGAGCCGCCGGTGGTCGAGGTGTCCTCGACGACGAGGCAGCGGCGGCCCTTGACGTCCGTGCCCTCGATGCGGCGCTGCATGCCGTGCGCCTTCTGCGCCTTGCGCACGACGAAGGCGTCCAGGCGCTGCCCGCGCGCGGCGGAGGCGTGCAGCATCGAGGTGGCGACCGGGTCGGCGCCCAGGGTCAGACCGCCGACGCAGTCGAAGTCCAGGTCGGCCGTGAGGTCGAGCATGACCTGACCGACCATCGGCGCGGCCTCGCCGTCCAGCGTGATCCGGCGCAGGTCGATGTAGTAGTCGGCTTCCAGACCCGAGGAGAGGGTCACCTTGCCGTGCACCACGGCCTTGTCCTTGATCTGCTGGAGCAGCTCAGCGCGTACGTCAGTCATGTTCCTGAGCTTAGGGCCTGGCCCGCCGACCAGGCCCTGAGGGGCTCACCGGTCAGAGGCGGCGCCAGCTCCACGTGCTCTCGATCTCCAGGGGGTCGATCGGGGTGACCAGGCGCGGGTGGGTGTTGAGGCCGTTCGGGGGACCGGACTGCGGCTCGACGCAGACCGCCTCCGCCTGCTCGTCGTAGATCACGACCCACTCGGTACGGCCGGTGACCCTCAGCTCCAGCTCCTCCGGCCAGGTGAGGGCGACGTCGACGCCGCCGGGCATGCCGAAGCAGTCGTCCCAGGGGCCGGGGAGGGGGTCGATCCGGCGGCCGGTGGGGAGGTGGTCCTCGCCGCGCTCCTCCTGCCAGGCGGGCGTGAAGTCGACCCGTACGTCCTGACCGCCGCGCCCGAGGTTGCGCAGGAACCAGGGGTGCCAGCCGGCCTGGGCCGGGAACGAGTCGTCGTAGGCCTCGACGCCGAAGCGGAGGCTGAGGGAGTCCTCGGCCAGCTCGAAGACCTGGGTGACCCGGCCCCCGTACGGCCAGGGGTCGCCGAGCTCGCAGACGAACACGGCCTCGGTCGCGGAGGTGCGGGCGGTCTTCCAGGCGAGGTCGCGGACGGTGCCGTGGATGGCGTGCGGAGGCGCGTTGACCGGGAGCCGGTGGGTGGTGGCGCCGTTGCGGAAGCGCCCGTTCCCGGTCCGCCCGCACCAGGGCGCCATCGGGAAGCACCCGTACCGCTCGCCCTGGCGCAGCACCTCGGTGCCGCCGATGCGCAGGCCCTCGATCCGGCAGCCGTTGTCGGGGTTGATGGTCAACTCGGCGTCGCCCGCCGTCAGTCGCGTCTGCATGCTCACGCTTCGACCCTAAGCCCGCGCGGCACGGAACGCGGCCGACCGTTTCGGGGGCGGCGCCGGGGTGTGCGGCAAGGCGCCCCCGGCGGCTTCGCCGGGCGGTTCCTCAGCGGCGTCGCCGCAGGGCCCGGCCGACGACGACGGCGGAGGCGAGCGCGAGGGCCGCGGCCGGGGCGATCCAGCGCAGGGTGGCCCCGGCGCTGGTCGTCTCCGGCGCGGGGACGGGGGCGTACCGGCCGCGCGGCGGGGCGTGGTCGACCTCCTCGGCGCTCCGGCCGATCATGGTCCGGCGCGCGTGGGCGGCCTCGGCGGCGGGCTGCGGGGCGGGGAACTCGGCCGGCGCGTCCCCGAAGCCCTCGTCGGGAAGGGGGTCGAGGGCGGGGGGCGGCACCGGGGCGTCGAAGACGGCGCCGTGGTCGGAGGGCTCCTCCACCCCGTCGTCGACACCGTCGTCGTCGGCGCCCTCGGCGCCCTCGGCGTCTTCGGCGTCTTCGGCGTCTTCGGCGTCTTCGGCGTCGAGTGCGTCGGGCCCATCGAGCACGTCCGGTGCGTCGGGCCCATCGAGCGCGTCGAGTACGGGATCGGCACCGGCGCTCTCCCCCGGCTCCTCCCCCGCGACCTCCGTCAGCGACTCCACGAACCGTTCGAGCAGGCGCGTGCCCGCCGCCTCCCTGGTCGCGTCCGTCTCCTCGGCGAGCCGGCCGGTCGCCGTCAGGGCGCCCGTGAAGCTCAGGTTCGTGCCCTCGGCCAGCGGAGTGAGGACCACGGTGAGGGACAGCTCCGCCTCGCCCTTGCCCCGGGCCTCGGTGCCCTCGCCCTCGTAGGTGATGGCGCCGTCCCGCTCGACGATCCGCAGCGCGCCCCGGTAGGTGATGGTGTGGCCGCCGACCCGGACCTTGAGCCTGCCCGCGAGGGGCTCCGCGTCGGCGTCCCGCTGGAGACCGGGCACGCAGCGCACCACGCGGACCGGGTCCGTGAGCGTCGCGCGCAGGGCCTCGGCCGGTACCGGGACGAACACCTCATGCTCCATGGGAGCCGAGCCTACTCAGACCGGGGCTCCGCGTCGCCTGTTCGCTCCGCATCGGAGGCCCCGGGCCCGGTCCTCAGTCGCCGTACCGCGGGTGCACCAGCGTCGAGGAGGGCGGGGCCTCGGCGCCCCGGGTCCGTTCGGCGCGGACGGCGGCGACCGCCAGGGCGTCCGCGTCGAGCGAACGCGGCCGGGGCGCGTCGGGGGCGAGGCCGAGGGCGGGCGGCCGGTCGCCCGGGACCGCCAGGAGGAAGCCCCAGTCGCAGGGTCCCGGCCCCGTACCGGTGGCGCGGTCGGCGCGGTCGGGGCCCGCGGCGAAGCCGGGGGTGCGGCCGCTCGCGCTGTAGGGCCGGGTCGCGAAGCCGGCGGCGCGCAGGGTGGTGTCGACCGTCCAGTAGGTGCGGGACCGGTCGGTGACCGAGCCGGCGTGGACGGCGAACCGCCCGGACGGACCGAGGACCCGGGCCACGAGCCCGTAGAACTCCTCCGAGTACAGCTTGGTGCTGGAGGTGATCCCGGGGTCGGGCAGGTCGGAGAGGACCACGTCGTAACGTTCCCGCACCCGGTCGGCGGCGCCCCGCAGCCAGTGGAAGGCGTCCTCGTGGACGACCCGGACGCGCGGGTCCAGGAACGCCCGCGCGTTGAGCCGGGCGAGCGCCGGATCGGTGCGGGCGAGGCGGACGACCACGGGGTCGAGCTCCACGACGGTCACGGACCGGACGCCGGGGTGGCGCAGCACCTCGCGGACGGCCATCCCGTCCCCGCCGCCGACGATCAGGACGCGCGCGTGCGGGCCGTTCATCGCGGGGTGGACGAGCGCCTCGTGGTAGCGGTACTCGTCCCGGCCCGAGACCCGCAGCCGGCCGTCGAGGAACAGGTCGGGCGGCCCCTCCGGGCCCCCGGTCACCACGACCTCCTGGAGGTCGGTGTGGACGGCGACCCGCACGTCCTCCCCGTAGACGGCCCGGCGCGCGGCCTGTTCGAAGTCGTCGACGAGGACGGTCGCGGTGGCGAGGACGGCCAGGACGCCCAGGTTCACGGCGAGGAGCAGGGCCCGGGAGCGGGCGGTCAGGTCGCGGCGGAACACCCAGAGGACGAGCCCGCCGCCCGCGACGGCGTTCACCGCGCCGGTGACGAGCGCGCCGGTGAGCTGGCCGAGCCAGGGAAGCAGCAGGAACGGGAAGGCGAGGCCGCCGACCAGCGCGCCGACGTAGTCGGCGGCGAAGAGGTCGGCGACCGTCCCGGCCGCGTCGTCCGGCTCCCCGGCCCCCGCCTTCCGCCCGGTCCGCTGCATCAGCGACATCAGGAGGGGGATCTCCGCGCCGATGAGCACCCCGATCGCGAGCGAGAACGCCACGACCACGTACCGCGACTCGCCGAACCAGGCGAAGGCCGCGTACAGCACCATCGCCGAGCAGCCGCCGACCAGCGCGAGCGCGGCCTCGACCAGGCCGAAGCCGACGGCGGCGCGGCAGCGCAGCCGCTTGGCGAGGAGCGAGCCCACTCCCATCGCGAAGACCATCACGGAGAGCACGACGGAGGCCTGGGTGACCGAGTCCCCGATCAGGTACGAGGAGAGCGCCACCAGTTCGAGCTCGTAGACCAGGCCGCAGGCGGCGCAGACGAAGACCACCGCGAGGACCGGGAACCGTACCGCCTCGCGCGGCCGGACGGGCCGCCGCGCGGGCGCCCGCCGTGCCCGTTCCTCGGGTGGCACGGTCAGGGTCGGCTCGATCATGCAGTAACGCTACGTCACGCCCCGAGCGCCCCCGGTCACCCGGACGAGTGCGCAGGGGGCTTTCGGGGGGCGCATCAGAGTGCGGCGGGCATGCGCGCGCCGATCCTGGTCCTGGTCACCACCAACTGCCCTTCCTGCGGGTAGGCGTGCCAGGTGCGCCAGCGGACCTGGCCCTCGTGGCGCTGGGCCAGCATCGCGGTGAAGGCGTGCGGGGAGCCGGGGAAGGTGCCGGCGAGACCGTGGGGGTGGTCGGCGACGAGGGCGAGCAACTCCTGGGCGCGGCCCGCGAAGGAGCCGTCCGAGAGCGTCTCGACGCGCGCGGCGAACTCGTAGTCCCAGCCGCCGACGCGCTTGGAGACGCCGAGCGGGAGCGGGGTGCTGCTGCCGGGCATGCACGCCACGGTCTCCGAACAGGTGCGCCCCTCCTCCTCCAGGAGAACCTGGTGGGAGGCGCCGAGCAGCCTCAACTGGAGCTTGGCGCCGGAGAGTTCGAGGTCGAGGGCGGCGAGGGCGGGCAGCGGCTCGCGCCCGAGCGCCCAGGCCAGGTCGGCCGCGCGCGTGTCGGTGTAGGAGGTCTTCAGGGTGGTGAGCATGGGTCGGCTCCGCAAACACGGTTTGACGGGTGGGCCGGGGGCGCCCCGGTGAAGGATTTCAACGGGAGTGGGGAATCGCCGGCTCGGGTCCACACACGGTCCGAGGGCTGTCTCTGTCAGGAGCGAGAGAACCACGGACGCCGGACGACTCGCAGCGTTTTTACCCAACTTGCCGTGGTTTCCAACCCCTTCGGGGACCCCACAGTTCAATTGTTCAACCGGAACCGACCGCCGGGGCGCACGCCGGCGGACGGCCCCGTGTGCTCGGTGCCGCCGCCCGCCGACGGTCCCCGCGCGCTCGGAACCGTCGACCTCGCTCGGGACCGTCGACCGCGCACCGGACCACCGCCCGCACACGCGTACCGACGGACCACCGCCCACACAGGCGTACCGACAAACCACCACCCGCACACGCGTACCGACGGGCCGCCGACACCCCCGTGGCCGGCGGCCCGCCCGCTCAACTGCCGCCGCAGCCGCCGCCACCGCAGCTGGAGCCGCTGGAGCCGCTGGAACCACAGGAGCTGCTGGACCCGCAGGAGCTGCCGGAACCGCAGCCGCCCCCGGCGACCCAGCCGCTGCTGCCGCTGCTGCTGCCGCTCTTCCGCCGGCCGCTCCGCTTCGTGCTCCCGGAGCGGGCGGCCGCGACGCGATACGCGGCGAGGGACTTGCGGATGGCGGCGCGCTGCGCGGCGGCCTTACGCCGCTTCTCGGCGGTGGCGACGAGAACGATGACGACGACGACCGCCACCGTGAGGACGATGCCGATGATGAGTGCCATGAGTACTACCCCCGTTCTTCTGTGCGAGGGAGATTCCCATGCCGTTCCCGGCCCAAAGCACACTTGAGCAAGTCCAGAGCTTGGGCCCAGGATGGCGGGCATGACACGGCCGCCGCTCAACCGCCGCCTCGCCGAGTTCGGCACGACGCTCTTCGCCGGGACGTCCGCGCTCGCCGCCAGGACCGGCGCGATCAACCTCGGCCAGGGCTTCCCCGACACCGACGGTCCGGAGGAGGTCAGGGAGGCGGCGGTGCGCGCCCTGCGGGACGGCCGGGGCAACCAGTACCCGCCGGGGCCGGGCGTCCCCGAGCTGCGGGCCGCCGTCACCGACCGGACGCGGCTGATCCCGCTCAACACCCCGCACAACCCCACCGGCACCGTCCTCACCCGGGCCGAGCCGACCGCCGTCGTCGAGCCGGCGGTCGAGCGGGACCTGCTCGTCGTCACGGCCGAGGTCTGCGAGCACCTGGTCCTCGACGGCGCCGAGCACGTGCCGATCGCGAGCCTGCCGGGCATGCGGGAGCGCACGGTCACCCTCTCGTCGGCCGGCAAGACGTCCTCGTTCACGGGCTGGAAGGTCGGCCAGGTCGATCCCCTTTCACCCGCCCGTTGGGCACTGGCCGCGTGACCTCCCCGCCCGGCATCGGCCAGGATGGCGCTCGAAGCATCGACGGACACTCGAGTGAGGACGGTGGAGACATGAGCGGCAGGCCGCTGCTGAACCGCAGGCTGGACGGGCTCGGGACGACGATCTTCGCGGAGATGTCGGCACTGGCGACAGCGACGGGCGCGATCAACCTGGGCCAGGGGTTCCCCGACACGGACGGCCCGGAGTCCGTACGCGAGGCTGCCGTACGAGCGCTGCGCGACGGCCGCGGCAACCAGTACCCGCCGGGCCCGGGCGTCCCGGAGCTCCGCCGGGCGATCGCCGACCACCAGCGCCGCTTCTACGGCCTGAGCCTCGACCCCGACACGGAGGTCCTGGTCACCGCGGGCGCGACGGAGGCGATCGCGGCGGCCATGCTCGCGCTGCTGGAGCCCGGTGACGAGGTGATCGCCTTCGAGCCCTTCTACGACTCCTACGCGGCCTGCGTCGCCATGGCCGGCGCGAAGCGGGTACCGCTCACCTTGCGGGCCCCGTCCTTCCGCCCGGACCTGGACGAACTGCGATCCAAGATCACCCCGCGCACTCGCCTCCTGCTCCTCAACACCCCGCACAACCCGACCGGGATGGTCCTCACCGCCGACGAGCAGAGCGCCATCGCCGCGCTCGCTGTCGAGCACGACCTGCTCGTGGTCACCGACGAGGTGTACGAGCACCTGGTCTTCGACGGCGCCGCCCACGTCCCCATCGCGAGCCTCCCCGGCATGCGGGAGCGGACCGTCACCATCTCCTCGGCCGGCAAGACCTTCTCCTTCACCGGATGGAAGGTCGGCTGGGTGACGGCGGACGGCCCGCTCGTCTCCGCGGTCCGGACCGCCAAGCAGTACCTGACGTACGTCAGCGCGGGCCCCTTCCAGTACGCGATCGCCGAGGCGCTCCGGCTGCCGGACGCGTACTTCGACGGCTTCCGCGCCGACCTGCGGCGCAAGCGCGACCTGCTCGG
Organism: Streptomyces sp. NPDC055632; assembly: GCF_053618675.1. Lineage (NCBI taxonomy): Bacteria > Bacillati > Actinomycetota > Actinomycetes > Kitasatosporales > Streptomycetaceae > Streptomyces > Streptomyces sp. NPDC055632. Next base: position 441,437 of record NZ_JBSHHY010000002.1, on the reverse strand, counting down.
CGACGGCCTGCGTGCGGCCGGCTTCGAGGTCTACCAGCCGGAGGGCACGTACTTCATCACCACCGACATCACGCCCTTCGGCGAGAAGGACGCCCACTCCTTCTGCCGCACCCTCCCCGAACGCTGCGGCGTCGTCGCCATCCCCAACTCCGTCTTCTACGACGACCCCGACGCCGGCCGCAGCCAGGTCCGCTTCACCTTCTGCAAACGGGACGACGTCCTCACCGAGGCCACCACCCGCCTGCAGCGCTTGGCGTCCTCGACCGACGCCCTTCGTCCCGCATGAGGTCCGGCAGGGCCCTCGGCCCGACCGTGTTGGCAAAAGCACAGGTCAACAGCTTGGTATAGGTCTCCCCGCGGAGAGCCCGGAACCCCCGCCGGGACGTGACGGGGGTGCGGGCCGGGGCGGGGTGGCGTTCCACTTCAAGGTGGTCCCGCCACCGGACGCGCCGCCGCCGGTCGTCCCGCCACCGGACCGGCCGGCACTCGTCGAGCGCCTCACGGAGGTGCCGGGCGTGGGCCTGGTGGACATGACGGAGATTCCCGTACCGTCCGGACGGCGCGTCGGTACGGCCGGAGCCGTCGGTGTCGTGTACGGCTCCGCCCCGGCCCCAGGGAGGCCCGACGGCCCGGCCCGGCCCGCCCCGGACGGCCAGGAGCCGGTCATCGTCCGCCTGCTCGCCGACGGCGTGAAGGACGGGGCGATCGCCCGCCGCCTCGGCGTCTCCTCCCGCACCCTGAGCCGACTGGTCTCCGGCCTCCTCGACACCCTGGGCGTCCAGACCCGCTTCAGGTCGGCGAGGTGGGACGGGGTGCCCGGCAAGGGAGTAAGGAAAGGAGCCCGGCCCCCTGTGACAGGGGGCCGGGCTCCTTCGCGCTCGGGCGGGGCTCAGGCCTCGTCGCCGCCGGCCTTGTCCTCCGGGGACTCCAGGCCGAACTGCTCCACGATCCACTTGTCGAACTCGATGGAGGCGCGGACCCAGCTGACCGTGGAGGACACGAAGTGCTCCAGGGCGACGCCGGTGCCGATCAGCATCTGGGCCTCGCCGATGAGGCGGAGGGTGGCGGAGCCGTCCTCCTCCTCGTGCAGGTGGGTGTAGACCTTGGGCCACAGGGTGCGGCGGTTCCAGTCGTCGATCGCGTCGAGGATCTTCACGCGGTCGTCGGCCGAGTGCGGGCGGTCGTAGAACGTCCGGACCGAGAAGACCTGCTGCTCGTCCTCGCCGCGGAACATGAAGTAGGTGCGGAACTCCTCCCACGGCGCCGCGAGGTCACCCTCGTCGTCGACGACGTACTTCAGCTCCATCTGGTCGAGGAGCTGCTTGACGAGGTCCTGGTCGGGGACGACGGGGCCCGCCGGTCCTGCGGCCTGAGGCTGGGGCTGGCCCCCGAAATTCGGAATCGAGGACGGGTCGATGCTCACCGTGTATTTCCCTTCGTACGGATGCTCGCCATCCTCCCCCATCCCGGCCGGTCCATGGCAACCCCCGCTCCCGCGATCCGCTGCGGGCTGACAAGATCTGGTGCACATGGGGGAAGAAGCGGTGCCGAAACGGAAGCCGGTGAAGGCGCGCCCGTGGACCTGGGTCTGGGCGACGGCCGTGGTGACGGTGGTCTGCGGCGGGCCGATGGCCCTGCTGGCCTGGGGCGCGACGGCCTGGAGCGAGATGGGCCGGACGCAGCAGGTCGACTGCACGAAGGCCATGGAGTTCGCCCGGGGGACGCTCCCGGCGGACGCCCGGGACGCCCGGTGCACGGCGGCGCACTTCCAGGACACGCAGGTCGAGGCGGAATTCCGGACGGGCCGGGCCGGGGTCGGGGCCTGGCTGGCCGCGACCTATCCGGCCGGGGAGCCCGAGTCCTTCTGCGAGGTGGACGTATGCGTGCGGGCGTCGTACGACGAGGTGCTGTTCGTGGACGTCTCGATCGCGTACGAGGACGAGGGGACCGCCCTCGTACGCGTCAAGGCCTTCGACCTCTGACCTGCGGCTAGCGGGCCGCCGGGCCCACGATCAGGCCGTCCTCGAACCGGTCCACCCGGACCGTGTCGCCGTCCTGGACCTCGCCCGCCAGGATCTCCCGGGCGAGCCGGTCGCCGATCGCCGTCTGGATCAAACGGCGCAGCGGCCGGGCCCCGTACGCCGGGTCGTTGCCCTCCTCGGCCAGCCACTCCAGGGCCTCCGGGGTGATGTCCAGGGTGAGGCGCCGCTCGGCGAGCCGCTTGGCGAGCCGGTCGATCTGGAGCCGGGCGATCCGGCCCAGCTCGGCCCGGTCGAGGGCCGAGAAGACCACCAGGTCGTCCAGCCGGTTGAGGAACTCCGGCTTGAAGCTGGCCCGCACGACCTCCAGGACCTGCTGCTTCTTCACGTCCTCGGAGGTCGCCGGGTCGACCAGGTACTGGCTGCCCAGGTTCGAGGTCAGGATCAGGATGGTGTTGCGGAAGTCCACCGTCCGGCCCTGTCCGTCGGTGAGCCGGCCGTCGTCCAGGACCTGGAGCAGGACGTCGAAGACCTCCGGGTGCGCCTTCTCGACCTCGTCGAGCAGGACCACGCTGTACGGGCGGCGGCGGACCGCCTCCGTGAGCTGGCCGCCCTCCTCGTAGCCGACGTAGCCGGGAGGCGCGCCGACCAGGCGGGCGACGGAGTGCTTCTCGCCGTACTCCGACATGTCGATGCGGATCATGGCCCGCTCGTCGTCGAAGAGGAAGTCCGCGAGCGCCTTCGCCAGCTCGGTCTTGCCGACGCCGGTCGGGCCGAGGAAGAGGAAGGAGCCGGTGGGCCGGTCGGGGTCCGCGATCCCGGCGCGGGTGCGGCGCACCGCGTCGGAGACGGCCCGGACGGCCTCGGACTGGCCGATGAGCCGCTTGCCGAGCTCGTCCTCCATGCGGAGCAGCTTCTGCGTCTCGCCCTCCAGGAGGCGGCCGGCGGGGATGCCGGTCCAGGAGCCGACCACGTCCGCGATGTCGTCGGGGCCGACCTCCTCCTTGACCATGGTGTCCTTCGAGGACTCCTGCCGGGCCTCGGCCTCCGAGGCCTCCTCCAGCTCCCGCTCCAGGGCCGGGATCTCGCCGTAGAGCAGCTTGGAGGCGGTGTCGAAGTCGCCGTCGCGCTGGGCGCGCTCGGCGCGGCCGCGGGCCTCGTCCAGGCGCTCCTTCAGCTCGCCGACCCGGTTGAGGGACTGCTTCTCCTTCTCCCAGCGGGCGGTGAGGCCGCGCAGCTCCTCCTCGCGGTCGGCGAGGTCGCGCCGCAGCTTCTCCAGGCGCTGCTTGCTCGCCTCGTCGGTCTCGTTCTTCAGGGCCAGCTCCTCCATGCGGAGCCGGTCCACGGAGCGCTGGAGCTCGTCGATCTCGACCGGGGACGAGTCGATCTCCATGCGGAGCCGGGAGGCGGCCTCGTCGACGAGGTCGATGGCCTTGTCGGGCAGGAAGCGGGAGGTGATGTACCGGTCGGAGAGGGTCGCGGCGGCCACCAGGGCGGAGTCGTTGATCTGCACCTTGTGGTGGGCCTCGTACCGGCCCTTGAGGCCGCGCAGGATCGCGATGGTGTCCTCGACCGTCGGCTCGGCGACCAGGACCTGCTGGAAGCGGCGCTCCAGGGCGGGGTCCTTCTCGATCCGCTCGCGGTACTCGTCCAGGGTGGTCGCGCCGACCATGCGCAGCTCGCCGCGGGCCAGCATCGGCTTGAGCATGTTGCCCGCGTCCATGGCGGAGTCGCCGCCGGCGCCCGCGCCGACGACCGTGTGCAGCTCGTCGATGAAGGTGATGATCTGGCCGTCGCTCTCCTTGATCTCGGAGAGGACGGTCTTCAGGCGCTCCTCGAACTCGCCGCGGTACTTCGCGCCGGCGACCATCGCGCCGAGGTCGAGCGAGACGAGCCGCTTGTTCTTCAGGGACTCGGGGACGTCGCCCTTCACGATCCGCTGGGCGAGTCCCTCGACGACGGCGGTCTTGCCGACGCCGGGCTCGCCGATGAGGACCGGGTTGTTCTTGGTGCGGCGGGAGAGCACCTGGACCACGCGCCGGATCTCGTGGTCGCGGCCGATGACCGGGTCCAGCCTGCCCTCGCGCGCGGCGGCGGTGAAGTCCGTGCCGAACTTCTCCAGCGCCTTGTACTGCCCTTCCGGGTCGGGTGTGGTCACCCGGCGTCCTCCCCTGTTCGTCTCGAAGGCGTCCAGCAGCCTCTTCGCGCTCGCGCCCTGCCGGTCGAGGATCTCACCGGCCCGGCCGCCCCGGGCGGCGACACCGATGAGGAGGTGCTCGGTGGAGAGGAAGTCGTCCCCGAGCTCCTCGGCCCGCCGCGCGGCGTCCGCGATGACCGCGAGCAGCTCGCGGTTGGGCTGCGGGGGCGCGACCGTGGAGCCGGTGACGCTCGGCTGGGCGGCGAGGAGCCGCTCGGCCTCGGAGCGCACGGCCGCCTGGTCGGCCTCGACGGCGGCGAGCAGGTCGGTGATGTTCTCGTTGTCCTGGCCGGCGAGGAGGGCGAGCAGCAGATGGGCCGGGGTCAGGTCCGGGTGTCCCTCGGACACGGCGCGGCTGGTGGCCGCGTTGATCGCGTCCCGGCTCCTGTTGGTCAGTTCGGCGTCCATGTGCGGTTGCTCCTCCTCGGCATGCGTCGCCTGCGCGGTCCCGTACGGGTGCGGGTCCGCTCCACGATTTCCGTGACCCTTACAGGGTACACAAAGTTGAGCCGAAGGCGCTCAAGTTAACGGAGGGGGCGGTCCGGCGGGTACTTTCCGGGTATGGCAACGGATCCCAGGAACCCCTCCGACTCCTACCTCGCCTTCTGGCGCGAGAAGCACGTGTGCACCCTGACCACGCCGCGCCCGGACGGCACGCCGCACGTGGTGGCGGTCGGCGTCACGTACGACCCCGAGGGCGGGTACGCGCGGGTGATCGCCAACAGACACAGCCGGAAGATCGCCAACGTCCTGGCGGCGGGCGAGGAGGGCGCGCGGGTCGCGGTCTGCCAGGTCGACCGGGCGCGCTGGGCCACCCTGGAGGGCGTCGCCCGGATCCGCACGGAGCCGGAGGCCGTCGAGGACGCCGTGGCCCGCTATGCGGAGCGCTACGGCCGCACGCCGGCCCCGAACCCGGACCGGGTCGTGATCGAGATCGCCCTCACGCGGGCGATGGGCCGCGCCTGAGGCGGACCGGGGGCCCGGAAGGAACACGGGCGCCCGGGAAGAACACGGGCGTCCGGAAAAAACACGGGCGCAGCACAGCGGCGCCATCGCGTTTCAGGTCCGCGATGGCGCCGCTGTGTGGGGGAAGTACCTGGGCGACCTACAACGACGGGGGGATCGCTCAGGCACTGCGGGGGGTGGCGGTGATGGTCTCGGGTTCGATCAGCTGGTGGTCACGCTGGTCGAGGTTGACGAAGATCATGCCGTACCGGATGGCACAGCGGATGGGCTGCGGGGCGCCGCGCGGCCGGCGCAGGCACCGGTAGGCGCGGACGTCCTCGTCCTGCTCCCGTGCGACGACGATCGGTTCTCCGAAGAGGGTGACCTTCAGCGAGTCGCCACGGTGGGGGATGGCCGTGGCGAGGTCGACGAAGTGCCAGCCCGACCGGTAGGCCGAGGCCATCTCCCGACGGAACCTGCGGTCGTCCGGTGGGACGCTCACGCTCCGACGCCCCTGGGCGCGATCTCCCAGGAGGGCTCCCCCTCCAGCGGGGCGACCTCCCACGAGGGCTCGCCCGGCTTGGCGAGCACCCCATGTGCCGGGGCGGTCTCCCACGAGGGCTCACCGGGCTTGGCGAGCAGCTCGCGCGCCGGGGCGGTCTCCCACGAGGGCTCGTTCTGCCCCGCCACCGAGTGCGCCGGGTGCGTCTCCCACGAGGGCTCGCCAACGGCGAGCGCACCGAGAGCAGCCGCCGCAACGGCTATGGCGCCAAGTGCACGAACCATCCTGGTCATGGCCGATCTCCACCTCTTTTGATCACTACCTCCCCCCCGCGCTTTAGACGATGGCTCACACCAGCTCCTTTTCACCACCCAAGCCGGGCATCATGTTCCTGTAATGCATGACCCTGAGGGGGTGTAAATGGGGCTTGAATGTGACGCTTCCACACATAAGCACAGTCGCGGGGAACTGTGCGCCGTGGGCAAGGACCTGTACGCGAAAGCCCTCCGCACGGGCCGAATAGCCCGTTCCGAGGCCGAGGCCGCCCCCTGCCTGAAGGAACTGTCGCTCCTGCACCCGGATCCGGACGACAGCCAGTGGCTGCACCCGATCCCGCCCACGATCGCCCTGAACCAGCTCATCCACCCCATAGAGCAGGAGATCCAGGCGCGCCGCCAGCACGCCATCGCCCTGGCCGACGTGTTCGAGCCGTTCCTCGCGATCCACACGCCGGACCCCTCCGCCACACAGGCGATCACCGTCCTCGAAGGCCTCAGCGTCATCAACGCCACGCTGGACCGCGTCATCAACGAGTGCACGACGGAGCTCCTCACCGTCCAGCCGGGCAGCGGACGCCGGCCCGAGACCCTCGAAGCGGCCCTGCGCCGCATGGAACCCCTGCTCGACCGGGGCGTCCGCATGCGCACGCTCTACCAGCACACCGCCCGGCACCACCCCGCCACCCTGGCCTACGTCGAGCGGGTCGCCCCCTACGGGCTCGCCCTGCGCACCCTGGAAGAGATCATCGACCGGCTGATCATCGTCGACCGGAAGGTGGCCTTCGTACCGGCCCGCAGCGACCGCCAGGTCGCCCTGGAACTGCGCCACGAAGGGCTCGTCCAGTACCTCGTCGGCGTCTTCGAGCAGTTCTGGCTGCACGGCGTGCCCTGGGACGAGGAGATCCCCTACAAGCCGTCCGTGGACGGCATCGGCGGCGTCCAGCGCTCCATCGCCCGGCTCCTCGTCGAGGGGCACGTGGACGAGGCCATCGCCCGCCGGCTCGGGATGAACGTGCGCACCTGCCGGGCCCACATCGCCAAACTCGCCGCCACCCTCGGCAGCGGCAGCCGGGCCCAGCTCGGCTACCTCATCGCCCGGTCCGGCATCCTCGAACAGGACGAACCAGCACGGTGAACACCCCCATGGACATGGACGCGGACGTACGGATCGAACTCGACGGGCCCGCCGGGACCCTGCGCGTCTCCGGGCCGGGACTGCCCGTCGTGGAGCTCGTACGGGCCCCCGGGACCGCGCCCGTGGACCACGTCCCGATCGGCACCCGCAAGGCGGCCCTCCTCGCGCTCACCGTGGACGGCGCCCCGGCCGTCCTCCGCCCCGCCCGGGGGCGGCTGCTGCGCCGCTCCTACCGGGTGGACGCCGTCACCGGCGGGGTCCGCCACCGGCTCGTCCCCTGCTCGTACGCGGAGAGCCGGCTGACCCGGGACGGGCGGCGGCTCGGCACCCTGGTCTCCGGCGGGGACGGGCGCGTGGACGCCGAGTGGCCGCCGGACCGCGCCCCCGAACCGCTCGACCTCGCCGTCGGCACCGCCCTCGCCGCCGCCTTCGGCACGGGCGCGGCCCCCTGGTGGGAGACGGTCGGCGACATCGTGACCGAGCTGATCCCCTGATCCCCCGGGACGCGCGCGAGGCCCCCTCCGCGGGTGCGGAGGGGGCCTCGTGGCATGAGGGCGAAGTGCGGGGCTACTCGCCGCGCTTGGGGCGCCAGACCACCAGCGCGCTGGCCTGCTGCACGTCCTGGTACGGCACGAGGTCGCGCCGGTAGGAGGCGTGCACCTGGGCCTCGCGCTGCCGCATCGCCGCCGCCGCGCCGTCCACCGCCGCCGACAGCTCGGCGATCCGGCTCTGGAGCGCCGCGACCTGGTTCTCCAGTTCGATGATGCGCTTGATCCCGGCCAGGTTGATGCCCTCGTCCTGCGACAACTGCTGCACCTGGCGGAGCAGTTCGATGTCGCGGGCCGAGTAGCGCCGCCCCCGGCCCGCCGTGCGGTCCGGGGAGACCAGACCGAGCCGGTCGTACTGACGGAGGGTCTGGGGGTGCAGACCGGAGAGCTGGGCCGCCACCGAGATGACGTACACCGGCGACTCGTCGGTCAGTTCGTACGGATTGCGTCGGCGCCCTTCCACCGGGTCACGCTCCCTTCGCGGCCTGGAACAGCTCGGCCCGCGGGTCCTCGGAGGCGGTCGCCTCGCGATAGGTCTCCAGGGCCTCGCGTGCCTTGTCGTCCAGCTCCTTCGGCACGGCGACCTCGACCGTGACGAGCAGGTCGCCGCGCGTGCCGTCCTTGCGGACCGCGCCCTTGCCCCGGGCCCGCATCTTCCGGCCGTTCGGCGTGCCCGCGGGCAGTTTGAGGGTGACCGCGGGGCCGCCGAGGGTCGGCACCTTGACCTCGCCGCCGAGCGCCGCCTCCGTGAAGGAGACCGGCACCGTGACCGTGAGGTTGTCGTCCTGGCGGCCGAAGACCGGGTGGGCGTCGACGTGCACGACGACGTACAGGTCGCCGTTGGGCCCGCCGCGCTCGCCCGGCGCCCCCTTGCCGCGCAGCCGGATCTTCTTGCCGTCGCTCACGCCGGCCGGGATGCGGACCTGCATGGTGCGGGAGGACTTGGCCCGGCCGCTGCCCTTGCAGACGTCGCAGGGGGTCTCGGCGATGAGGCCGCGCCCCTTGCAGTCCGCGCAGGGGTCGGTGAGCGAGAAGCCGCCGCCGCTGCCGCGCGAGACCTGCCCGGTGCCGACGCAGGTCGGGCACACCCGGGGGGTGCCGTTCTTGTCGCCGGTGCCCGAACACGCCGTGCACGGCTGCTGGCTGGACATCCGCAGCGGCACGGTCGCGCCCTCGATGGCCTCGGTGAAGCTGAGCGTCACCTCGGACTCGACGTCCTGGCCGCGCCGCGGCTGGGTGCGGGCGCCGCCCCCGCCGCGGTTGAACAGGCCGCCGAAGACGTCCCCGATGCCGCCGCCCCCGCCGCCGAAGCCGCCGGGGCCGCCCTGGGCGCCTCCGAAGAGGTCGCCCAGGTCGAAGTTGAACGAGCCGCCGCCCCCGGGACCGCCGGCCCGGAGGCCGCCGTTCCCGAAGAGCGCGCGGGCGTCGTCGTACTCCTTGCGCCGCTTGGGGTCACCGAGGACGTCGTTCGCCTCGGAGATCTCCTTGAAGCGCTCCTCGGCCTTGGTGTCGCCCTTGTTGGCGTCCGGATGGTTCTCGCGGGCGAGCTTCCGGTACGCCTTCTTGATCTCGGCCTCGGTGGCGTCCTTGGGGACGCCGAGGACCTTGTAGTAGTCCTTCTCGACGAAGTCCTTCGTGCTCATCGACGTCCCTCCTTCCGGACGATCGTTGCGTCACCCCTCCTCGGGGGCACCGCTCTCCTCGTCGGCCGACTGCTTCTCGTCCTTGGCCGGGGCCGCGCCCGGCTGGGGCTCGGCGACGGCCACGCGGGCGGGCCTGATGGTCCGCTCGCCGATCCGGTACCCGGGCTGCAGGATCGCCACGCAGGTCGTCTCGGTGACGTCCGGCGCGTACGAGTGCATCAGGGCCTCGTGGATCGTCGGGTCGAAGGGCTCGCCCTCCTTGCCGAACTGCTGCAGACCCATCTTGGCGACGACGGTCTCCAGCGATTCGGCCACCGACTTGAACCCGCCCACGAGCTCGCCGTGGTCCCGGGCCCGGCCGACGTCGTCGAGCACGGGAAGGAGCTCGGACAGGAGGCTCGCGACGGCGATCTCCTTGACCGTGACCCGGTCCCGCTCCACGCGGCGGCGGTAGTTCTGGTACTCGGCCTGGAGCCGCTGGAGGTCCGCGGTGCGCTCGTCGAGCGCGGAGCGCACCTGGTCCAGCTGGGCGGTGAGGCCCGCGGTACCGGCCGGCTTCTGGCTGCTTGCGTCCCCGGCCGGGGCCGTCGCGTCCTCCTGGGCGGAGTCCTCGACGGCCTCGGCGGCGTCGTCAGGGGTGGCGCCGGAGGGGACGTCGGGCTTCTCCTCGAAGCCCGGGGTCTCCTCGGTCACGCCTGACCGCCCTTCTTGGGCTCGTCGTCCACGATCTCGGCGTCGACGACGTCGTCGTCGGCCTTCGCCTGGCCGGCGGCACCGGCGTCGCCGGCCGCCTGGGCGCCCTGGGCGTCGGCGTACAGCGCCTGGCCCAGCTTCTGCGAGACGGCTGCGACCTTCTCGGTGGCGGTGCGGATCTCGGCGGTGTCCTCGCCCTTGAGCTTCTCCTTCAGCTCGGCGAGGGCCTCCTCGACCTCGGCCTTGACGTCGCCGGGGACCTTGTCCTCGTTGTCCTTGAGGAACTTCTCCGTCTGGTAGACGAGCTGCTCGCCCTGGTTGCGGGACTCGGCGGCCTCGCGGCGGCGGTGGTCCTCCTCCGCGTACTGCTCGGCCTCCTGGCGCATCCGGTCGACCTCGTCCTTCGGCAGCGAGGAGCCGCCGGTGACGGTCATCTTCTGCTCCTTGCCCGTGCCCAGGTCCTTCGCGGTCACGTGCATGATGCCGTTGGCGTCGATGTCGAAGGCGACCTCGATCTGCGGGACGCCGCGCGGGGCCGGCGGGAGGCCGGTCAGCTCGAACATGCCGAGCTTCTTGTTGTACGCCGCGATCTCGCGCTCGCCCTGGTAGACCTGGATCTGCACGGACGGCTGGTTGTCCTCGGCCGTCGTGAAGATCTCGGACCGCTTGGTCGGGATCGTGGTGTTGCGCTCGATGAGCTTGGTCATGATGCCGCCCTTGGTCTCGATGCCGAGGGACAGCGGGGTGACGTCGAGGAGCAGGACGTCCTTGACCTCGCCCTTGAGGACGCCGGCCTGGAGGGCGGCGCCGATGGCGACGACCTCGTCCGGGTTCACGCCCTTGTTGGCCTCGCGGCCACCGGTGAGCTCCTTGACCAGCTCGGCGACGGCCGGCATGCGGGTCGAGCCGCCGACGAGGACGACGTGGTCGATCTCGGAGAGGGCGATGCCCGCGTCCTTGATGACGTTGTGGAACGGAACCTTGCAGCGCTCCAGGAGGTCCGAGGTCAGCTGCTGGAACTGGGCGCGCGTGAGCTTCTCGTCCAGGTGCAGCGGGCCCTCGGCGGAGGCCGTGATGTAGGGCAGGTTGATCGTGGTCTCGGTCGAGGACGAGAGCTCGATCTTCGCCTTCTCGGCCGCCTCGCGCAGACGCTGGAGGGCCATCTTGTCCTTGGCCAGGTCCACGCCGTGGCCGTTCTGGAACTGGGTCACCAGGTAGTCGACGACGCGCTGGTCCCAGTCGTCGCCACCGAGGTGGTTGTCACCGTTGGTGGCCTTCACCTCGACGACGCCGTCGCCGATCTCCAGGAGGGACACGTCGAAGGTGCCGCCACCGAGGTCGAAGACGAGGATCGTCTGGTCGTCCTTGTCGAGGCCGTAGGCCAGGGCGGCCGCGGTCGGCTCGTTGACGATGCGCAGGACGTTGAGGCCCGCGATCTCACCGGCCTCCTTGGTGGCCTGGCGCTCGGAGTCGTTGAAGTACGCCGGGACGGTGATGACCGCGTCGACGACCTTCTCGCCCAGGTAGGCCTCGGCGTCCCGCTTCAGCTTCTGCAGGATGAAGGCGCTCATCTGCTGCGGGTTGAAGTTCTTGCCGTCGATCTCGATCTTCCAGTCGGTGCCCATGTGGCGCTTGACCGACCGGATGGTCCTGTCGACGTTGGTGACGGCCTGGCGCTTGGCCACCTCGCCGACGAGCACCTCGCCGTTCTTGGCGAAGGCGACGACGGACGGCGTGGTCCTGGCGCCCTCGGCGTTGGTGATGACGGTGGGCTCGCCGCCTTCCAGAACGCTGACGACGGAGTTAGTCGTGCCCAGGTCGATGCCGACCGCACGTGCCATTTCGATTCCTCCAGCTGACTGACTTGAGTGGTACTGGCTCAAGGATGCACGACTCCGGGGGCCGAGTCAACAGACCTGAGTCGATTCGGCTCAACTCTTCGTCGGCCCATTCGCTCAAAGGCCCGGCCCGGAGGGGTGAGGGAGCGCGTCATTCCCCTTCCCGGGAGGGCGACCCGTGAGAGAGTCCGGGTGCCCCTTCCCGGGCAAAGAGGGCATATTCCACGAATATCCCATGATTCTCACGCGGAAGGATGTGGGGGAATGGCAGCGGATACGGGAACGGCGGCCGGCAGGGGAACGGCGGCCAAGCGCGCCTTCGACGTCCTGGGCGGTCTCGCCCTCCTCGCCGTCCTGTCCCCGCTGCTCACCGCCGTCGCCCTCTCCGTCGCGCTCGGCTCGGCGACGCCCGGCCGCGGGGTGCTGCGCCGCCGGACGGTGGCGGGCCTGGAGGGGCGGCCCTTCACGATGCTGACCTTCCGCACCAGGAGCCCGCTGGCCGCGCTGCCCCTGCTGCTGCACGTCGTGACGGGCCGGATGTCGCTCGTCGGACCGTGTCCGCTGACCCCCGGCCACCGGGAGTGCGCGGGCGAGGGACGCCGCCGGCTCTCCGTACGACCGGGGGTCACCGGGCCGTGGCAGATCAGCGGCCGCTCGGACCTGCCGTGGGAGGAGCGGGAGCTGCTCGACCTCCACTACGTGGACCACCACTGGCTGGGGACGGATCTGCTCGTCCTGGCGCGTACGCTTCCAGCAGTGCGCAGACGCCGCGCGGCAGGCCGCGCGGCGGGTCGCCCGGCAAGGATTGCCTAAGTCCCGGCAAGGGTTGCCTGAGCGACACAGATCACCGCGAGGGCCCCTGCATCAGCGGGCCCCGAACGGGTAATCTCAGCACGGACTCCATAAGTTACCGCTTAGTAGGCCCGCCCGAGGAGCCCCTCATGCAACTCGCCGCGATCATCGTGTCGATCGCCATCACGGTGGTGGCCGTCGCGCTGTTCGGCCGTGCCACCGTGCAGATCTACCGGTTCGTGCGCCTCGGGCAGCCCGTGCCCGCGGGCTCCCGCACCGGCGACCCCACCCAGCGCACGGTCACCCTGGTCAAGGAATTCCTGGGCCACACCCGGATGAACCGCTGGGGCATCGTCGGCTTCGCGCACTGGTTCGTGGCCGTGGGCTTCTTCTCGCTGCTCCTCACGATCGTCAACGCCTTCGGCCAGCTCTTCCAGGCCGACTGGCTGATCCCGATCATCGGCGACTGGCTGCCGTACGAGATCTTCACCGAGTTCCTCGGCCTGATGACGGTCCTCGGCATCGTGACCCTCATCGTGATCCGGCAGCTCAGCAACCCGGCCAGGGCGGGCCGCAAGTCCCGCTTCACCGGCTCCAAGACGGGCCAGGCCTACTTCGTCGAGGCGGTCATCCTGATCGTCGGCGTCTGCATCATGACGCTGCGGGCCCTCGAAGGCGTCCAGCACCACGTGACGGGCTGGGAGCCGGGCTTCTTCGCCTCGTACCCGCTGATCGCGCTGCTCGACGGCCTCGACCTGAGCACCGTCCAGCACCTCACCTACTTCTTCGCCGCGCTCAAGATCGTCACGTCCTTCACCTGGATGATCACGGTCTCGCTCAACACCAACATGGGTGTGGCCTGGCACCGCTTCCTCGGCTTCCCGAACATCTGGTTCAAGCGCAACGCCGACGGCGCCACCGCGCTCGGCGCGCTCCAGCCGATGACCACGGCCGGCAAGGAGATCGACTGGGAGGACCCGGCCGAGGACGCCGTCTTCGGCGTCTCCCAGGTCGAGCAGTTCTCCTGGAAGGGCATCCTCGACTTCTCCACCTGCACCGAGTGCGGCCGCTGCCAGTCGCAGTGCCCCGCCTGGAACACCGGCAAGCCCCTCTCCCCCAAGCTCCTCATCATGTCGCTGCGCGACCACGCGCACGCCAAGGCGCCCTACCTGCTCGCGGGCGGCGGCAAGACCATGGAGGGCGAGGAGAAGGCCACCGAGGAGCAGCTCAAGGACGTCCCCGCCGCCGCCCTGGCCGAGGCCGAGCGCCCGCTGATCGGCACCGCCGAGGAGAACGGCGTCATCGACCCGGACGTGCTGTGGTCCTGCACCACCTGCGGCGCCTGCGTCGAGCAGTGCCCGGTCGACATCGAGCACATCGACCACATCGTCGACATGCGCCGCTACCAGGTGATGATCGAGTCCGCGTTCCCGTCCGAGGCGGGCACGATGCTCAAGAACCTGGAGAAGAAGGGCAACCCCTGGGGCCTGGCGAAGAAGCAGCGCGTCGAGTGGACCAAGGAGGTCGACTTCGAGGTCCCGATCGTGGGCAAGGACGTCGAGGACCTCTCCGAGTTCGACTACCTCTACTGGGTCGGCTGCGCCGGCGCCCTGGAGGACCGGGCCAAGAAGACCACCAAGGCCTTCGCCGAGCTGCTGAACATCGCGGGCGTCAAGTTCGCGATCATGGGCGGCGAGGAGAAGTGCACCGGTGACTCCCCCCGCCGCCTGGGCAACGAGCCGCTCTTCCAGCAGCTCGGCGCCGAGAACGTCGCCATGCTGAACATGGCGTTCGGCGAGGACGACGAGGACGAGTCGACGAAGAAGCCGAAGTCGGCCAAGAAGATCGTCTCGACCTGCCCGCACTGCTTCAACACCATCGCCAACGAGTACCCGCAGCTCGGCGGCGACTACGAGGTCATCCACCACACCCAGCTGCTCCAGCACCTCATCGACGAGGGCAAGCTGATCCCGGTGACCCCGGTCGAGGGCCTCATCACCTACCACGACCCCTGCTACCTGGGCCGCCACAACAAGGTCTACACGCCCCCGCGCGAGATCATGTCCGCCGTCCCCGGCCTGCGCCAGCAGGAGATGCACCGCCACAAGGAACGCGGCTTCTGCTGCGGCGCCGGCGGCGCCCGGATGTGGATGGAGGAGCGCATCGGCAAGCGCATCAACAACGAGCGCGTCGAGGAGGCCCTGTCCCTCAACCCGGACATCGTCTCCACCGCCTGCCCCTTCTGCCTCGTCATGCTGACCGACTCGGTCAACGGCAAGAAGAACGACGGCAAGGCCAAGGAGTCCGTCACGGTCGTCGACGTCGCCCAGCTCCTCCTCGACTCGGTGAAGACCCCGGCCGACCCGGAGCCGGCGGAGGAGCCGGAGCAGGAGCCGGAGCCCGCCGCGTAACGGCATCGCGTACGGAAGGAGAGGCCGCCCCGCACGACATGCGCGGGGCGGCCTTTCCCGTACGTAACGTCCCTTAGGGGATGTCACAGGTCAGCCGCAAAGAGGCGCCCGACCGGCGGAAGCGGGTACGTTCATTGACGTGGCTGGATTCAGGAACGGACGCGGCCGGGACAACCGCCCCCCGCAACAACGACCGCAGCAGGCGCCGTACGGGTACGACGCGGCCCCGCCGCCCCACGCACGGCAGCAGTGGCCCCAGCAGGGCCAGGGCCAGGCGCCGTACGGGCAGCAGGGCGGCCATCAGGGCGGACAGCAGCCCTACGGCGAGCCGGAGTACTTCGGCGACCCGTACGGGCAGGAGCAGCACCCGCACGCGGCCACGGCGAACAACCCGGGCCACACGCAGATGTTCAGCGTGGACGACCCGTACGGCCCGGCCACGCCCCACCACGCCGGCGCGGCCCCCGTCCCGACGGGCCCCCGGCTCCCCTGGAAGGCCCTCCTGAGCGGCATCGTGCTGCGCCCCGCGGACACGTTCCTGCGGACGCGGGACCACGCCGTCTGGGGCCCGGCGCTGATCGTCACCTTCCTCTACGGCCTGCTGGCGATCTTCGGCTTCGACAAGGCCCGCGACGAGGCGATCAACGCGACCCTGTCGACGGCGATCCCGTACGTCCTGATGACCGCCCTCGGCTTCGTCGTCGGCGGACTGATCCTGGGCGCGGTCACCCACACCCTGGCCCGCCAGCTCGGCGGCGACGGCTCCTGGCAGCCGACGGTCGGCCTGTCGATGCTGATCATGTCGATCACGGACGCGCCCCGGCTGGTCTTCGCGCTCTTCCTGGGCGGCGAGAACGGCCTGGTCCAGGTCATCGGCTGGCTGACCTGGCTGGCGGCGGGCGCGCTCTTCACCGTGATGGTGAGCCGCTCCCACGACCTGCCGTGGCCGAAGGCGCTGGGCGCGTCGGCGATCCAGCTGGTGGCGCTGCTGAGCCTGATCAAGCTGGGCACGCTGTAGGGAACGCGACGGCCGTACGGAAAGGCCCCCGCCGGGTGTCGGCGGGGGCCTTCTCCATGTCCTGGGGACTCAGGCGTCGAGGACCTGACCCTCACGACGGACGACGGGCGGCTCGACGCTCCAGGGAAAATTGATCCACTCGTCGGTCTTCTTCCACACGTACTCGCACTTCACGAGGGAGTGGGACTTCTCGTAGATGACGGCCGAGCGGACCTCGGCGACGTGGTCGACGCAGAAGTCGTGGACGAGCTTCAGGGTCTTGCCGGTGTCCGCGACGTCGTCGGCGATCAGCACCTTCTTGTCGCTGAAGTCGATCGCGTTGGGGACGGGCGCCAGCATGACGGGCATCTCAAGCGTGGTCCCCACGCCGGTGTAGAACTCCACGTTCACGAGGTGGATGTTCTTGCAGTCCAGGGCGTAGGCCAGACCGCCGGCGACGAAGACGCCGCCGCGGGCGATGGAGAGCACCACGTCGGGCTCGTAGCCGTCGTCGGCGATGGTCTGCGCCAGCTCGCGGACCGCGAGGCCGAACCCCTCGTACGTCAGGTTCTCGCGTACTTCACTCATGACTGCGACCGCCTCACACCTGGGTCCGATGGAAGTTCATGTACGAGCGGGAGGCCGTCGGTCCCCGCTGGCCCTGGTACCGCGAGCCGTACCGCTCGCTCCCGTACGGGAACTCGGCGGGCGAGCTCAGCCGGAACATGCACAGCTGGCCGATCTTCATCCCCGGCCAGAGCTTGATCGGCAGGGTGGCGAGGTTCGACAGCTCCAGGGTCACGTGCCCGGAGAACCCGGGGTCGATGAACCCGGCGGTCGAGTGCGTCACGAGCCCGAGCCGCCCGAGGGAACTCTTCCCCTCGAGCCGGGACGCGATGTCGTCCGGGAGGGTGATGACCTCGTAGGTGGAGGCGAGCACGAACTCGCCCGGGTGGAGGATGAACGCCTCGTCGCCCTCCGGCTCGACCTCGCGCGTCAGGTCGAGCTGCTCGGTGGCGGGGTCGATGTGGGGGTAGCGGTGGTTCTCGAACACCCGGAAGAAGCGGTCAAGCCTCACGTCGATGCTCGAGGGCTGCACCATGGATTCGTCGTACGGGTCGATGCGCACCCGTCCGGCGTCGATCTCGGCCCGGATGTCCTTGTCTGAGAGAAGCACGCCCCCACGATACGCAGGGGGCGCGGGCCCGCCCCAATCGGCGGGGCTCCGCGCCCCCTGCCCTCTTGTTCAGCTCCGCTCGAGCTCCACCGGCACGGCGTGCCGCAACCGCGCACACCGCGGACACCGGATGAGCCGCCCGGGCCCGATCCGCCCGGCCCCGAGCTGCTGGAGCGGGAACGAGGCGGTACTGAACACGTGCCCCTCGGCACAGCGGACGACGGTGCGCTCCATGGAACCCATCAAGTCCCTTCCCCTACACATGCGGTGGACGAGACAGCCACATTAGGCGACCGCGGGCCCCACCCCGGGACGGCACTCCGCACACGCGCCGGAGGGAGGGCGACTTCGTCTCGGGTGGCACATGGGGTACAGTGTGCAACGATGCGGCAGAGATCATCGGGCCGCTGCGCGGATGTAGTTTAATGGTAGAACATGAGCTTCCCAAGCTTATAGCGCGGGTTCGATTCCCGTCATCCGCTCTTGCAGGAAGGCCCAGGTCAGCGACCTGGGCCTTCTTCGTTGTCCGTGCCTGTTCCGGAGTCCCGCAGCACTCGTGCACCATTTCCCTCCCGGCCGGCCTGCTCGGCGGGCTTCCACCGGGCGTGTGCGAGGTCGTCGGCAGCGGTGGCGCTCCCCTGCCGTCCACCGACAGGTGGACGGCAGGTTCAACCGGCCGGGCGTGTCGGGCCATGCCCCCCGCCGACCAGGATCTCCGGTATGAGTCAACTCCCTGTGCGGATAGCCCGTTGGAGCGCCCAGCACGCATGGCGTGCGATCGCCGGCTGGTTCGCGTTCGTCATTCTGTGCCTCGGCATCGGCATCGCGGTCGGCACCAACGAAGCCACTGTCGAGGACTTCCGGGTCGGTGAGGCGGGGCGCGCCGAGGCGGCGGCAGCCGAAGGGGGCCTGCAGCGCCGGCCCACCGAGCAGATCATCTTCTACGCCAAGTCCGGACCGCCGGACATGGCCGCAGCCGACGCCGCGGCCCGGGACCTCACCGCGCGGATGCGGAAGCTGCCCGAGGTGGAGAGCGTGGCGGCCCCGGTCCGCTCCACGGACGGCAAGGTGCTCAGAGTCTCGGTGGTCCTGAAGGGCCCCGAGCTGGACGGCAGGAAGAACGTCGTCCCGCTCCTCGAACAGACGGCGAAGGTGCGCGACGACCACCCGGACCTGGTCGTGGAGGAGACCGGTTCCCCCTCCATCAGCAAAGGCGTCAACGATCAGCGCGGGAAGGACCTCGCGCTCTCCGAGCGCATCACGCTGCCGGTTACGCTCATCACCCTGCTCATCGTTTTCGGCTCAGTGGTCATGGCCGGTGTGCCGCTGCTCCTCGCGCTCTCCTCGATCGCCGGCGCCCTGGGGCTGTCCATGGTCGCCTCCCACGCCCTGCCCGACCCCGGTGTCGGGACCAACATGATCCTGCTCATCGGCCTGGCAGTCGGAGTCGACTACACGCTCTTCTACCTCAAGCGTGAACGCGAGGAACGGGCCCGTGCCGGTGGTCGGCTCGACTCGGAAGCCCTGGTGGCGCTGGCATCGGCGACCGCGGGCCGGTCCATCGTGGTCTCCGGCCTCGCCGTGATCGTCTCCACCGCCACCCTGTATCTGGCCGGGGACGTCATCTTTTCCTCGCTGGCGACGGGAACCATCCTGGTGGTGGCGGTCGCCATGGTCAGTTCCCTGACCGTACTTCCCGCACTCCTTGTGAAGATCGGCCACCGGACCGAGCGCCGTTCGGCCCGTAAAGCCGCCCGCCGGGCGAGCCGCGGCAAGCCGGTCCGTACGAAACGGGCGGAGGCCGAAACCGGCCGGGTGTTCGGCGCTCTGCTGCGGCCCGCGCGGAAGCGTCCCGCCCTCACCCTGTGCGTATCGGTGCTGGTCATGCTCGCCCTGGCGGCGCCCGCGCTCGGCATGAAGCTCATCGACCCGGGCAAGGACACCTTCTCCCGCGACATCCCCGCCATGCAGGTCTACGACCGGCTGAACGCGGCCTTCCCGGAGCTTTTGGTCAAGCACGAGGTCGTCGCCCGCTCCACCCCGGACCGGGCCGCGGAGGTGAGGCAGGCTCTGGCGGATCTCGGCCGGCGGGCGCAGGCCGATCCCCTGTTCACCAGGAGCGCCGAGCCGGTGGTGCGTACGTCGGCCGACGGCCGGATCAGCGTGCTGGAGCTGGCCGTCCCGTACCCCGCGCCCTCCGACGAAGCGATCGAGTCGCTCGGCCATCTCCGTAAGGACCATGTGCCCGCCACGGTCGGCAAGCTGTCCGGAGTGGAGACGGGGGTGAGCGGTGACGTGGCCCGCGGCCGCGACTACGTGCATCACGAGAAGAGCAAGCTGCCTCTGGTCATCGGGTTCCTGCTGCTGGTGACCTTCGGGATGACCGTGTGGGCGTTCCGCTCGGTGGTCGTCGGCCTGATCGGCGTCGTACTCAATCTGCTGTCCGCCGGGGCCTCGCTCGGCCTGCTGGTCGTCTTCTTCCAGGGGACGTGGGCCGAGGACCTGCTGGCCTTCGACTCCCTCGGCGCGATCGCGTCCCGGGTGCCGCTGTTCCTCTTCGTGATCCTCTTCGGCCTGTCGATGGACTACCAGGTGTTCGTGGTCAGCCGGATCCAAGAGGCCATGCACAACGGGATGCCGGCCCGCGAGGCGGTGCTGGACGGCATCACCCGGTCGGCCAAGGTGGTGACCAGCGCGGCGATCGTCATGGTGACGGTGTTCGGCGCTTTCGTCGCCCTGCACCTCACCGAGATGAAGCAGATGGGCTTCTGTCTGGCGGTGGCCGTGCTGCTGGACGCCGTGGTCATCCGGCTCATGGTCCTGCCGTCTCTCCTGCTGCTGCTCGGTGAGCGGGCGTGGTGGCCGCTCCGGCCGACCCTCACGGCGCCGATCACCACCCCGGCCGCCCGTCCGTGCGAGAAAGTAGTCTGACGATCATGCTTCAACGGCCGCAGCGCGGCGACCCGTTCTGGATATGGACGCTCCACTGGTGGGACGTCATGTCCTGGGTGATCATCGGCCTGCTGGCCGTGATCACCATCGTGGGAGACACCCCCCGCACGACCGGGTACGGGTCGCTGGCGCTGCTGGCACTTCTCGGCATCTGCTACGGGCTCGTACGCAGACGCCCCGGCAATCCGGTGCTCGGTGCGTACGCCTATCTGGCCCTGTTGGTCCTCGTCCTGGGCGGACTCGCCTACCTCCGCGACGGCTTCGGGGTGCTGTACACGCTGGCGCTCCCGCAGTTCGTCATCTTCGTGAACAGTCTGCGGGCCTCGATCGTCTACAGCGGGCTCGGCGCCATGGCCATCACGGTCGGCGGCAGCCTGCGGGAGGGTTGGAATGCCGATGTTCTCACCACCAACACCCTCTCTTCGATCGGCGTCTACGCGGTGGGCATCCTGATCGCCGTACTGACGCCCCGGGCTCTTGAGCTGCGCGACGAACGTGTGCAACTACGTGCCGAGTTGAAGAACGCCCAGCTGAGCCTGGACGAGGCGCACCGGCTCCAGGGCGCCGCAGAGGAGCGCGAGCGCCTCGCACGGGAGATCCACGACACCCTCGCCCAGGGCTTCGCCTCCATCATCGCGCTGGCGGAGGCGGCACGCTCCGGCCTCGAAACCGATACGGAGAGGAGCGCGCAGCAGCTGCGGTCCATCGAGCAGACCGCCCGCGAGAACCTCGCCGAGGCCCGCGTCCTCGTCGGCTCGGCCCCCCGGAGCGGCGTGGCTCCCGGCTCGGCGGCCAGAACCCTGCGGCGGACCCTGGACCGGTTCACCGAGGACACCGGGGTCACCGTCACCGCAGACCTGCCGGACATCGAGTGCGACCAGCCGACTCGGATCGCGCTGCTCCGCTGCACTCAGGAGTCCCTCGCCAACATCCGCAAGCACGCGGCGGCCTCCGCCGTGGATGTCGTCCTGGCACTGCAGCCGTTCGGCATCGAGCTGGAAATCATCGACGACGGACGGGGCTTCGTGGTCGAGGAGTCGCGAGGCTTCGGACTCAACGGCATGCGCAAACGCCTTGCCGAACTCGGTGGCGAACTCACCGTCACCAGCTCGGTCGGAGACGGCACCCGCATCCTCGCCATGATTCCCACGACCGGTCAGGTGTGACATGACGACATCGGCAGACGTGCTCCGCATCATCCTGGCCGACGACCACACGGTGATGCGTGCCGGCCTGGTCGCGCTGCTGGCCTCCGAGCCCACCATCGACATCGTCGGCGAAGCGAGCGACGGCCGGGAGGCGGTCGAGCTGGTCGACCGGCTGCGGCCCGACCTGGCGCTGCTTGATCTGCGGATGCCGGTGCTCGACGGGGTGGGTGCCACCGCGGAAATCGTCGTGGGCCGTCCGGGTACTCGCGTGCTGATCCTGACCACCTACGACACCGACACCGAGATCGAGCATGCAGTAGAGGCGGGCGCGACCGGCTACCTCCTCAAGGACGCCACCCGCGAGCAGCTCGTCGAGGCCATTCACTCGGCGTCCCGGGGCGAGACCGTCCTGGCCCCGCGCGTCGCACAGCGTCTGGTGGCCAAGATGCGCCGGCCCTCGCCGGTGACGCTCACCGCACGCGAGGTGGACGTGCTGAGCGCGGTCGCGGACGGCCTGTCCAATCCGGAGATCGGCAAGCGTCTGGTCATCTCCGAGGCCACGGTGAAGACCCATCTGCTCCGGATCTTCGCCAAGCTGAACGTCAGCGACCGCACGCGCGCGGTCGTGCTGGCCCTGGAAGGGGGTCTGCTGAACCGGCGTCAGCCCGGCTGCGGCTCGACCTGAGCGGCCTGCGGAGTGGCTGCGGACGCAGGCGTCGATGGCGCCGCGCAGGACGTGGGCGATCTCCTCGGGCTTGAGGTCGATGCCGTCGAGGCCCTCCACGGTCAGCGGGATCTCCTCCCGTGCGTATGCGCCGCGTCCCTCGGCGCTGAACTGGGGGCCGGTGCGGCCATCGAAGGACCACGTCGTGATGCGGGCGAGGTAGCAGAGCTGACGCTCGGTGTCGGACTCCATCGTGCGCAGGAGGCGGACGATGTCGGCCTTCCCCGCGATCTCCTCGTGGATCTCCCGGTGGAGAGCGGCCTCTCGGGGCGCGTCGCCCTCCTCGACCCCGCCGCCGGGCAGGAGGCCCTCGTCGCCCGGCTCCTCCCCACGCTCCCGGCTCTCGCGCCCGGAACGGGCCCGCTTCCTCCGCGAGCGGCCGGCCACCATCACCCGGCTGCTCGCCGAGCACCTTCCGGACCGGCGCTGGCAGGCACTGCAAGATGGCTCCGTTCTGTGGGTCCAGCTACCCAGGGGCACGGACGCCCGGCTCTACGCGCAGATGGCTCTGCGCCACGGCGCGGAGGTCATCCCGGGCGCCACGATGGACGCGACGGGCGCCTACTACGACTACATCCGCCTGCCCTGTTCCTTCGCCCTGGAGACCGCGGCAGCATGTGCCGACGGCTCGCGGCGGCCTGGACCGCGCTGTCCCGGAGCATTCGCCCTCACCGTGCCAGTAGGGGCGGTGAACAGCGGTTGCCAAGGATTCGGACGGCGTAGCCAGGACGAGTGCTTTGGCCTGCGTTCCCGCAGGTCAGAGGCTATGCGTGGACCCAAGTGCCGAGTGATTCCCACGCTTGTGGCGCGGGTTCGATTCCCGTCATCCGCTCTTCTACGAAGCCCCAGGTCAGCGACCTGGGGCTTCGTCGTACAGATCTCTCAGCGCGTATGGTCGGCGGGTCGGCCGACCTGTTACCCCCGTCGCAAGCGATCACGCCGGCCGCGGCAGAGGACAGCGTGCGCCGAGCATTCTCGCTCCGGAGATAAACCCCGTGTCGGTGCGGTGCGCGTCTCACTAGCGTGTGCCCATGAATGAGGTCACCTGGGTGGGGGTGCGGGAGCGGGTTCTCCGGCTCGCCGAACACCCTGAAGCAGACAAGGCCTTCGGCGTGCGGGGGCACGGCTTTCGCCTCGGTCCGGTCATGAGCGAGGAGCAGCTCCGGGTGCTGGAGGTGGAGCTGGGCGTCGGTCTGCCCGCGCAGTACCGGAGCTTTCTCCTCCATGTCGGAGCAGGTGGAGCCGGTCCTCACTACGGCCTGATGACACCGTCCTTGGGCGACGGTGGGTGGCAGTGGCGCGGCATCGGGCTCGCGTTCTCCGCCCGGCCGACCACCGCCGAGTTCGCCGGGCGGCCCTTCGTGGCCGAGGTGCTGCAGGGTGAGCTCGACGCGCTCGACGCTCAGGAGCCCGAGAAGGACGCCTTCGCGACCGACGAGGAGTTCCATCATGCTCACGCGGCCTGGGACGCGCGCTACGAGGAGCTGTACGACGCGCAGGAAGCGGGCGCGGTGTTCCTCAGCGAGCAGGGATGCGGCTACACGTCGCTGCTGGTGATGACAGGCCCGCACCGGGGGGCCATCTGGGAGGATCTGAGACCGATGGACCGGGGGATCGAGCCGACCGGACACGACTTCGCGCACTGGTACCGAAGCTGGCTCGAGCGCACCGAGCAACGGCTCGATACCTGACAGGGTGACGACGATGCAGTACTGCGAACGCCACGAAATGCACAACTGCGCGGACTGCGCTCCGCCCGCACCGCGCAGCAGCGCACCCACCAGCGAATGGGAGGGCTGGCCGGCAGCCGCGATCATCATCCACGCCAGCGGCAAGGCCCACCTTCCCGGCTGCATGCACATCGTCCCGGCCGATATCCGGCCACCCCGCTACGGCTGGGTGCTCACCCCATCACCCGGGGCCTGGCGCCGCCTCGCGCCCTCCAGCCCGCTCCGCGCCACCCAGGGCAACACCGAGCGGGCGGCCATGAGTCGCTGCGAGAGCTGCGACGCGACGCAATAGGGACGCGGCTCGATTCCCGGGGGAGAACCTGTCCGTTCAGGTTCAGCCGACCGTGCCCCAAGCGTGCCCTTCGGAGCGGTGAACAGCGGTCAGAACGGGTACGGCCGGATCACCGTCAAGTGCCGCCCATGAGAGCGTTCCCACAGGCCAGGGGCGGGATGATCGACCTGAGCTTCGGTGATTCCCGCGCTTATGGCGCGGGTTCGATTCCCGTCATCCGCTCTTGCGCGAAGCCCCGGGTCAGGGACCCGGGGCTTCGTCGTTGTCGCTCCTTGCGAAGGGGACCGCGAGGGGGTCGCTAGGCGAAGGCGGGAAGGGCCAGACCGAGGGTGCCCCAGCCGAGGAGGGCCGTGAGGGCCGCCGAAACGGCTGACCGGAACAGCCGCTTGCAGAGGTACGCGTCCAGGCCCCTGCACACGACCGCGCGGGCGGGGTGCTTGAGGTGGTAGGCGATGTTGTACGGCGTCCCCTGTGCGTCGTGGGGCGCGCGGCGGAGCTTTCCGTCGGTGGCGGTGTAGCCGTAGCGGACCTGGCCGCGGATGAGGGTGGGCACCGTCTCGACCGTGACGCCGTGGCGGGGCAGGTACCAGATGTTCCACGGGACCGACGCCGCGCCGATCGTCACCCGGGCCATCAGCAGTGTGACGGCGCCGACCAGGAGCACCGCGAGTGCGCGGGACGCGTGGTCCCCGGCGATCACCACGCCCGCGGCGAGGGCGACGAGTCCGAGGCCGAGTGCGGCCGTCACCCCGGTGACGACGAGAGCGGCCGGCGTTCTCGGCTCCGTGTCCTCCTCGGCCTCCCGCTCCCGGAGTGCCCGCGCCTCCCGTTCCTCCCGTGCCTCCCGCTCGGCGTCCTCCGCCGCCTCGTGCGTGATCGTCACGAGCGTCGAGCCGTCCACCGGGTCCTCGCCGGCGGGACGTTCGGGCAGCGCGCCGTTCACCGCCTCCCCGAAGACGGTCGCCGAGGCGCGGGACACCCCCTCGATCCGGTACCGGGTCGGCTCGGTCCCGGCGGGTGCCGTCAGCTCGACGGCGACCGCCCGCCCGTCCGCGTACACGCGCGCGACGGCGGCGAGAGGGATGCGGACCTCTTCGCGAGGGCAGCGCAGCAGCAACCCGGCCGGGTCGGACCGGAGTTCGGACCCCTGGGCGCCCCGGAGGACGGGTACGGACGGGAAGGTGATCGGCATGCGGGCGATCGTAGGGGACGGGGATTCCCGGTGAGTACCCCGCTGGCATACGGTCTGCGCTGTGAACGCGGTCACCCAGGTACTCATCCTGTTCGTCTTCGTGGGCCTGGCGGTGGTCGCCCTCGGCCTGCTGATCATCGGCGGCCCGAAGGCCGAACTCCGCAACATGAGGGAGCTGGAGAAGACCGGCGTCGAGGTCCCTGCGACCCTGGTCTCGATGGCGCCTCACAAGACCTACCTGACCGTCGTCTACGAGTACACGACCGCGGACGGTTCCCAGGCCCGCCACACCTCATCGACCGGCCGCAACCCCCTGCACGTCGTGGGCGAGACGTACCCGCTGGTGCGGACGGCGCACCCGTCCAAGAACGTCTGGATGGGGACGATGGCCGCGGTGCGCCATGAGCGCGCGGGGACCGAGCATCACATCCGCTTCATGGTGTGCGTGATCCTCGCGGGTGTCACGACCTGCGCCGTGGCTGTGACGGGCCTGGTCCTCCTCCCCTGACTCACGTCGTCAGAGGGATGCTCCTCGCGGCGGGGGGAGTCGGGTACCGGGGCAACCGGATCCCGTGCCCCCACCGGGAGCCGCCCCGCCGTCACTCCGCCGGCCGCGTGCCCCGTTCGTGCCCGTCAACGCGGCGAACAGCGGTCACCGCTCTTGCGCGAAGCCCCGGGTCAGGGACCTGGGGCTTCTTCTTCGTCCGAGCCCGGCCACCGCTTCCCCCGGTCCTGCCGTTGCCGTCGCCGATTAGCTCACTGACGGACACGCGAAAATCTGTCACGGCCATGGTAGACATTTGACGGGGGCGTGGTTATGTTTTCTCTCGTAGCCGAGGAAGACAGCAGGCCTGGCAGAGACGAACTGCCGGCAAGCGGTATCAGCAGTGCACGCAGTCGCAGGACGGTACGGCGGTGGAGTTCCGAAGCCAGGGTTGTCGCAGGACGGTGACGGGGCTGACGGCCGGACCGGGTGGCCCGCAGTGATCAGGGGCCGCCGGCACGGGACCGCGGTCATGGCGGATGCGGTACTCGTGAACGCAGTACGCAGCAAGAAGGCCTGTGCGGCATCAGGGCCGGCAGGTGGTGTAGTAGTTCCTTCGGGGCCCTGGTGCCGTACGGCACCAGGGCCCCTCGACGCGTTGCAGAGAGAGGTGCAGATGACAGCGGACGACACACGCGGGCGTCTCGACGACGACGACTACCCCGCCTACACCATGGGCCGGGCCGCCGAGATGCTCGGCACCACCCCCGCCTTCCTGCGGGCCTTGGGCGAACACCGTCTGATCACCCCGCTGCGCTCCGAGGGCGGCCACCGCCGCTACTCCCGTTACCAGCTGCGCATCGCCGCACGCGCCCGCGAACTCGTCGACCAGGGCACCGCCGTCGAAGCCGCCTGCCGCATCATCGTCCTCGAGGACCAGCTCGAAGAAGCCCAGCGCATCAACGCCGAATACCGCCGCGCCGCCGGATCGGCCGCACCGCCGGTCTCCGACTGAGGCGAGTTCACCCGTCGCCCCCGTACGTCGACGGGACGCTCCGGCACCGGGGCCCGTGGGCGGGATCAGGCTCCCGGCAGGGCGTCATGACCGGTGGACGGCGAGGAAGACGGCCGTGCAGTGTGCGGCGAAGGCTGCCACGGTCAGCGTGTGGAAGACCTCGTGGAAGCCGAACCAGCGGGGCGAGGGGTCGGGGCGCTGGAGGGCGTAGACGACCGCGCCCGCGCTGTAGAGAAGGCCGCCGGTCACGATCAGGGAGACCACGGCCGCCCCGCCGCCGTGCAGGAAGTCGGGCAGGTACCGCGCGGGTGCCCATCCCAGGGCCAGGTAGCAGGGGGTGTACAGCCAGCGGGAAGCCCCGACCCACAGGACACGGAAAGCGATGCCGACGAGAGCGCCCGTCCACACGATCCACAACAGGACGGACCACTGGCCGGGGGAGAGCAGGAGGACGGCGAGCGGAGTGCACGTGCCGGCGATGATCAGGAAGATGTTGGCGTGGTCGAGGCGGCGCAGGACGGCCTCGCCGAGTGGACCCCAGGTGCCGAGGTGGTAGACGGCACTGGTCCCGAACAGCAGCCAGGCCGTGACGGAGTACACGGTGCAGGCCAGCACGGCCTGCGGCGTCCCCGCACGGCAGATGAGGACGATGCCCGCCGCCAGCGACACGGGGACCATGCCGGCGTGGAGCCAGCCGCGCAGCCTCGGCTTGACCTGTTCCGCCAGGTCGGCGGCCAGGTCGGCGGCCAGCTCGGCCGGACCGGCGGCGGGGCGGGCGTCCTCGGCGGCACCGTCGTGGCGCGATCCGGGGGCGGGACCGGCCGGACCGTGTCCCGCGACCGCCGGTGCGGAAGAGCCGCTGCCGGCTTCGACGTCGTCTCGGGACACCGCTTCCTCCCTTACCGAACCGGACTGTGGGGCATCACGGCCGTCGCGGTCATCACGGCCATCGAGGTCATCACGGCCATCGCGGGCAACCATGTGCACATGGTAAGGATCTGCCCGGAGAAGACCCCTGGAGCTCGCCCCGTCGTACAGGAGGCGATCCGGGCAAGGGCCCACGCCCGTCGTCTCCTCGGGCCGGGCACCATCCGACGGCTCAAGCGCCGTGCGGCTCCCGAGCTTGTGGCGCGGGTTCGGTTCCCGTCATCCGCTCCCGGGGCTTCACCGCTCGGTGAATCTCGCCGGGACGGGGCTTCCGCGGAAGGGGAAGTGCCGGGTTCCGCCATGGCGGACCGTCCGCCCGCACGGGGCCACCGACACGTCACGGCCGGTGCGACGTCACCACGGCCCCACGGCACCCCGCGCGTCCGCCGACCGGACGGCGCCCTCGGCCGGAAACTCCTGCGCCGGGAACCGCTCGTCCGGCCACGGGGCGGAGTACGCTGGAATTACCGGGAGTAACTCGTACACCCGCTCCCACGCGGACGTCGTTTCCGGCGATCACGACACTGGGCCGCTCCGCGGAGCGGCCCGGGAACGGATCCGCGATCATGACCACCGTCGTTCCGCCGCCCCCGGCACGTCTGACCCTGATCCCGAGGACTCCCCCCGCCAGCCCGCTGGACGGTGCCTGGTGGCCTCGTTCACGCGATCTCGCGGTCGAACTCCCCTCACTGGCCGATGCGTTGGAGAGCCGCTTCGGGCGCATCACGCGCATCGCGGTGAATCCCACCCGCTGGCCCGTCGTCCCGCACAAGGTTTCCGTCACCGGGCACACCGTGCATGTGGGCCGGTTCACCGAACAGGATCCCGACAAGGTGATCCTGCTCTCCTACTCCGTCGGCCGCTGCGACCTGCTGGTGATCCCGCCCGGGACCGAACCCGCCGCGGCGGCCCGGCTGATGGACGCTGCCGCCACCCCCGGCGGCGCCCTCACCGCCGGCGCGCTGATGTCCGGCGAGGCCGCGGCCGACCGCGGCACGCGGGACGTCCGAGGCCGCGAGGACTCCTGGGAGACCGACGGCGGGGCCGCCCCGCCGCCTCTCCGGCACCCAGCCGTCGGGGCAAGGATGATCTCCCTGCCGGGAACCGTGCGGAGGTGACGACATGGAGATCCTGATCACGCTCGCGGTGGGCGCCGTCCTGATCGTGCTCGGCCTGTTCCTGATCCACCGGCTCAACGCCCAGCACGACGCACGCATCGCGGCCCATCACTTCGGCACCCCCTTCCCGACCGTGGCCCGGCCACCCGGCCACAGCCCGCGCAGTTCGTCGGGACAGGCACCCGGCCGCAGGCGCACGGGCATCCGGCCCTGATCCCCGAACCACCGCTCCGACCGAAGGTTCGGCACGCTCCTCCTCATCGCCGACGTCCTCCGCTTCGCCGTGAGATCGATGCCGCACCGCCGACGCCCGGCACGAGGAGACGACCGCCGCTCCGCACCCGCCCCGGTCCCCCTCCGGGAAGCCGTCTCGTGGCGCGGGTTCGATTCCCGTCATCCGCTCGTGGACGAAGGCCCCGGTCAGCGACCGGGGCCTTCGTCGTCGTCCGGGGCGGTGTCGCCCGACGGGGCCGCGGGGTGCGGGAGTTCGGCCAGGAGGATCTCGGCCGCCCGGGTGGTGTTGCCGGTGTGGACGGCGCGGGCCATGGCGGTGCGGGCGGCCTCGGGCGCCGTGTCCGGCGGGACGACCATGAGGGAGAAGTGGTCGTTGTCGCCGCGGGTGATCAGGACGGTGTCGTCGCCGACGGAGAAGGAGTCGAGGTGCACGACCCGCTCGTCGACGGTCAGACGGGGCGGGATGCCGTTCCAGGCGGAGGCGTCCAGGCCCACGCGGGTGAGGGGGCCCAGGTGTTCGGTCAGGGCGGTGACCAGGGGCGGGAGCTCCTGT
This sequence comes from Streptomyces sp. NPDC055632, assembly GCF_053618675.1. Classification (NCBI taxonomy): domain Bacteria; kingdom Bacillati; phylum Actinomycetota; class Actinomycetes; order Kitasatosporales; family Streptomycetaceae; genus Streptomyces; species Streptomyces sp. NPDC055632. Next base: position 411,933 of record NZ_JBSHHY010000002.1, on the reverse strand, counting down.
TCGACGTCGCGCGTGCGCGGCCACCACGCACCGTCGAGGAGGCCCTGCCGGGAGTGCGTCGTCTCCAGGCGCAGCAGGGCGGTGCCCGGTCGGACGGCACGGTGGATCTCGTCGGGCAGGAGGAGCGGGGACGTGGGGGGAGTGCCTGCGTCGGTCATGACCGGCCCGCCTGTCTGCAGGAGGTCACCGCCGCCCGGGGTGTGGCCACGGCGGGTGCCGGGCCGACGGGCGGTGCGGGGCCCCGTTCCTTCACCGTACTCCGGGGGTTCCGCGCACGCGCCGCTTACTCCGGGGGTTCCGCGCACGCGCCGCTTACTCCGGGGGTTCCGCGCACGCGCCGCTTCGCCGACGCGTGAGAGGCCGACGGTGCCGGACGTACGGTGGACGTACCGGGAAGCGCGCCGGGCCCGCTCCGGCCACCCGTGGACGCGTCCCCGGTGGAAGGACGGTGCCCGCCGTGGAGCACAACGACCCCGAAGCCCTGCCGGCACCCGCCGTGGAGCACAACGACCCCGAAGCCCTGCCGGCACCCGGACACGCCGAGGTGCGCATCGTCTCCGCCACCCCGGACGCCGCCCGCGCGGTGGCGGAGATCCTCCGCCGCTGCTTCGCCGGCAGCGAGCAGCGCAGCTACCCCGCTCCGGACGGTGGCGTCCGCCTCCACCTCACCGTCGACACCGCTCGCACCGCCGGCCCGGCCCGGTCCTGGCTGGCCACCAGCAGGCCCCCGAGCGGCACCGGATCCCATCCCGAAGAGCCCTGACCGGTCCCCCGGCGGCAGGACGACACGGCGTCCTCCGCCCCGGTCGGGCACGCGTGGCGCCCCCGGCCGCCGTGCAGCATCCTGGAAGCCGCACCGCGATGCCGCCGGATCGGCACGCCGGCACCGGCCCCGGTCGTCGCCCCGCCGCCCTCCTGGAGGCCCCGATGACCGTCGGACGGTACGAGCACGGGGATCCCGACCGCTCGGAGAGCTTCGGGGAGGCGCTGCTGGGCGGGCTCCTGGACCGCGCGCACGAGCTGCCGCCCGACCGGGTCGGGCCCGTCGTCGCCGACCTGCTGGCCCGGCTCGGATGCCGGGAGGTGCAGATCCTGCTCCAGGACTACGGGCAGCAGAAGCTGGTCCCCCTTCCCGGGGAAGGACTGGCGGGCGGCGAGCCGCTGCCGGTCGACCGCTCGGAGGCCGGCCGGTGCTTCCTCACCTCACGCCCGGTCGAGACCGCGTCGGCCGAGGGGGTACGCGTCCACGTACCGCTGCTGGACGGCGGTGACCAGGCCGGGGTCCTGGCCGTCACCCTGGACGCGGTCGACGACGACGACCGCCGCATCCTGCGCAGGGTCGCGGGTCTGGTCGCCGACCTGCTGCGGACCAAGAACGGTTACACCGACCTCTTCTTCCGAACCCGCCGCGGCGAACCGATGAGCGTCGCCGCCGAGATCCAGTGGTCGCTCCTGCCGCCCCTGGCCATGTCGATGCCCCGCGTCGCGGTCGCCGGGGCCCTGGAACCCGCCTACGACGTGGCCGGCGACAGCTTCGACTACGCCCTGAACGGCGACGCCTTCCACCTCGCCATGATCGACGCGATGGGACACGGCCTGGACGCGGCGACCATGGCGACCGTGGCCATCGGCGCGTACCGGCACGCCCGCCGGATCGGCGTCGAGCTGTCCGAGATCTACCTCTTCATGGACCGGGCCGTGGCCGAGCAGTTCGCCCCCGACCACTTCGTCACCGCGCAGATGATGCGGCTGGACACGGACACCGGCCGCCTCCAGTGGGTCAACGCCGGGCATCCCGCCCCCATGCTGATCCGCGAGCACCGCGTCGTACGCCGCCTGAACAGCCCCACGACCCTCCCCGTCGGCTTCGGAGGGGATCAGCCGCAGGTCGGCGAAGTGACGCTCGAACCCGGCGACCGCGTCCTCTGCTTCACCGACGGCCTGGTCGAGGAACACGAGAGCGGACGGGAACAGTTCGGCGAGGACCGGTTGATCGAGTGCGTCCACCGACTGGACCGGGCCGACCGGAGCGTCCGGGCCGTGGCGCGCGACCTGTCCCACACGCTCGTACGTGCCCGTGACGGGGCCACCACCGACGACGCGACGCTCGTCCTCGTCGAATGGCGCGGATGACGGAAGCCCCTCGTGCCCGGCGGTGCGGCCGCGAGGAGGGGCCCGGCCGTACGCCCTCGCCCGGCCCCCGGCCTCCAGGGCTCGCCCTGACGTCGCTCTACGGCCCGCCGTGGCAGTGGACCCGGCCGAGGGCGGCGGGGTGGGCGAGGGCGGCCGGAGCGAGGTCGTGGTCGGGGAGGTCGACGACCGCGAGGGCCGTCCGGGGCAGGTGCGGGGAGCGGGCGGTGGCGGTCAGGCGGGCGAGGGTCCGCAGCCGCGCGGTGGCGTCGGGCGGGCGGGGCGGGGCCGGCTGCTCGGCGGGCGCGCCGACGGCCAGGGCGAGCGGTCCGTACGGGGCGAGCGCGAGCAGCCAGCGGTGGTCGCGGTGCACGACGGCGACCACCGGCGCGCCGGTGCCGGGCTCGCCGGTCAGCCGGGCGGCGCGGAAGTCGCTCGCCGGGTCCCAGCGCAGCCCGACGCGCTCCGGGGCGATCCGCAGGTGCTCGGCCAGGGCGCGGCGGGCGCCGGCGCGGGCGGAGAGGAACCAGATCCGCTGCTCCTCGTGGGCGATGCGGGCGCCGCGCAGCTTCTCCTCCCGGTCGAGCAGCGCGACGTCGGCCCGGCGGGTGGCGCGCTCCCCGCCGACGCCGTACCAGACGTGCACCGTGCCCGGGGCCGGGCGGATCACCGCGCGGCCCGACACGCGGCCGTCACGCCCGGCCCCCGGGGCCCAGCCGGACGCCCACCGAGCAGGGCGCCTGGAAGGCGTCGTCCGGGCGGCCGGCGACGAGCTGGGCGCCGAGCCCGCGGACGTGCTCCCCGGTCAGGATCAGCTCGACGTAGTCGCCGCCGTCCCTGATCGACACGTGCAGCGACACGTTGCCCTCGGCGTCGTGGGACAGGCCCATGGTGCCGTCCACCACCCCGGGGATCATCGACGGCGTCCGGCGGGTCGGTGCGTACGAGGTCATCGTTTCCTCCAACGGGAACGGCGGGTGCCGGGGTCAGGTGCGGGCGTCCGCCCGGCGGCGGGCGGCGAGAGCGGTGGTGATCCGTCCGCCGAACAGGCCGACGAGGAGGCCGAGGACGATCAGCACGAGGCACAGGGCCTTCGCGGCGGGGACCTCCTCGCCGAAGATCACCATCGAGCCGACGATCCCGAAGACCGGGACGAGCAGGGACAGCGGGGCGACGGTGGAGACCGGGTACTCCCTGAGCAGCCAGTTCCACATCCAGTACGCGAACAGCGTGTTGGGGTAGACCTGGAAGAGGACCGAGGCGACGGCGGTCAGGTCCACCTGCTCGGCCAGCCGGGTGTAGCCGGCGGTCCCGTCGACCAGCAGGTCGAGGGCGAACAGCGGTATCGGCGAGAACAGGCAGGACCACACCAGGAAGCCGAGGACGTCCTTGGGGGCGGCCTTCTTCATGATGATGTTGGCCACGCTCCAGGCCGCCGCGCCGCACAGCACCAGGCCGATCCCCGCCAGGGTGACGCTGCCGTCCGTGATGAAGGCCGTGCAGGCGAGGCCGGTCAGGGCGACCGCGGCGCCGGCGAACTGCAGGCCGGTCAGCTTCTCCCGGAACACGAAGGCGCCGAGGAAGAGCGTGAAGAAGGCGCTGGCCTGGAGGACCAGGGAGGCGACGCCGGCGGAGAGCCCGACCCGCACGCCGAGGTTGACCACCCCCCACAGACCGACCCCGAACACCAGGCCGTACCCGGCGAGGTGACGCCAGGGGACGTCGGGGCGGCGGATGAACAGGACCGCGGGGAAGGCGCAGAGGGCGAAGCGGATGCCCGCCAGGATGAACGGATCGACCGCGTCGAGTCCGATCTTGATCACCGAGAAGTTGACGCCCCAGATCGCGGTGATCAGTACCGCGAGTGCGATGTGACGGCCTTTCACGGCTCACACCACCTCTCGCGTGGAGTGGAACCCCCGGCGGTGCCACAGCAGCGGCTCGGCCGCCCCGTCCGCACGCACCCCGGTCACCTCTCCGACGAGGAGGTGGTGGTCGCCGGCCGGGATCAGGTCGGCGGTGCGGCAGCGCAGGGCCACCGCCGCGTCCGTCAGGTACGGAAGGTCGGTGCCGGTCCAGTCCTCGAAGTCGAGGCCGGCGAACCGGTCGACGCCGCGGGACGCGAACCGCCGGGCCACCGGCGTGTGCCGGGCGCCCAGCACGCTGACGGTGAACCCCGTGGCCGCGGTGAGCGCGGCCCGGCAGCTGGAGTCGTTGGACAGACCCACCAGGATCAGCGGCGGGTCCAGCGACACCGAGGTCACGGCGGAGGCGGTGAAGCCCCTGCGGCGCCCGTGTTCGTCGCGGGTGGCGACGACGGTCAGCGGGGCCGCGAGCAGTGCCATCGCCTCGCGGAAGGTGGGACCGTCCACGGGTGTGGACGGGTCCAGGGCCATTACGGTCACGGTTTTCCTCAGGTGTGGGTGCGTACGGGCCGCTCGGGCCGCCGGAAGGGGTTCTGGGGTCTCCGCGGGCGCGGGCGCGGGATGCCCGCCGGGGGGTTTCCGGCCGCGCTGTCCGGGGCCGCCGTCTCCTGGGGAGCGCCGTCCGGGGCCGCCGTCTCCTGGGCCGTGCCCTCCCGGGCCGCCGTCTCCCGGGGAGCGCCGTCCGGGGCCGCCGTCTCTTCGGTCGCGATCCCGTCGGCCTCGACCGCTGCCCCGTCGGCCGCAGCCGCGACTCCGTCGCCCCCGGCCCCGTCACCCGCCGCCGTGGCCCGGCGGAAGCTGCGGATGGTCAGCGGCAGCACGACCGCTCCGAACGCGCCCAGCAGCACGGCGAGTGCGCCCACCAGCCGCTGCGGGCCGATGGCGGCGCCGACGCTGCTGATGAGCAGGCCCCCGATCGGGTACGAGAGCAGGCCGATGAGGAAGAACGGCCCCATCACCTTGCCCAGGTGCCGCTGCGGAATGACCTTGACCCGCTCGGTCCGGTTGAACACGTTGAAGTACGCGACGCCGCACAGCGCGGCCACGAACGCGGGCGCGTACACCGTGAACGTCGGAGCGGACCCGAGGACCAGCAGGCACACGCACATCACGACGTAGCCGAGCACGCCGAGCAGCCACACGCCGAAGCGTTTCAGCAGCCTCGGTGTCATCAGCAGGTTGACCAGTCCGGCGACCCCCACCAGCATGTTCAGCAGGGCGAACGAGGACTCCGGGGCCTTGAGGACGTCCGTGACGACGGCCGCGTTCGCACCGAGCATGGTGGCGAAGACCAGGTTGATCGCGAAGTTCAGGCTCGCCAGCAGCATCACCGGGCGGTTGCCGAGCAGCAGTCTCCAGCCCAGCCGCAGTTCGCCCAGGTTGCCCCGTACGGTGCCGGCGCCCCCGGTGCGGGTGCCGCGGGGCAGCTTCAGCCAGCCGGCCGCGGCGGCCAGGAACATCAGCGCCGCGAGGCCCAGCAGCCAGACCTTGCCGAGGACCGCCACCGCCAGGATCGCCAGCCCCGGCCCGAGGGCCATCGCCAGCAGCTCCATGTTCTGGAACAGCGCCTGGTTGCGCGGCAGGTCCTCCGGGGAGGAGAGCTGCGGCACGGTCTTCTCGATGGACATCCGCACCGGTGCGATCAGCGTGGACAGCAGCGCTCCGTTGACCATGAGCACGCCGACCGTCCAGGACGGCACGGCGAAGCAGAGCACCACGGTCACGCCCAGGACCGCGGCGCGCGCGGTGTTGGCCAGGGAGAAGAGCCGGGTGCCGCCGTCCCGGTCCGCCATCAGCCCGGCGAAGGGGTAGACCAGCAGACAGGGCAGCCACTCCACGGCGTAGGCGAGGCCGAGCATGGAGAGCCTGCCGGACTCCTGGAAGATGATCAGCGGCACGCTGAAGAGGACCAGTTGCTCGGCCATCAGGCCGAGCAGCACCCCGCCGCCGAACAGCGCCCGGCGCGTCCGCACCCCGCTCATCGGGCGGCCGCCGCGAGCCGGCCGGCCGCGCCCCGCTCCTCGGCGCGCTCCAGGTCGCGCAGCAGCGGCAGCACCCCGGTGTAGAAGTGGCGCATCTCGTCGCGGGCCGGCCAGCCGGAGAAGATGAACTGCGTGACGCCCGCCGCCTTGTACGCCATGAGCTCGGCGGCGATCTCCGCGTGGCTGCCGACCAGGCACAGGGCGGGTCCGCCCCGGTAGGCGACGGCACCGGACCACAGGACCGGCGACATCCAGCCGTGGCCCGCCTCCTCGGCGAGGCGGAACGAGTTCTTGACGGCGGCCGAGTCCGCCGAGGCGACGAAGTCCGACACGAAGGCCCGGTGGTTCTCGTCCGTGCCGCGCATGACCTCGGCGAGGTCGCCGAGCGCCTCCTCCCGGGTCGGGCGGCTCAGCACCTGCATCCGCAGGCCGACGCCGACGCCGCGGTCCCGGAACGGCCGGGCCGCCTCCGCGACGGCCTCCGGGGTGTCGCCGTAGCGGAACCAGCAGTCGCCGTGGGTCAGCGCCGTCCGTTGGGCGACCTCTGAGGCTCCGCTGATGTAGATCTCGGGCCGGCCGCCGCCCCAGAAGCCGAGGCCCAGCTGGGCGTCCTTCAGGCGGTAGTGGTCCCCCTCGTACGTCAGCGGGGTCTCGCCGCGCCAGAAGCGGTGCAGGACGTCGAGGAACTCGTCCGCCCGCGCGTAGCGGTCGTCGTGCGCGAGGAAGTCCCCGTAGTACGCCTGCTCCACCGGGGAGATCCCGGCAACCAGGTTGAGCGCGACGCGTCCCTTCGACACCCACGAGACGGTGTTGACCAGCTGGGCGAAGAGCGTGGGGGACAGCAGGCCGGGCCGGTAGGCGAGGATGAAGCGGACCTTCTCCGTCTCCCGTGCCAGCACCGAGAGCACCGGCAGCGGGTCGGGCAGGCCGTAGCTCTGCGCCATGAGCAGGGACTCCACGCCGAGGGCGTCCGCCTCCCGGGCGTACTCCACCGCGCCGTCCAGGTCGAGCAGGTCCGAGCGGTACTTCTCGGTGCTCTTCTTCTGCCCGCTGTCCAGCGATGAGCCCCAGTGGATCCTGAGCCCGGTCATGCCTGTACTCCGCTCTGCCTGTGGTTCGGGTTCCCGGCGGTGCCGGTGGTGGTCCGTATGCGCAGGGACCGGAAGAGCGAGGCCATCCAGTCCCGGGTGCGCGCCGGGGAGGAGGCGGCCGCGATCCCGGCCAGCGCCGTCTCGTGGGCGCCGTAGGTGATGTGCCCGGGCAGCGGGGCACCCGGCGGGAGCTCGTGCCAGGTGACGGCCTCGGGCGCGGTGCGGTACTCCTCCGCCCCGTCGAAGCCGTCGAACAGCTCGCCCGCCAGGTGGTGGCCGGGGTGGACGAACCAGCCGTACCAGGAGCGTTCCGCCGCCGGCGGGGGCAGCTCGTCCGCGACCCGCTCGCCGAGCAGGATGCGCAGCTCCCAGGAGGGCAGGTGGATGCCGGTGGCCAGCTCGAAGACGGCGACCACGTCGGCGCCGCCGACCCGGTTGCCGACCTCCAGGAACACCGGCTCGCCCTCGTGGACGATCGCCTCCAGGTGGAAGCTGCCGTCCTCGATGCGGACGGCCGCCAGCACCTTCGCCACCCAGTCGCGCACCTCTTCGGGGCAGTCGATCTGGTACGAGCCCATCGGCAGGCCCTGCGCGTACGCCAGGCAGGTCCCCAGGTACTCGCTGGCGCCCACGACGAGCACCTCGCCGCCCTCGACCAGGCCGTCGTAGTGGCGGACCGGGCCCTCCACGAACTCCTCGACCTCGAACTCGGAGACGGCCCCGGCGCGCTCGGCCGCGTCGAGTCCGGCGATGCCGGTGCGCCGTCCGGCCACGGCCTCGTGGGCCTCGGCGGCGCTGCCGAAGACCGTCACGTCGACGCTGGAGGCGCCCCGGTGCGGCTTGAGCACGGTGGCCCCGGTCCAGGGGGCGTCGCCGCCCCGGTCGAGGAAGTCGGCCAGCGACAGGAACCGCGGCGCCCGCAGGCCCGCGTCGGCGACGGCCCGCTTCATCAGGATCTTGTCCCGGGCGAGTTCGACCTGCTCGACGGGGGCGCCGGGCACGCCGTACCGCTCGCGCAGCCGGGCCGCGTCGAGGAGTTCGTACTCGGAGAGCGAGACGATCCGGTCGAAGGGCCGCCGCACGCCGTCCAGCCAGGCCGCCGCCTCGTCGAACGCCGACCGCGTGCCGGCCCGCTCGACCCGCTCGCACGGCAGGTCGGCGGGGAGCGTGTCGAGCGCCGCCCGGGTGCCCAGGTAGGTGACCCGGTGCCGGGTGTGGTCGATGCCCCGGGCGTACTCGATCTTGGGGTACGGAACCCGGTGCAGGATCAGGATGTCCATCAGCATGCCTCCAGCTCGGTCGCGAGGTCGGGGAGGAAGGTCCGGTCCCGGCCGCAGCCGGCGTCGAGCGCGGCCGGCCAGACCTCCCTCAGGGTCCGCACCACGTCCCGGACGTCGACCCGGTCGGTGTGCAGCGTCAGACAGCCCTGGGCCGCGAAGTCCGCGTTGTCGCGCGGCTCCGCGTGCAGGGTCCGCCGGCCGGACACCAGCCAGCCGAACTCGCGGGCCACCAGCTCGCCCGGGCGCAGGCCCAGCACCCGCGCGGTCGTGGCGAGCGCGTCCTCGAACGGCGTGGCCCCGGGCCGCAGGTCCTCGCGGGAGAAGAGCCGGTCGGAGGCGACGCCCAGCATCACGGTGGCCGCCGAGCAGGACGGTGCGGGCAGGACGCCCGGGACGTCGGCCCCGAAGGCCGAGTCCACCCAGGCCCGGTACAGGTCGATCCCGTACACCCAGCGCGCCAGCGACCAGATCTTCATGCCGGCCGGACGGCGGTTGGGCTCGACGACCGCCGCACGGCGGTCGTCGCCGCTCAGCTTGATCTCGTTGTGGAACGGCCCGTCGCACTGGCCGACCAGCACGTTGGCCTGCCGTCCGGCGCGCTCCAGGGAGGCGAGGCCGGTCTCGGTGACCCGGGCGGGCAGCACCTGGGCGCACTCCACCGGGTAGCGGCCCGCGGCGCTCAGCTTCTCGGTGACGAAGGACAGCCGGCCCAGCCCGTCGTAGGAGTACTCGCGGTCGTAGGGGATGATCTGCTCGCAGATCACGCCGTCCGCGACGTACGGCAGCACCTCGGCGAAGGCCGCGCCCAGGTCGTCGCCGGGGCGCACCAGGACCACTCCGCGGTTGTTGCCCTCCTTGGTGGGCTTGACCACGAAGCCGTCGGGGTGGCGGGCCGCGAACTCCCGCAGTCCGTCCAGGGATTCGATCCGGGCGAACCCGGGCACCATGATCCGCTGCGCCGCCAGCAGTTCCCTGGCGCCGTCCTCCGCGCGCCGGTAGGTCAGCTTGCAGAACGCGGCCTCCGCCAGGTCCGGGGAGTCCACCGGCAGGCCGAGGCGGCGCAGCAGTTCGGCGCCGCCGCGCACCGCGTCGTCGGAGAAGACGATGCCGGCGGCGAACTCCTCGCGGCGCCCGCCGAGCAGCTTCTCGCCCGCCTCGGCGAAGTCCGGGCGCAGCGGGTCGAGGTCGACGACCTCGTCGCAGACGAGGCGGTCCGCGTCGGTGGGACGGGCCCGGACCAGCGTGACCTCGGCGCCGTACGCCCGGTGCACGTGGTCGCGTATGCGGCGGACGTCGTCGATGCGGCTCAGGTTGTAGTCGACAATCAAGAACCGCGTCGGGCCGAGCGGCATCGTGGTCTCCTGCCTTTCCGGCGCAGTGCCGGACGGTGTCACGTCTCGTACTGGACTTCGACGGCGTCGCGGGACGCCCGGATGAGTTCGGGGAGCAGCCGCTCGCGCTCGTCGAGGGGCATGCTCCACAGCAGTTGGCCGAGGAAGACCTCGCGGGCCTCGGAGTCGATCCGGTCGCCCGCCCGGGCGAGGATCTGCACGACGGCGGGCCGGACCGGGAGGTCCTCGGCGAGCGCGATCCGCGCGATGCGGCCGCGCTCGCCGAAGAAGACCCGGAAGAAGGTGGCCCGGTCCGCGGGCGAGGTGCCGTCGGGGCGGTACGAGATCTCCGCGAGCCGCCGGTTCCAGGCGCCGAGGGCGTCGGGGTCCGGCCGGCCGGCCGCCAGCAGCAGGTCGATCCACAGGCCGAGCAGGTCGTCCGTGCCGTTCAGCGCCTTCACGCTGTGCGAGATCAGGCTGCCGCCGACCCGGGGGTTCACCTCGATCAGTTCCCACCGGCCCTCGTGGTGGCGGGCCTCGATGTGGAAGCAGCCCCAGCGCAGGTCGAGGCGGGCGAGCAGGGCGAGCACCCAGGTGCGGCCCGCGGCCAGGCCGGCCGGGTCCAGGGAGTCCGGCGGGCTGGTGCAGGCGTTCTCCAGGACCGCTCCGGCGGTCTCGGTGACCTCGCACTTCTCGTGCACCGCGACCAGGTGCGCGGTGCCGTCGGCGACGAGCAGTTCGAAGCTGAACTCCCGGCCCGGCACGTAGTCCTCGACGAGGAACGGCACGCCGGGCCCGAACGCCGAGGCGTAGACCGGGTCCCGGCGGGCCTCTTCGGCGATCCGCTCGATGTCGGCCCAGGTGGTGGCGGCGGTGAGGGGGAAGGTGCCGAGCGAGGCGATGCCGCTGACCGGCTTCACGAAGTGGCGGCCCCCGTCGGCCTGGCGGGCGGCGAGCGAGTCGGGCGTGAGGGCGGCGGCCCGGGCGCGGCCGAGACCGGCGTCGGCGAGCGCGTTGCGCAGCGCGAGCTTGTCGCGCAGTGCCAGGACCTGCTCCTCGGCGAGGTCCGGGAGGTCCAGGAGGGAGTTGGCGTGCGCCATCAGGTGGCGGTAGCCCTCCCAGACGGTGAGGCAGCCGAGGACGCGCTCGCCGCGGCGGCCCAGTGCGGCGATGTGCTCCTCGACGTCGGCGCGGGTCAGCACGTGGGAGTCGGTCGACCGGACGTCGTACGCCTTGGCGGCCAGGTCGTCGAGCCGCTCCGGCAGGTGCTCGGGCAGCGGCAGGGACGTCAGGACGTACGCCTTGGTCCCGCGGCTGTCGAGCGCGCCGATCAGGTCTTCCAGGAAGGAGAACCCGACGTGGCTGAGGAGGAGGACGCCCCCGCGGTCGGCGGGATCGTGCGGGCTGGCGTCGTGCGGGCTGCGGGGGTTGTTCACCCGGCCGTCCTTTCGCGGGGAGGTCAGAACCGGTGCGCGGGGCGGCGACGCGGCGGGCCCGTGCGTACGGGAGGGGTGCCCTCGTGCGTACGAGGGGGTGCCCCCGTGCGTACGGGGGTGCGGCGGGCGCCGCGGGAGCGGGGGTGCGGTGGGTCCCCGCGCGGGCGGGGTGGGTGCGGCGGGCGCCGTGGGGGGTGGTGTGGAGGGCGCCCGCCGCGTTCCCGGCCGGGCCGCCGGTCAGACGGCCGCGAGCTCCGTGGCCTTCTCGGCACCGAGGATCGTGTCCTCGTAGAGCTCCTTGTAGTAGAGGGCGAGGATCGACTGGTGCTCGCGCAGGTAGGTGCGCAGCGCCGCGATGTCCTCCTCGCCGCGGATCAGGAAGCGCAGCGCGGCCCAGACCTCGCCCGGGTGGTCGTCGTTGATGTCGGTGTGCGAGTGGCTGATCTGTCCGGCCAGCTTGTCCTCGCCGACCGAGTCCTTGAGCGCGACGAGCTTGCGCGGCTCCAGCTTCACGTTCACGTACTCGACGAGGTACGAGTACGCGACGACGCCGAGCGGGCCCTCGTGGTCGAGGAGGTAGGAGAAGTAGCCGGTGAGCAGCTTCGTCGACAGGTACGGCTCGATGGCGAGGAACTCCTCGCGCGAGACGCCGACCTTGGCGAGGTCGTCGATGAAGAGCTCGTCGTGGAGCATCTCCTCCTGCTCGTAGTTGGCCCAGATCTGCGCGGCCTCGGGGCTGCGCTTGGCGATCTCGGACAGGGCCTTCGACTCGGCGACGCGCAGCAGGCGGATGCGCCACGCCGTCTCGACCAGGTGGCGCTTGTAGTACGCCGAGTCGACGTTCTTGCCCTCCAGGTGGGCGGCGTGCGGCACGGTCTCGTACCACTCCTGCACCTGCCGGTCGATCTGCGCGTCCATCTCGGCACGCAGTTCGAGGGAGCGGGCGGCGTTGAGGAACGGGAATCGGTTCTCGTAGCCGGCGTTGATGACGCGGTTGGTCATGGTGGTGACGGTTCCTTCTGGTGTAGGGATGAGCTGGTGTTCCGGGTGGGTCGGACGGCTCAGGCGTCCGCGACGCGCAGGGTCGCGGAGTCCAGGAGGCGGCACTGGCAGGCGAGGCGGTGGTTGCCGCCGGACTTGCCGAGGTCCTCCAGGAAGTCGAGTTCTTCGTCGTCGGGTTCGCCCAGGGCCTCCGTGCCGCCCTCCAGGACTTCGACCACGCAGGCGCCGCACGCCCCCGAACGGCAGCCGAAGGGGATGACGCGCTCCTGGATCTCGTACTCGAGGTCGGTGAGGCGGGAACCCGCCGGGAGCAGGACCTCCAGGCCCTGCGGCTGGAGCGTGAGCTTCTTGAGCTTCATCGGGGTTGGGGTTTCCTAGGGGGTGTCTGACACATGAGCGCGGAAGAAGGAGCGGTGTCCGGTGCGTGCGATCGCAAGGCGCCGGAGTGCCCTCGTGGCGGAGCCACGTGGGCGGTTCGGCAACGCGGCGAGGGTGCGTGCCGGACACCGCGACGCCGCGGGCATGTGGCAGACACCCCCTGGACGGTCGGCCGGTCACCTCGCGGCTAGTACGCCGGGCGTGGCGACCGGGGGCGGGACGGTGTCGGAGGAGTGCTCCGGGGCGAGCCGGGAGCCGGGGCGCAGGGCCACGGCCGCGTGGTTGACCGCGGTGGCGGCCTCGCCGAAGCCCACCGAGATGAGCGGGACGCGGCCGGGGTGGTCGCAGCCGTCGCCGGCCGCGTAGACCCCGGGCAGGCTGCTGCGCATGGACCGGTCCACGGAGATCCGGCGGTTGTCGAGGGCCAGTCCCCAGTCGGCGATCGGGCCGAGCCGGCTGGTGAAGCCGAGCGCGGCGACGAGGGCCTGGGCGGGCCGCTCCAGGACGGTGTCGCCCGAGGTGATCCGCACGCCCTCCAGGGCGGCACCGCCGTGGCAGGCGGTGACCCGGGCGTCGGTCAGGACGTCGACCGGGGAGCGGTGGAGCTGCGCGACGCTGTGCTCGTGCGCGCGGAAGGCACCCCTGCGGTGGACGAGGGTGACGCTGCGGGCGAGCGGGGCGAGGGCGAGGGCCCAGTCGACGGCGCTGTCGCCGCCGCCGACGACGACGACGTCCTGGTCGCGGTGGTCGTCGAGGCGGGCCACGTGGTAGGCGACGCCGCGGCCCTCGTACGGGACGGCGCAGGGCAGGGTGCGCGGGCTGAAGCTGCCGAGGCCGGCGGTGATCACCACGGCCCCGGTGCGGACCAGCCGGCCCGCGTCGGTGCCGACCAGCCAGCCGTCGCCGTCCCGGACCAGGGTGGTGGCGGTCTGCCCGAGCAGGTACCGGGTCCCGAACGGGGCGGCCTGGGCGAGCAGGTTGTCCACGAGGTCGCGTCCCCTGATCGCGGGGTGCCCGGCGATGTCGTACAGGAACTTCTCCGGGTAGAGCGCGGCGACCTGCCCGCCCGGGTGGGCGAGGGTGTCGACGACGGTGGTGCTCAGACCGCGGAATCCGGCGTAGTACGCCGCGTACAGGCCGGCGGGTCCGGCGCCGATGACGGTCAGGTCGGTCGTGTGGTCGGGTGCGGGGCCGGTCGTGAGGTCGGGTGCGGGGTCGGGTGTGCCGGGCGGGGCTTTCGCGTCCGTCGGGGTCTCGGTGTACGGCGGGGCTTTTGCGTCCGTCGGGATCTTCGCGTCCGTCGGGGTCTCGGCGTACGGCGGGGCTTTCGCGTCCGGCGGGCCGGTCTCGTCGGTCCGGATGGTCATGTCACGCCTCCGCGCGGGCACGTTCCTCGCGCAGGGCGAGGAGCTGGTGGAGGAGGTCGTGGAGCGGCGCGGGGATCCCGGCGCGGGCGGCGAGTCCCGCCACCGCGCCGGTCCAGGCGTCGAGTTCGGAGGGCCGGCCCGCGGCGATGTCGCGCTGCAGCGAGGACGTGCCCCCGGCGGGCTGCGCGTCCACGAAGGCGAGGGTCTCCTCGACGATCCCGGCGGGCAGGGTGACCCCGTGCGCCCCGGCGACCAGCCGGACCTCCGCCATGGCGTCGGCGAGCAGCCGCCGGGTGCCGGGGCGGGTGCGCAGTTCGCCGATGGTCGCCCCGGTGACGGCACCGAGTCCGCCGAAGGGGACGACGAACAGGAGCTTCGCCCACAGCTCGGCCCAGATGTCCTCGGGCACGATGACGGGCACGCCCGCCCCGCCGAAGGCGTCGCGGATCCGGCGCACCCGCTCGCTGTCCCGGTTGTCCCACTCGCCGAAGGCGAGCGAGCCCGCGCCGCCGACGTGCCGGATCCGGCCGGGGCCCTCCAGCAGGGTGATGACCTTCGCGACGGCGGGCAGGACGGCGGCACGGCCGACGGCGGCGGCGGTCTCCTCCGGCGCGGTGACGCCGTTCTGCAGGGTCAGGACGGCGGTGCCGGGCCCGACCAGCGGATCGAGGAGCGGGAGCGCGGCACCCAGCTGCCAGGTCTTCACGGCGAGCAGGACCAGGTCCACCGGGCCGGTGCCGTCGGTGGTGTCGGAGGCCGACACCTGCGGCAGGGTCGTGGTCCCGTCGGGTCCGGCCACCGTCAGGCCGTGCTCCCGCAGCGCCGCGAGATGCGCGCCGCGGGCCACGAAATGCACCTCGTGTCCCGCCCCGGCGAGGCGGGCGCCGAAGTAGCCGCCAATGCCGCCGGAGCCGACCACTGCCACCTTCATGCCATCGGTGCGGTTCGCCCTAATAGCGTCCGTTCCCATTTCAGAGCCCTCTGATATAGTCCATTTTCGAGCGGTGCCCCGTCCTGCGTGCACCCGAACGGTGTGCGCAATCGGATCACGCGTGACAATTCCGCAATGAGGCAGGTGTCGGGGTGGGCGTTCACGGGGCAAGCGCCGCACTGCCGCTTTTATAAGTCCGGTTTCCGGTCGGCGGGCAGTCGGCCCGGCAACTCTGCCGATCAGGGCTTCAGCGTGTGCCAGATGAATTCGTCGGTCACGTTGCCGTAGGCCACGGCAGGCGCACCGGCCTCGTTCACCGTAGCCCCGGAAATCCCGGACTGTGCCACGACGCCGGCAAGAGCGAGCGCGAGCAGAAATGCAGAAGCGATACGTGCGGTAACCATGGTAAAGCGTCCCCCCAAAGCATGTTTCGATCCGAAGGGCCATCCCCCGGCCCTTCCGGTATCAGCCTGCCGAAGTAATCGCCCGACTGCCACCGAAACCCGGTGACGACAAGTCGCAGACAACTTCCACTCACCCTCAAGGGAATCCAGGAACGTGATAAACCGGACAGATGAGGCATCGGAACACAGAATTCCGGAGTTTTGTGAACTCCATGTGACGCTCTACCGCATGGCGTTGGAGTGCGGCTCGCTGCATCCGGTCGCCGCCACGCTGGAGCTGGACCGGCCGGCGGACGAGGTCGAGGCGGCGGTGGCCGACCTCGCCACCCTCGGCCTGCTCCGCCCGCGGCAGGCCACGCGCCCCTGTGAGTCCACCGACAGTCCGGTCGAATACCTCCCCAGTAACCCCGAGGTCGCCGTCACCCACCTGGTCGGCCCCATCGAGGCCGACATCAGGCGGCTGCGCCGCCGGGCGGACGAGCTCAGCGCCCATGTGATGGCGATGAAGCCGGTCTTCGAGGAGGCGTGGCAGGGCCACTTCACGAAGGCGCCGATCGAGTACCTCACCACGCTCGACGCCATCCGCGTCGCACTGGAGCGGATCTCGGCCTCGACCCGGGTCGAACTCCTCGCCGCCCACCCCCAGGTACCGCCGCCCGAGGCCCTGGACGACGGCTACAGCCGCACCGCCGAGACGGTCGCCCGCGGCGTCCTGTGCCGCACCCTCTACCCGCACGCCGCCCTGTCCCACGGCTACATACGGCAGCACCTGACCCGCATGACCGCGCTGGGGGTGGAGTACCGCACGGTCAGCCACATCCCCGACCGCCTCCTGCTGGTCGACGCCAGCACCGCGATCATCTCCGATCCCGAGCAGCCGACGGGCCAGGGCGCTCTCGTCGTGCGCGAACCGTCCCTGGTCCGCCACCTCTACCGCTCGTGGCAGAACGTCTGGGACTCTGCCCGCCCCTTCGCCGACACCGAGGCGGCCGTCGCCCAGCCGTCCCCCAGGGAAGAACTCCGCCGCTCCATCCTCCAATTGCTCGACGCGGGCATGAAGGACGAGATGGCCGCCCGCCGGCTCTCCATGTCGACGACCACCTACCGCCGCCACGTCGCCGACCTGCTGACGGAGCTGGACGCCCAGAGCCGCTTCCAGGCCGGCAGCTACGCCCGCCGCGCCGGCTGGCTGACCGACTGACCGCCGCCTCCACCTCCGAAGCCTCCGTCGCCGCCTCCGTCGCCGCCTCCGCCTCCGCCGCCGGGCGAAGGCGGCCCACCGCGTTCCCGACCCTCCCGAGCACCTGTGCTCCCCCTGCCCGACACCCCGTCCGAAGGACCCTCCATGACCTGGTCGGAACACACCGTCGTCCGTGAGGGCGTCCGCCTCTCCTGCCGTGACTGGGGAGGGTCCGGAACGCCCGTCGTCCTCCTGCACGGACTGGCCGGCCACGTGGGCGAATGGGACGCCACGGCAGCGGATCTGACGACCCGTCATCGGGTCGTCGCCGTCGACCAGCGCGGTCACGGCGCGAGCGAGCGACGTCCGCGGGACGTCTCCCGGGCCGCGTACGTCGCGGACGTCGTCGCCGTGGTCGAACAGCTCGGTCTCCGGCGGCCCGTCCTGGTGGGCCAGTCGCTGGGCGGCCACACCGCCATGCTCGCCGCCGCCGAGCACCCCGGACTCTTCCGGGCCCTCGTCCTGGTGGAGGCCGGGCCGGGCGGCCCGAACCCCGCCGTACAGGCGGAGATCGGGGGGTGGCTGGACTCCTGGCCCACGCCTTTCCCGTCGCGGGAGGCCGCCGTCGAGTTCCTCGGCGGCGGTGCGGTCGGCGAGGGATGGGCGGCCGGACTGACGGAACGCGACGGCGGCTGGTGGCCGCGCTTCGAACGCGACGTGATGGTCGCGTCGCTGGCGGAGAACGCCCGGCGGTCCTTCTGGGACGAGTGGTCGAACGTGACCTGCCCGACCCTGACCGTCCTCGGCCAGGGCGGCATCATCCCGCCCCCGGACATCGCCGAGATGCTCCGACGGCGGCCGGAGACCTCGGCCCTGAGCGTCCCCGGCGCGGGACACGACGTCCACCTGGAACGACCGGACGCCCTGCGGCACGCGCTCCGCGAGTTCCTCGGAACGGTCGCGTGACCACCCGCGTCACGTCCCGCACGCCCCTGCCGGACGCCCGGCCTCTGGCACGAGATGGAACGCGCCATGAAGAAGGCCGTCAAGGAGATCCTGGGAGATGTCGAGAAGTTCCGGTCGACCGCGCCGCCCGGTGAAACCAGTGGCCGCAGCGTGTTCAAGCAGCCGGTGGACCCGAGCGACCCGAAGTCCGGGTACGAGGAAGGAGGGCTCGACGCCAAGGCGTACGACGTGAACGGCATCGAGACCCGCATCAAGTACGACAGCGGCCGCACCCGCCGTTCACGGTCATGACGTCGATGCCCTACAGGCCCGCCCCGCAGACCCCGTAAAGCCCCTAGAAAGGCCCGCACCCCATGCAGTCCGTCGACCAGTCGTCCTGGGACGCCGCCGTGCGCCACCTGTACAGGGACGCGTACGGGTACATCGCCACGGGGCCGCGCCGCCACGAGGACTGGGTCCTCGACTTCCTCGCGGTGACGGCCCGGGTCCCCGACCCCCGGGGCTGGGCCGTCATCGACAACCCGGAAAAGGACCCGGAACGCTTGGGGAACCCCACCTACCCCTTCGCCGTCCACCCTCCCGAGTACGTCGCACCGCGTCTCCAGGAGATCGACCGGGACAGCGCCGAGGACCTGCTCCTCGCCCTCACGGAGGAGGGCTGCACCCTGTCCAACCTCCGGTACTTCGACGAATCCCCGGACGAACTGCGGGCGATGGCGCGCACGATCCTCGCCCGCTACGGCGACGAGGCCACCTACCACACCAACGTCAGCAAGCGGGGCAGCGCGCCCGGCACCCTCGACTTCACACAGGAGGGCCTGGGGTACAGCCCGCTGAGCACCCTCGTGGAGGACTGCGGCCTCGTCGTCGTCACGGACACCGAGGTCGGTCTGTTCTGGACGTTCGCCGACTACTGATCGGACTTCCGACGATCCCCACCGACGGCACCGCCCGGGGCGGACGGAAGTCGCTTCAGTACGGCTCCGGAGTGGCGGGCGACCAGGGTCGCCGCGTGGTCCCACGGCCCGTAGCCGTCCCGGGTGGCCAGGTGGCCGCCGCCGGGGACGACCTCGACGGTGGCGTCCCACGCCTCCGCGAGCGCCGCGCCCCGGTCCCGCGACAGGTGCGGGTCGTCGTCGGAGACCACGAGGTGGGTCCGCAGGGGCAGTGCGGAGGCGGGCAGGGGGGCCTGGGACCGGATCGCGTCCAGGGCGCCGGGGGCCTCGACGTCCGCCGGGGCGACCAGGAGGGCGCCGGTGACGCGGGCGTCGTAGCGGGTGGCTGCCCACTGCGCGACGGTGACGGAGCCGCAGCTGTGGCCGACGAGGAACACCTCGCCGTCGACGGCGCGCACGGCCTCGTCGAGCCGGGCGACCCAGCGGTCGCGGTCGACGGTCTCCCAGTCGTCCTGGACCACGCGGGAGAAGCCCTCGTAGGTGTTCTCCAGGTGGGTCTGCCAGTGGTCCGGTCCGGAGCCGGTGTAGCCCGGTACGGTCAGGAAGCGCACGGCCCCGCCTTTCGGGGCCGGGGGCCCGGTTCCGCCGCCCTCGGTGTGCGCGGGGCGCACACCCGCTCCGGGCGATCTCCGTGACCGCGGGCCGGAACGGTCCGGTCGGCCGTGCTCGTGCGTCGCGATGCCATCGTTCCTGTTCGAGCCCTCGGAATCCCCCGAAGCCCCGTGCTCCCCTCCCCCGACGGGGTGCGATTCTATCGCGTGCGAAGAAAGCGACAGGGCCTCGAACCCCTGCCCCCGGCCCGGCACTTCGCCTCGCTTCACTTCGCTTCGCTTCGAGGAAATTCAACCGCCTGGGAAAGGAAGAGAGTTGAACGAGAGGAAGGCCTCATGACCGCCCCCGCCCCGCAGGACCTGGTCCGCGAGTTCCACCGGGCCTTCGGCACCGGCACCGGCACCGGCCGCCCGGCCGCCGTCTCCCCCGAGCTGGCCCGGCACCGCCAGGCGCTCCTGGAGGAGGAGGTGGCCGAGGTCGCGGAGGCGACGGAGGCGGGCCGCCTCGTGGACATCGCGCACGAACTGGCCGACGTCGTCTACCTCGCGTACGGCACCGCCCTCGTCCACGGCGTGGACCTCGACGCCGTCCTGGCCGAGGTCCACCGCGCCAACATGTCGAAGCTCGGCCCGGACGGCCGCCCCGTCCTGCGCGAGGACGGCAAGGTCCTCAAGGGACCGTCGTACCGGCCGCCACGGGTCGCGGAGGTTCTGGCGCGCCAGGGCCACCGGGAGGAAGAGGGGGCCTGAGCCGTGCCCGCCGCTCCCCCGGAGGGAGCGGCGGAGCCCCCTCCGAGGACCCGGCGGCCGTCGCCCCCTCCTCCAGGTCCTTCAGTCGCTGCGCCTCGGTGCGGGCGCGGGCCCACGCGGGGTGGCACATGGCGGACTTCCCCTTCCGTCCCGGTGGGTCAGCGGAGTTCCTGGACGCGGATCAGGTTGCCCGCCGGGTCGCGGAAGGCGCAGTCGCGGATGCCGTACGGCTGCTCCGTCGGCTCCTGGACGACCTCGGCGCCGGCGTCCCGCACCTTCTCGAAGGTGGTGTCGAGCGCGCGGGTGGCGAGGAGGATCCAGCCGTACGTGCCCTTGGCCATCATCTCGGTGACGACGCGGCGCTCGTCCTCGGTGACGCCGGGGTCGGCGGCGGGCGGCGCGAGCAGGATCGACGTGCCGGGCTGCCCGGCCGGGCCGACCGTGATCCAGCGCATGGCCCCCTCCCCGACGTCGCTGCGCACCTCGAAGCCGAGGGCGTCGCGGTAGAAGGCCACGGCGGCGTCCGGGTCGTCGTGCGGGAGGAAGGTGGTGTGGATGGTGAGGTCCATGGACATCACGCTAGCTCCGCCCTCCCGGACACCGCTTCTCGAATCCTGACCGATCCCGACCGATGCCGGACCGGGCTCCGACCCGACCTCGACCCCGACCCCGGCCGGCTCCGACCCGACCCCGGCCGGACTCCGGCCCGCCCCCGGCCGGACTCCGGCCCGCCCCCGTCTCAGTGGTGGAAGCCCGCCCGTTCCGAGTCCGCCGGCTTGCCCTTCCTCAGGCGTTCCAGGGAGTCGCGCATGTCCCGGGCGAGCAGGTCGATCTCGTCCCGGCCCACCCCGTGCCGGATCAGGACCCGCTGGATCACGGTCTCCTGCCGGTCGGCGGGCAGCGGGTACGAGGGGACCTGCCAGCCGCGCATCCGGAGCTGGTCGGACAGGTCGTACAGGCTGAAGCCCGCGCCCGCCGGATCGGTGAGGGTGTACGAGACGGCCGGCAGCGCCCCCTGCCCGTCGTAGAGCAGGGTGAACGGGCCCATCTCCGCCACCTGCCCGGCCAGGTACCGGGCCGTCTCCGCGCACACCCCCTGGACCCGCCGGTACCCGGCCCGCCCCAGGCGCAGGAAGTTGTAGTACTGGGCGACGATCTCACCGCCGGGCCGGGAGAAGTTGAGGGCGAAGGTCGGCAGGTCGCCGCCGAGGTAGTTCACGTCGAACACCAGCTCCTTCGGCAGCAGGTCGGCGCTGCGCCAGACCGCCCAGCCCACGCCGAGGGGCGCGAGGCCGTACTTGTGGCCGGAGGCGTTGATGGAGGAGACCCGGTCGAGCCGGAAGTCCCAGACCAGGTCCCGGTGCAGGAAGGGGGCGACGAAACCGCCGCTGGCGGCGTCCACGTGGATCGGGACGTCGATCCCCGTCTCCTGCTGGATCCGGTCGAGCTCGGCGGCGATCTCCGCGACCGGCTCGTAGTCGCAGGTGAAGGTGACGCCGAGGATCGCGACGACGCCGATCGTGTTCTCGTCGACGTACGCGCGGAGCTGGTGCGGCCGCAGGCCGGTCGCGCCGTCCTCCAGGGGGACCTGGCGCAGCTCGACGTCGAAGTAGCGGGCGAACTTGTCCCAGCAGATCTGCACGGGCCCGGCCACGATGTTGGGCCGGTCGACGGGCTTGCCCTCGGCCCGGCGCCGCTCCCGCCACCGCCACTTCAGCGCCAGGCCGCCCAGCATGGCGGCCTCGCTGGAGCCGGTGGTGGAGCAGCCCATGGCACGGCCGCCCTCGGCCTCGGGGGCGTTCCACAGATCGGCCAGGATGTTCACGCACCGCGCCTCGATCTCGGCGGTCTGCGGGTACTCGTCCTTGTCGATCATGTTCTTGTCGAGGCACTCGTCCATCAGCCGGCGGACCTCGTCGTCCGACCAGGTCGTGCAGAACGTCGCCAGATTCTGCGCCGCGTTGCCGTCGAGCAGCAGCTCGTTGTGGAGCATCGCGTAGACGGCCTCCGGCATGGAGGGCTCCTCGGGCATGCGGTACTTCGGCAGGACCCGCTCGCTGAGCGGCGAGGCGAACACGTCCGTCCTCGCGTCAGCACTCGTCGGGGCCTTCATCTCGTGGAGCGCCACGGCTTCCCCTTCGCTCGACAGCACGACAGCACGACGGCTCGACGGCCCGACGGCTCGACGGCTCGACGGCTCGACGGCACGCCCACCGCGGACGGCCCCGTGCCTCTCATCAACCCACGGGGGCGGGGGCGGCGCCCGGCAGCGGGGAGGCCGTTGGCCCAGGTGGGTGAGGGGGAGCGCCGCCCGGCCCCGTCCCACGCCGCCTTGACGGCTCCGCCCCCGCTGACCTGCGGTTTCGTACGACGGGCCGGATCGGGGGTTCACCCGTTGGACGGGTGACGTGCCGGCGGCGCCGGCCCCCGGCGGGCCCGCCGTACCCCCTCCGACCTGCGGAGACGACACCCCGGGAGCAAGCCGACACGACCGATCGGGCGGATACCGGCACCACGGGACAAGCAGTACGTTCCGGGAGAAGTGGATCATCCACGATGCCCCCCCCCTGTCGACCGAGGCCGAAAGGCGACCCGCATGAGCAGCAGCACCACCCGAAAGGAAGCCGACACCGGCGACACCGCCGAGAACGCCGAGAACGCCGAGAACGCTGAGAACGCCGAGAACTACGACTCCTACGACGACCTCCCCGAGCGCCTCATCGGCTACCCGGCCGTCTTCCACGCCCTCGGCATCGGCTCCTCCGCCGTCCGCACCGTCCTGGACCACGGCTGCGGGCCCGGCAAGGTGGCCGTCCGGGTCGTCGAGGCCTCCGGCGCGCGCGTCGTGGCGGCCGACGTCTCGCCGCACATGCTGGCCGTCGCCCGCGAACGGCACCCTCACCCGAGGGTCGACCACCGGCTGATCGAGGACGACGGACGCCTCGCGTTCCTCGACGACGGCTCCGTGGACGCCGCCATGTCCTGCTTCGTCTACGTCACCGTCGGGGAGATCGAGGGGCTGCACGACATCGCCGCCGAGGTCCACCGCGTCCTGCGCCCCGGCGGCCGGTACGCCGTCCTCGACGCCAACCCGCGCAGCACCGGCGTCCGCTTCTCCACCTTCCGCGCCGGCGACCCCGGCCGCGTCTACACCAAGGGCGAGCTCCGGCCGACCCTCCTCGAACGGCCCGACGGCGCCGCCCCGCTGGAACAGGCCGGCCACCACTGGCCCTGCCAGACGTACCTCGACGTCCTGGGCAAGGCCGGCTTCACCGACCTGGACGTCCACGAGCCCGTGCTCCCCCGGCACTCGGCCCTCCTGGGCAGCCGCCCGGCGGAGGCCGACCACCCGCCGTTCCTGGTCGTCTCCGGGGTGAAGAGGGCATGAAGAGGTGACGGGCCGGACGAATAAATCTGTTCCCGCGAAGTGAGAATTCAGCACCACGCGCCGTGAGCATTTCTCACCGGACCACGCGGAAAGAATTACTCACCACGCACTCCGCCCTCCACCGTGCTACTGTCGACATCAGTTGCAGTTGTGGTTCCCGAAGCATGAGCGTCAACGGTCATGAGAATTGCCGGTCTTTTCCGGTTGGGGCGATCATCGCGGCGACACGGAATCCGCACGGTGCGGATTTCCGGGCACTGCCCCGAAGGAGAATTGATATGGCTTCCGGTACCGTCAAGTGGTTCAACGCGGAAAAGGGCTTCGGCTTCATCGAGCAGGACGGTGGCGGCCCCGACGTGTTCGCCCACTACTCGAACATCGCCTCGCAGGGCTTCCGTGAGCTCCAGGAAGGCCAGAAGGTGAACTTCGACATCGCGCAGGGCCAGAAGGGCCCGACCGCGGAGAACATCGTCTCCGCCTGACGCTGTCACTGTCGCGCAGCGCTTCTCACGAAGCGCTGCGCGCAGCACGAGCTGGGGCCCGCACCTTGGGGTGCGGGCCCCAGCTCTTTGCATAGAAGGACCCGTCGATTTCGGTCCGGCTTGTCTCGCAATTGTCCGTGCTGCATTTCTGCTGCGGAAATTCCTTGATATGCGCCGCATCGAGGAAGGTTCGCCATGAACCGCACGCGCACGCACACGCATTCCACCCGCTCCGCCCGTTCCGCCCGTTCGCAGCCCCGCGGCCGCACCCGCCCCCAGGGCGGGGGCCGGGCACCCTCGGGTCCGCCGGCCGAGTTCGCGCTCCCCCGGACGGTCACCCCCGCGCTGCCGGCCGTCGAGTCGTTCGCCGCGCTCGACCTGCCCGCCCCGCTGCTCGCCGCCCTCGCCGCCGAGGGCATGACCGTGCCGTTCCCGATCCAGGGCGCGACCCTGCCGAACACCCTCGCGGGCCGCGACGCCCTGGGCCGCGGCCGGACCGGCTCCGGCAAGACCCTGGCCTTCGGCCTGGCGCTGCTCGCCCGGACCGCCGGGAAGCGCGCCGAACCCCGGCGGCCCCTCGCCCTGGTCCTCGTGCCCACCCGCGAGCTGGCCCAGCAGGTGACCGACGCCCTCGCCCCCTACGCCCGCTCGCTCCGGCTCCGGACGACCACCGTCGTCGGCGGGGTGTCGATCGGCCGTCAGAGGCACGCGCTCCGCTCCGGCGCCGAGGTCGTCGTCGCGACCCCCGGCCGCCTCAAGGACCTCATCGACCGCGGCGACTGCCTGCTCGACCAGGTGGGGACCACCGTCCTCGACGAGGCCGACCAGATGGCCGACATGGGCTTCATGCCGCAGGTCACCGCGCTCCTCGATCAGGTGCGGCCGGAGGGGCAGCGGATGCTGTTCTCCGCCACCCTGGACCGCAACGTCGACCTGCTCGTACGCCGCTACCTGAACGACCCCGTCGTCCACTCGGTCGACCCGTCCGCCGGCGCCGTCACGACGATGGAGCACCACGTGCTGCACGTCCACGGCTCCGACAAGCAGGCCGCCACGACGGAGATCGCCGCCCGCGACGGACGCGTGATCATGTTCCTCGACACCAAGCACGACGTCGACCGGCTGACCCGCGACCTGCTCCTCAGCGGCGTACGGGCCGCCGCGCTGCACGGCGGGAAGTCGCAGGCGCAGCGCACCCGCACCCTGACGCAGTTCAAGACCGGCCACGTGTCCGTGCTCGTCGCCACGAACGTCGCCGCCCGCGGCATCCACGTCGACCGCCTCGACCTCGTCGTCAACGTCGATCCGCCCGCCGACCACAAGGACTACCTGCACCGCGGCGGCCGCACCGCCCGCGCGGGCGAGTCCGGCAGCGTCGTCACCCTGGTCACCCCGGGCCAGCGCCGGGGCATGGTCCGCCTCATGGCGGACGCGGGCATCCGGCCCCGCGTCACCGAGGTCCGCTCCGGCGGGGACGAACTGCGCCGCATCACCGGCGCGCAGGCCCCGTCCGGCGTCCCCGTCGTCATCGCGTCCCCCGCGGCCGAACGGCGCCGCGACGGCGCTCCCGCCCGCTCCCGCCGCGGCGGCCGCCCCCACCGGGTCGGCCGCCGGCCCGGCGCACGCGACGCCGCGTAGGACCGCCGCACGCGCACGCCGCACGCGACCGCCGGGGCGCGCCCGGCGGACCGGAACCCCCGGAGCCCCGGGCGCCCTCGCCCCGGGTGACCGGAGCCCCGGGCGCCCCGACCGGTCGCTCGCGTCCCCCCGTACGGCGTCCCCCCGTCACTTCCCCGCAGGAGGCCCCCCGTGACCCCGCTCCGCACGCAGCTCCGCCGGACCTCCCCCGACGAGACCATGGCGCAGGCCATGACGCAGACCGTGACGCAGGCCGCCGACCACATGACCGTCGAGGTGGCCCTGTCCGTCATGGCAGCCGCCCGTACCGGGCGGCTGCTCGTCTGCGACGGCGACGACCGGCCCACCGGCCTGGTCACGCGGGCCCAGCTCGCCGCCGCCCGCGCCGCCTCCTCGTACACGGACCGGCTCCGGCTCCGGGACGTCGTCGACGCCGCGCCCGCCCTCTGAACGTCCCTCCACCCGCCGTCCCCACCACCCCTGAGAGGCATCATGCGCTGTGTCATCGCCCGTTTCCCCTTCGACCTGACGAAGAGCGGCGTGCTGGAATCGATGAGGGGCGTCAAGCCCGAGCCGGGCACCGGCGAGTTCGTCACCATAGGCCGCCGCCAGTACCCCGCGAAGCAGGTCGGTGAGGTCCTCACCCGCCAGGACCGGCGCGACTTCAGCGCCGGCGAGGTCGTACGGGCCATGACCCGCCTCGGCTTCACCTGCGGCACGTTCCCCGTGGAGACGGCCGCCGAGACCTTCTGACCCCGTCCCGGACGCCCCGGGCACGGCGAGGGCCCCACCGGAACGTTCCGGTGGGGCCCTCGCCGTGCGTCCGCCGGCGGCTCAGTGGTCGGAGTACCGGAAGTCGCCCACCGTCCACGCGCTGACGTCCGCGATCGCGACGCGGTACATCCCGCCGGTCTCGGGAATGCCCACCGTGCCCTGGAGGATCCGGGCCAGGTGGAAGTGGAGGTGCGTGGGACGTTCGTCGTCCTTCCGTTCGGCGGGCGAGAAGACCCTGGAGAACTCGCCCAGCCGGGCGGAGTCCGTCAGGACCTCCGACACCCGCTCTCTCCAGAGGGCCTCGGGGGCCAGGCGCCCGGTGATGACCACGCCCCCCGCGACCACGGTCAGGGACATCTGATTGCTCTGCCCGGACTCCACCGTGGCGGCAATGTCAATCAGCAGTTCGTCAGGCTTCGACATGAGAGCCGATTCTAGGCGGCACGCCCTCCGGTGGTTGAATTTCCTCCCGGGGCTCCGAAGCCGTACGGCACCGGGGCCCCGAAGCGTCCCCCGGAAGAGGTGCAGATGACAGCGGACAATCCGCTCGGCGGCCGACTCGACGACGACGACTACCCGGCCTACACCATGGGACGGGCCGCCGAGATGCTCGGCACGACCCCGGGTTTCCTCCGCGCCCTCGGCGAGGCCCGCCTGATCACCCCGCTCCGCTCCGAGGGCGGCCACCGCCGCTACTCCCGCTACCAGCTGCGGATCGCGGCCCGCGCCCGGGAACTCGTCGACCAGGGCACTCCGGTCGAGGCGGCCTGCCGCATCGTCATCCTGGAGGACCAGCTGGAGGAGGCCCAGCGCATCAACGCCGAGTACCGGCGGGCGGCGGAACGGGCTGCGGAGGAGTAGGCGGAGGAGCCGACCGGGCGGACGCGGAACGCGCCGCCGAGGAACCGGCGCAGGCGTAGGCGGAGAGACCGACCGGGCGGACACCGGAACGCACCGCCGAGGAACCGGCCGGGCGGGCCGGGCCCCCGGCGCCGGGACGGGCCGGGCGCGGTTAGCCCTTCCGGGCGTCTCCGGTTGCCGTACCCCCGGGGCCGTTCGAGCGTGAGGGGATCGATCTTCCGACGCCCGACGCCCATGCCCGGAGGGCCCATGAGCAGCATCGACACCCCGGCCGACGTTCCCCGACCACGGGCGGCGGCGACGCGGCCCGCGCCCACCACCCTCACCTGGGTGACGCTGGCCCTGATGACGACCGCGTCGGTGGCGAGCCTGCGGGCCGCGCCGACGATGGCCGTCTACGGCCTGGCCTGCGTGTTCCTGTACCTCGTCCCGGCCGTCGTGTTCCTGCTGCCCACGGCCCTGGTCTCCGCCGAGCTCGCCTCCGGCTGGAGCGGCGGCGTCTACCGCTGGGTGTCCGAGGGCCTCTCCAAGCCGCTCGGGTTCCTCGCGGTCTGGTGCCAGTTCGCGATGACGATCTTCTACTACCCGAGCCTGCTCGCCTTCGTGGCCTCGACCATCGCGTACGTCATCGACCCGTCCCTCGCCTCGAACGGCGTCTACACGGCGATCGTCATCATGGTCCTGTACTGGACCGGCGTGTGGGTCTCCTCGCGCGGCACGAAGGCCCTCGCCGGGCTCTCCAGCTGGGGCCTGATCATCGGGACCCTCGTGCCCGGCACGGTCCTCGTCGTCCTCGGCATGGTCTTCCTCGGGCAGGGCAACGCGTCGGCCGCGCCGATGGACGCGAACCACCTGCTGCCGCAGTGGACGGGCCTCGCCAGCCTCGTCCTGATCGTCAACAACTTCCTGTCGTACTCCGGCATGGAGATGAACGCCGTGCACGTCTCCTCGCTCAAGGACCCGGCGAAGGAGTACCCGAAGTCGATGTTCCTGGCGGTGGGCCTGGTCCTGCTGATCTTCATCCTGCCGGCGCTCGCGATCAGCTGGGTCGTCCCCTCCGACCAGCTCAGCCTGACGGCCGGCGTGATGCAGGCCTTCAACGCCTTCTTCTCGTACTTCCACGTCGGCTGGATGACCCCGATCGCCGCCGTCATGCTGATCTCCGCCTCCCTCGGCGGCATGCTGACCTGGCTCGCCGGGCCGTCCAAGGGCCTCCTGGAGATCTCCCGCAGCGAGGGCTACCTGCCGCCGTTCCTGCAGAAGCTCAACAAGTACGGTATCCAGCAGAACATCCTGGTCACGCAGGGCGTCGTGACCTCGGTCATCGCGCTGCTCTACGCGCTGATCCCCAACGTCTCCAGCGTGTACTGGATCTTCTCCACCATCACCACGCAGGTGTACCTGATCGTCTACCTGCTGATGTTCGTCGCCGCGATGCGCCTGCGGAAGACCCAGCCGGACCATCCGCGCGGCTACCGGGCGCCCGCCCTGGGCCTGCTGTGCTCGGTCGGCCTGCTCGCCTCCCTCGCGGCCCTCGCCATCGGCTTCGTCCCGCCGTCGCAGTTCGGCGGCAGCAGCGTCTGGTCGTACGTGCTCGTCATCGGCGGCGGTCTGGTGGTCCTGGGCCTGCTGATCCCGGCGCTCTTCCTGAAGTTCCGCAAGCCGGACTGGCGCACGGCCGCCGCCGACGGACCGCACGCGACCGAGGGAGAGCAGGCATGAGCCCCACCCGCTTCGCCTCCGAGCACCGGTGGATCTACTGGGGCTCGATCCTGATCCTGGTCGCCCTCGTCGTCACCGGTCTGATCCGCTACGAGTCCGTGAAGCGGAACAACGAGACGCTGTCCAAGGCCAACCGGCTCCAGGAGGAGCTGGTCAGGGCCGGATACCCGTCCCCGGACACGGACACCGTGGAGCGGCTGCTCGGCACGGACGGCGGACAGGTCTGCGAGGCACCGGGCAACGCCCTGAAGACGGCGCTGTGGAAGATCCAGCAGTCCAACGGCGCCACCGGGCCCGGCCAGCGGCCCGTCATCTCCGACGACAAGGCCGTCGAGGCCGAGCGGATCG
Organism: Streptomyces sp. NPDC055632; assembly: GCF_053618675.1. NCBI lineage: Bacteria > Bacillati > Actinomycetota > Actinomycetes > Kitasatosporales > Streptomycetaceae > Streptomyces > Streptomyces sp. NPDC055632. The sequence goes on along the minus strand of NZ_JBSHHY010000002.1, from coordinate 383,060 downwards.
TCCTGAAGGTCTACTGCCCGGACAAGCTCGACGAGTTCGAGGAGGAGCTCGCGGACCTCAAGACCGACGGCACCGTACGCCGGTGAGGGGCGGGGTACCCGCCCCTCCGTCGCCGGGGTGTACGGCGGGCGGGCCGAGACCGTGGTCGTCGCGGACGGCGCCGTGCTGTCGGTGACCGTCGGGGACCGCACCCTCACCTCCGCCGTCACGGCCTTCCCGGACGTCGCCCGGCTCGACCGGGCCGGCTGGACGAGGAGTTCCCGAGGGGTGCCTGACCGGTGTGCCGGGGCGGACGGGGAGGTCCCGGGGACGGCCCGATCAGTGTCCCGGGGCGGACGAGGAGGTCCCGAAGGCGACCCGACCCGTGCCCCCGGCCGGGCGAGGAGGTCTTGAAGGCGACCCGACCCGTTCCCCCGGCGGAGCCCGTACGCGATCATGGCCCCATGAAGCTGCGCTGCGCCGTACTCGACGACTACCAGGGTGCCGCCCTCTCCTCCGCCGACTGGAGTCCGCTCGACGGCCGCGTCGAGGTGCGCGTCCTGCGCGAGCACCTCACCGGCCGGGACGCGCTCGTCGACGCCGTCGGGGACTGCGAGATCCTCGTCGTCATGCGGGAGCGGACGCCGGTCGACGCGGCGCTCCTCGACCGGCTGCCCCGGCTGCGACTCCTGATCACCTCCGGCATGCGCAACGCCTCGATCGACGTCGCCGCCGCCCGCGCCCGGGGCGTCACCGTCTGCGGCACGGCCAGCAGCTCCGAGCCGCCCACCGAGCTGACCTGGGCGCTGATCCTCGGACTCGCCCGGCACGTGCCGGCCGAGGCGCGGGCGGTGCGGGAGGGCGGGCCCTGGCAGTCCACCGTCGGCACCGACCTGGCCGGCCGGACCCTGGGGCTCGTCGGCCTCGGGAAGATCGGCGCCAAGGTGGCCCGGATCGGCCTCGCCTTCGGCATGGACGTCGCCGCCTGGAGCCCGAACCTGACGGAGGAGCGGGCGGCCGAGCACGGCGTGCGGTTCGTGGCGGACCGGCGGGAGCTGATGGCGGAGGGCGACTTCGTCTCCCTGCACCTGGTGCTCTCCGACCGCACCCGGGGCCTGGTCGGGGAGCCCGAACTGCGGGCGATGCGCCCGTCCGCGTACCTCGTCAACACCTCCCGGGCCGGTCTGGTCGACGGCGGGGCGCTGCTGCGGGCGCTGCGCGAGGGGTGGATCGCGGGGGCGGGCCTCGACGTCTACGACACGGAGCCGCTGCCCGCCGACGACCCGCTGCGGACCCTGCCGAACGTCCTGGCCCTCCCCCACCTCGGGTACGTGACGGAGGGGAACTACGGACGGTACTTCGGGCAGGCGGTGGAGGACGTCGAGGCGTTCCTGGCGGGTTCGCCGGTCCGCGAACTGGCCTGACGCGCGGCCCCTCCCGGGGCGCGGGACGCGCCCTGGCCCAGGCTCGTCCGCGCCAGGTCCAGGAACTCCTCCTCCGAGAGGCCCAGTCCGCGGGCCTCCGCCGCCGCCTCGCGCAGCCGGGAGACCAGCCGGGCGCGGTCGGGGGCGGTGGCGCCGGGGACGACGATGGCGCCCCGTCCCCGGCGGAGTTCGATCAGCCCCTCCTCGCGCAGCCGCTGGTAGCCGCGCAGGACGGTGTGGACGTTGACGCCCAGGGAGTCGGCGAGCTCCCGGGCGGCCGGGAGCCGTTCGCCGGGGGCGGCCGAGCCGTCGGCGAGCGCCCCCCGGACGCAGGCGGCGATCTGGTCACCGAGGGGGACGGCCGAGGCCGGGTCGACGCGGAAGAGCACGGTCAGAGCCTCCCACGCCGCTCGACGAGGGTGTTGAGGAGGGCGGCCGCGGTGTGCGCGTCGGACACGGTGACGGCGAACTCGCGCCCGCTGTCCCGCCGTACGACGAGGGCCTCGCCGGAGCGCAGGATGACGCCCGTGCGCTGCGGCCACACCCGGTAGCCCCAGCCGCCGAACTCGGCGACGGGGTCGACGTCGCGGACGGTGGCGCCCGTGACCTCGTCGAGCGGGACGCGGACGCGGGGCCGGGGGGCGAGGGCGGGCCGGACGGTGAGGCCGCGCCGGTCGACGGTGACCCGGACGCGGGCGAGGGCGAGGCCCGGCACCCCGACGACCAGCCCGAGGAGGGCGAGCCAGGCCTCGGGCCGGGGGGCCAGGAGCAGGGTGACGGGGACGGCGGCGAGGGCGAGCACCGCGAGGACGGTGAGGGTCCGGGAGCCGGTGGAGCGGGACCAGCCGGCGACCTCGCTCGGGCCGAGCGGGAGCCGGGGCCCGTCCGGGGTGCCGGGTCCGGGGGCCGGCTCCTCCTCGGGGACGAGCCGGGTCAGGGCCAGGCCCGCGAGGGCGAGGACGGCGGCGACGGCGGCCGCGACGGTGAGGTCGGCGAGGGGGGAGACGACCTCGGCCGCGTCGGCGGCGTCCAGGTTGTCCCGCAGGATCAGGACGAGCAGCGCTCCGGTGAAGCCGGCCGTGGCCCAGGCGCCCCAGAGGGCGGTGCGGCGGACGAAGAGGTTCCAGCCGGCGGCGGCGCCGAGGAGCAGGCCCGTGCTGACGAGGGCGTAGGCGGCGCGGCCGGTGAAGCCGTCGGCGCGGCCCCCGCCGTCGGGGCCGAAGTGGGTGGCGAGGGGGTCGGGGAGCCGGTCGTACCAGAGGGCGAGCACCAGCAGGTACGCGGCGGTCGCGAGGACGAAGGGGAGCGCGGCGAGCACGCGGAGACGAGGTGTTGCACGGTTCACGAAAACCTCCCTTGTTCGCACTCTACTAGAACAAGTGGCTTCAGGGAGGGCCCTCGGGCAGCGCGAATCGTCCGCCGAACGGCGTGAATCAGCGCAAAGGGGAGGTTTTCAGGCGTCGTTGGCGACCCCTCGCCGCGTCCTCGAAGGGTCGGCGAGGGAGGCGTGCGGGCGCAGGGGGTACGGGGGAAGTACGGCGGGTACGGCGGGTACAGCAGGCCCGGGGGCCCGGGGGCCCGGAGGCCCGGGGGCCCGGGGGCCCGAGGGCGCGGAGGACCGGCGGCGCGGGGGCGCGGGGGCCCGGAGGACCGGCGGCGCGACCTCCGGAGGGCTACCCGGCCCCGCAGTCGTGGTCGGCCGGGTCGACCACGACCCGGTCCAACAGACTTCGCAGCAGGGCCTGTTCGGCGCCGGTGAGGCCGCCGAAGAGCTCCCGCTCCGCCGCGTTCACCGCCGTGTCGACCCGCTCCAGGGCGGCCGCGCCCGTCTCCGTGATCTCCACGATGTGCCGGCGCCGGTCGGCGGGGTCGCGCCGCCGCTCCGCGAGCCCCTGATCCTCCAACTCGTTCAGGATCGCGACCAGTTGGCTGGGGTCGACTTCCATGGCGGCGGCCAGGTCCCGCTGGCTCATGGCGCCGGGGGCGAGCTGCATGAGCGTCATGACGCTCCTCGGGTGCAGCCCCGCGACGCCCAGGGCGGCACGGATGCGCGCGCCGGTGAGCTCCCCGCGGAAGGAGAGGAGGAAGCCGAGGCGGTCGTTCGGGAGGGCTGCTGCCATGCCCTCCACCGTAACAGCGGCCCTATTGTGGAGCGCCGTGAATCGTTGATACAGTTCAACGATTGAAGCTAACTTACCGTTGGAGTGCTCCCATGTTCATCGCCTATGCCGTCGTCGCGGTGCTGCTCGCCCTCGCGCTCTCCGGCTCCGCCTTCTTCACCTTCACGCGCAACCCGCAGATCACGGGCAGCATGACGAAGCTCGGCGTCCCGGAATCCTGGTTGCCGTGGCTCGCGACCGCGAAGGCGGCCGGCGCGATCGGCCTGCTCGTGGGCCTGGCCGTGCCCGCGCTCGGCGCGGCGGCGGCGATCGGCGTGGTCCTCTACTTCCTCGGCGCCCTCGTCACCCACCTGCGCGCGAAGGACTACGCGGTGGCCCCGGTCGCGGTCCTCGTCCTCCTCGCGGCGGCCGCCCTGGTCCTGCGCATAGCCTCCGCCTGACCGCACCACGGGAGCGGTGGCACGGGCACCGGTGTCGGCACCGGCACCGGCACCGGCACCGGCACGGGAACGCGAAACGGCCCGGCCGAGTGGTCGGCCGGGCCGTGACGCCGTACGCGACGGCGCGGAAGGGTCGCGCGTCAGTCGTCCGAGCCGTCCGCGTCCCCTTCGAGGTCGCCCTCCGTCTCCAGGAACACCTGCCGCAGCGCGGCCAGGGTCTCCGGGTCCGGCTTCTCCCACATGCCACGGGACTCGGCCTCCAGGAGGCGCTCCGCGATGCCGTGCAGGGCCCAGGGGTTGGCCTCCTTCAGGAAGGCCTGGTTCTCCGGGTCGAGGACGTACTCCTGCGTCAGCTTGTCGTACATCCAGTCGGCGACCACGCCCGTCGTGGCGTCGTACCCGAAGAGGTAGTCGACGGTCGCCGCCAGCTCGAACGCGCCCTTGTAGCCGTGGCGGCGCATCGCCTCGATCCAGCGCGGGTTGACCACGCGGGCCCGGAAGACCCGGGAGGTCTCCTCGACCAGGGTGCGGGTGCGGACGGTCTCCGGACGGGTCGAGTCGCCGATGTACGCCTCGGGGGCCGTGCCCTTGAGCGCGCGCACGGTCGCCACCATGCCGCCGTGGTACTGGAAGTAGTCGTCCGAGTCCGCGATGTCGTGCTCGCGCGTGTCCGTGTTCTTCGCGGCCACCGCGATCCGCTTGTACGCGGTCTCCATCTCGGCCCGCGCCGGGCGCCCTTCGAGCCCGCGCCCGTACGCGTAACCGCCCCACACCGTGTACACCTCGGCGAGGTCGGCGTCCGTGCGCCAGTCGCGGGAGTCGATCAGCTGGAGGATGCCCGCGCCGTACGTTCCCGGCCGGGAGCCGAAGATGCGGGTGGTGGCGCGCCGCTCGTCGCCGTGCTCGGCCAGGTCGGCCTGCGCGTGCGCCCGTACGTGGTTGTCCGAGGCGGACTCGTCCTCCAGCCCGGCCACCAGGCGTACGGCGTCGTCCAGGAGGCCGATGACGTGCGGGAACGCGTCGCGGAAGAAGCCCGAGATGCGCAGGGTGACGTCGATGCGCGGACGGCCCAGCTCCGCGAGCGGGATCGGCTCCAGGCCGTTCACGCGGCGCGAGGCCTCGTCCCACAGAGGGCGGACGCCGAGCAGGGCGAGGGCCTCGGCGACGTCGTCGCCGGCGGTGCGCATCGCGCTCGTGCCCCACAGGGAGAGGCCCACGGAGGTCGGCCACTCGCCGTTGTCGGTGCGGTAGCGCTCCAGGAGGGAGTCCGCGAGCGCCTGGCCGGTCTCCCAGGCGAGGCGGGAGGGGACGGCCTTCGGGTCGACGGAGTAGAAGTTGCGGCCGGTCGGCAGGACGTTGACCAGACCGCGCAGCGGGGAGCCGGACGGACCGGCCGGCACGAAGCCGCCGTTGAGCGCGTGCACGGCGTGCGCCAGCTCGTCGGTGGTGGCGGCCAGACGCGGCACGACCTGTTCGGCGGCGAACCGCAGCACGGCCCGGACGTCGGGGCCGTGGTCGGCCGCGACCGACTCGACCGCGTCCACCGCCCAGTCCGCCGCCTCCATCGCCTCGACGAGCTCGCGCGCCTTCGCCTCCGCCTCGTCGGCGGTGGTGCGGGTCGCGGCCGACTCGTCCAGGCCCAGGGCCTCGCGCAGACCGGGCAGCGCCTGCGTGCCGCCCCAGATCTGGCGGGCGCGCAGGATGGAGAGGACCAGGTTGACCCGGGCCTCGCCGGCCGGGGCGCCGCCGAGGACGTGCAGGCCGTCGCGGATCTGGGCGTCCTTGACCTCGCACAGCCAGCCGTCGACGTGGAGCAGGAAGTCGTCGAAGCCGTCGTCCTCCGGGCGCTCCTCCAGACCGAGGTCGTGGTCGAGCTTGGCGGCCTGGATCAGGGTCCAGATCTGGGCGCGGATCGCGGGCAGCTTCGCCGGGTCCATGGAGGAGATCTGCGCGTACTCGTCGAGGAGCTGCTCCAGGCGCGCGATGTCGCCGTACGAGTCGGCGCGGGCCATCGGCGGCACCAGGTGGTCGACCAGGGTGGCGTGCACGCGCCGCTTGGCCTGGGTGCCCTCGCCCGGGTCGTTGACCAGGAACGGGTAGACCAGCGGCAGGTCGCCGAGGGCCGCGTCCGGGCCGCAGGCGGCGGACAGGCCGGCGTTCTTGCCGGGCAGCCACTCCAGGTTGCCGTGCTTGCCCAGGTGGACCATGGCGTCGGCGCCGAAGCCGCCGTCCTCGGCGCGGGCCGCGATCCAGCGGTAGGCGGCCAGGTAGTGGTGGGACGGCGGGAGGTCGGGGTCGTGGTAGATCGCGATCGGGTTCTCGCCGAAGCCGCGCGGCGGCTGGATGAGGACGAGGAGGTTCCCGCGCCGCAGGGCGGCGAGCACGATGTCGCCCTCCGGGTTCCGCGACCGGTCGAGGAACATCTCGCCGGGCGCCGGGCCCCAGTGCTCCTCGACGTGGGTGCGCAGCTCCTCGGGGAGGGTCGCGTACCAGCGCTTGTAGTCGGCGGCCGGGATCCGGACCGGGTTCTTGGCCAACTGCTCCTCGGTCAGCCAGTCCTGGTCGTGGCCGCCGGCCTCGATGAGGGCGTAGATCAGCTCGTCGCCGTCGCCCGAGACCAGGCCGGGGAGGTCCTCGGCGGGCCCGAAGTCGTAGCCCTCCTCGATCAGCCGGCGAAGGAGGGAGACGGCGGAGGCCGGGGTGTCGAGACCGACGGCGTTGCCGATGCGGGAGTGCTTGGTGGGGTACGCGGAGAGGACGAGCGCGAGCCTCTTCTCGGCATTCGGGATGTGCCGGAGGCGGGCGTGCCGCACGGCGATCCCGGCGACGCGGGCCGCGCGCTCGGTGTCCGCCACGTACGCGGGCAGGCCGTCCTCATCGATCTCCTTGAAGGAGAACGGGACGGTGATCAGGCGCCCGTCGAACTCGGGGACGGCGACCTGGCTGGCGGCGTCCAGCGGGGAGAGGCCCTCGTCGTTCTCCTCCCACGCGGACCGCGAGCCGGTCAGGCAGAGGGCCTGGAGGATCGGCACGTCGAGCGAGGCGAGCGCCCCCGCGTCCCAGGCCTCCTCGTCGCCGCCGGCCTGCGCCTCGGCGGGCTTGGTGCCGCCCGCCGCGAGGACGGTGGTGACGATCGCGTCGGCGGTGCGGAGGGTGTCGAGCAGCTCCGTCTCGGGGGCGCGCAGGGAGGCCACGTACAGCGGGAGGGCCCGCGCGCCGGCGTCCTCGATCGCCTCGCACAGGGCGCCGACGAAGGCGGTGTTGCCGCTCATGTGGTGGGCGCGGTAGTAGAGCACGGCGATCGTCGGGCCCTCGGTGGCCTTCGGGGTGCGCTCCAGCGGGCCCCAGGTCGGGGCGGCGGCCGGGGCCTCGAAACCGTGGCCGGTGAGCAGGACGGTGTCGGAGAGGAAGCGGGCGAGCTGCTCCAGGTTGGCGGGGCCGCCGTGCGCCAGGTAGGCGTGCGCCTCGGTGGCGACGCCGACGGGCACGGTGGACGCCTCCATGAGCTGCGCGTCGGGCGCCTGCTCACCGCTGAGCACGACGACCGGCTTCCCGGCGGCGCGGATCGCGTCGAGCCCGTCCTGCCAGGAACGGAGCCCGCCGAGGAGCCGGACGACGACGAGTTCGGCGCCGTCGAGGAGCCCGTCGAGATCGGCGAGCGGGAGCCGGGCGGGGTTGGCGAACCGATACTCCACCGGTCCGCCGGCCGCGCGGGCGCTGAGCAGGTCGGTGTCGGAGTGCGACAGCAGCAGAAGCATGGCGAGCGCAGGCCTTCCTCGGGGTTGTCCGCGCCCCGGGTGGTCGTGTGGACGGCAGGAGTTCCTGACTCACCGGCCCGAGAACACCGGGCCGGCTCACAGTGGCGGGACCGCGCCGGAATCTCACCGGGCTTCCTCCCCGGGGTCCTGGGACCCCATGCCGCTTGCATCCTAGATCGTGAGCTCCGGACGCCGGAGGGAGCGGGAGGGTCGGGCGGATCACACCGGCACCGGGCCGGGACCGGGCCGGAGCGTGCCGGGCCGGCCCGCGCCTGTCCGACGCGCGGAAAGCCGGCCCTCGCGCCCCCGCCGACTCCCGGAAAGCCGGCCCCCCGCCCCCACCTCCCCACTCGTGGGAAGCCGGTCCTCGCGCCCCCGCCCGGGCGCCCCGAGTCAGGCTGGTCACACCCCGTCGACCGCCGGTTTCCCGTGGGTATGCTCGCCGCCATGCCGCCCGTCCCGCCCCCGACGCCCGCCCCCGGCGCACCCCGTGTGCGGGAGCGCGGCGACGCCTGCCCCGGGGCGCTGCGGCTGCACTCCGCCGACGACGGACACCTGGCCCGACTGCGGCTGCCCGCAGGAAGGTTGACGGCGCGTCAGGTGGAGGTCCTGGCGGACGCCGCCGAGGCCCTGGGGGACGGGCGGATCAGCGTCACCTCGCGCGGGAACGCCGAGCTGCGCGGCTTGGCGGACGGCTGCGGGGCGGAGCTCGCGGCGCTCCTGGCGGAGGCGGGCCTGCTGCCCTCGCCCACCCACGAGCGCGTCCGCAACATCGTGGCCTCCCCGGCCGCGGGCCTCGACGGACTCGGCGCCGCCGACGTGCAGTTGTGGGCCCGCGAGCTGGACGAACGGCTCTGCGCCGCGCCCTGGGCCGCCGCGCTCTCGGGCCGTTTCCTCTTCGTCCTGGACGACGGCCGCGGCGACGTCACCGGCCTCGGCGGGGATGTGACCTTGGTCGCAGTGGACCCCCGCACCGCGCTCCTGCACCTGGGCGGCCGGGCCGTGCGCGTCGCCGCCGACGACGCGCCCCGCGCCGCCCTCGCCGCCGCCCGCGCCTTCCTCTCCGCCGCCCGCGCGGCCGGCACCGGCGCCTGGCGCGTACGGGAGCTGCCGGAGGGCCACGGGGCCGGCGTACCGGAAGCACTCGCGGCGGCCGGGACAGCGGCGGAAGAGGTGCCCGAGCCGGTCCTGCCGCAGGGGCCGCCGCCCGTCCCCGGCCCCCTCGGCCCCGCCTCCCTCCACGTGCTCGCCCCTCTCGGCCGCCTCACCGCCGCCCAGCTGCGGGCCCTGCTGCCCGCCGACGAGGTGCGGCTCACGCCCTGGCGCGGAGCCGTCGTCGTCGGCGCCGGGCCCGACCGGACGCCCGCGCTCGACGCGGCCGGACTGATCACCCGGCCCGACTCCCCCTGGATCGGCGTCAGCGCCTGCACCGGGCGGCCCGGCTGCGCCAAGTCCCTCGCGGACGTCCGGGCGGACGCGGTCCCCGGCCGTCCCGGCCTGCCCGTCCACTACTCCGGGTGCGAGCGCCGCTGCGGACACCCGCACGGCGACTGGATCGACGTCCTCGCCGCCCCCGGCGGCGGCTACCTGGTCGACGGCGCCCCCGTCCCCCGTACCGAACTGGCCCCCGCGGTCACCACGGCCCGTACCGCGCCCCGCACAACGAGATGAGCGAGAACAGGATGTTCGACTACGAGAAGGACGGCACGGAGATCTACCGCCGCTCCTTTGCCACGATCCGCGCCGAGGCGGACCTCACGGGCCTGCCCGCCGACGTCGCCCAGGTGGCGGTCCGGATGATCCACGCCTGCGGCATGACGGACCTCGTCCAGGACATCGCGTACTCGCCGGGCGTCGTCGCGAGCGCCCGCGCCGCGCTGCGGGCCGGCGCGCCGATCCTCTGCGACGCGCGGATGGTCGCCAGCGGCGTCACCCGCAAGCGGCTGCCCGCCGACAACGAGGTGCTCTGCACGCTCTCCGACCCGGCCGTGCCCGCCCTGGCCGCCGAGCTCGGCACCACCCGCTCCGCCGCCGCCCTCGAACTCTGGCGGGACCGCCTCGAAGGCTCCGTCGTCGCCATCGGCAACGCGCCCACCGCCCTCTTCCACCTCCTGGAGATGGTCGCGAAGGGGGCGGGGCGGCCCGCCGCCGTCCTCGGCATACCGGTCGGCTTCATCGGCGCCGCCGAGTCCAAGGACGCCCTCGCCGCCAACACCCTCGGCCTCGACCACCTCGTCGTCCGGGGCCGGCGCGGCGGCAGCGCCATGACGGCCGCCGCGATCAACGCCCTCGCGCACGAAGCGGAGATCCAGCAGTGACCGGGAACATCGTCGGCAGGCTGTACGGCGTGGGGCTCGGCCCCGGCGACCCGGACCTCCTCACCCTCGCCGCCGTGAAGGCCATCGCCGGGGCCGACGTGATCGCCTATCACTCGGCCCGCCACGGGCGCTCCATCGCCCGCTCGATCGCGGCCCCGCACCTGCGCGAGGACCACGTCGAGGAGCGGCTGATGTACCCGCTCACGGTGGAGACCACGGACCACCCCGGCGGCTACCGGGGCGCCCTGAACGACTTCTACGAGGAGGCGGCGGCCCGGCTCGCCGCCCACCTGGACGCGGGCCGCACGGTCGCGGTCCTCGCCGAGGGCGACCCGCTCTTCTACGGCTCGTACCAGCACATGCACAAGCGGCTCGCGCACCGCTACGACACGACCGTCATCCCCGGCGTCACCTCGGTGAGCGCCGCCGCCGCCCGGCTCGGCGAGCCGCTGTGCGAGGCGGAGGAGGTCCTGACGATCGTCCCGGGCACGCTGCCGGAGGACGAGCTGACGGCCCGGCTCGCGGGCACGGACTCGGCGGTCGTGATGAAACTCGGCCGCACCTTCCCCACCGTGCGGCGGGCCCTGGAGCGGGCAGGCCGCCTGGAGGACGCGCGGTACGTGGAGCGGGCGTTCATGGCGGGCGAGCGGACTGGGCGCCTGGCGGAGGTGGACCCGGAGTCCGTCCCGTACTTCTCGGTGGCCGTCCTGCCCTCCCGCGTCGACGAGGAGCCGCCGGTACGGGAGCGGGGCGAGGTCGTCGTGGTCGGCACGGGTCCGGCGGGCGCGCCCTGGCTGACGCCGGAGTCGCGCGGCGCGCTCGTCAACGCGGACGACCTGGTCGGCTACACCACCTACCTGGACCGGGTGCCGGTCCTGCGCCCCGGCCAGCGGCGCCACGGCTCCGACAACAAGGTGGAGTCGGAGCGCGCCGAGTTCGCCCTCGACCTGGCCCGGCGCGGGCACCGGGTCGCGGTCGTCTCGGGCGGCGACCCGGGCGTCTTCGCGATGGCGACGGCGGTCCTGGAGGTGGCTTCGGAGCCCGCGTACGCGGACGTTCCCGTACGGGTCCTGCCGGGCGTGACCGCCGCCAACGCGGCCGCGGCGGCGGCGGGCGCCCCGCTCGGCCACGACTACGCGACGATCTCGCTCTCCGACCGCCTCAAGCCCTGGGACGTCATCGCGGGCCGGCTGCGCGCGGCGGCCGGCGCGGACCTGGTGATCGCCCTGTACAACCCGGGCTCCAAGTCCCGCACCCATCAGGTGGCGGCCGCCCGCGACCTCCTCCTGGAGGTCCGCTCTCCCGACACCCCAGTGGTCGTCGCCCGCGACGTGGGCGGCCCCGAGCAGTCGGTCCGGGTGCTGACCCTGAAGACCCTGGACCCCTCCGAGGTCGACATGCGCACCCTGCTCCTGATCGGCTCCTCGCAGACCCGGGCGGTGGAGCGCGCGGACGGCCGCACGATCACGTGGACGCCGCGCCGGTACGGCTAGGGCGTGTGTCGAAAGTAGCGCCGTCTGCCCGAAGGGCAGGCCCGGCGGTGTCCGGTGCGTGCGATCGCAAGGCGGAGGGTCGCCCCGATACTGGTTGTATCGGGGTGATCCCGACAACGCGGCGAGCGTGCGTGCCGGGCGCCGCCGGGCAGGCGGGACTTTCGACACACGCCCTAGGAGGGTCCCTCCAGCGCCCAGGCGGCGGCCTCCTCGGGGGTCGTCGCCACCGGGACGCCCTCCGGGACCGGAGGCCGGCGGACGACGACGACCGGGATGCCGGCCTCGCGGGCGGCGGTCAGTTTCGGGGCGGTGGCCGCGCCGCCGCTGTCCTTGGTGACCAGGACGTCGATCCGGTGGCGGCGCAGCAGCTCGCGCTCGCCGTCGAGGGTGAAGGGACCCCGGTCGAGGAGGACCTCGGTACGGACCGGCACCGGGGCCTCCGGGGCGTCGACCGAGCGGACGAGGAACCACTCCGGGCGGTCGGCGAAGGCGGCCAGGCCCATGCGGCCGGTGGTGAGGAACACGCGGTCGCCGAGGCCGTCGAGGGCGGTGGCGGCCTCCGCCAGGGAGCCCACGTCACGCCAGTCGTCGCCCTCCTCCGGGACCCAGCCGGGTCGGCGCAGGGCCAGCAGGGGAACATGGGCGGTGGCGGCCGCCCGGGCCGCGTGGAAGCTGATCCGCTCGGCGAAGGGATGGGTGGCGTCGATGACCGCGTCCACCGTGTGTGCGCCGATCCAGGCCGCGAGCCCGTCGGCGCCGCCGAAGCCGCCGATCCGGACCTCTCCCTCGGGCAGCCGGGGCCGGGCGACCCGTCCCGCGAGGGAGCTGGTGACCCGGACGCGGGGGTGGAGCAGTCCCGCGAGGGCGCGGGCCTCGGTGGTCCCGCCGAGAATGAGTACGTGCACAGGAGCCCCTTCGTGAGTTCAGGCGGCGGGCGCGAGGCCCAACTCAAGCACACCGGTCTGCGCCCGGGCTGGACGACCGGTGCCTGCGCGACGGCGGCGACGACGGCCGCGTACACGGCCCTGCTGACCGGGGAGTTCCCGGACCCGGTGACGATCACGCTGCCGAAGGGGCAGACGCCGTCGTTCGCGCTCACGGCCGAGAAGCACGCCGGGTACACGGCCATGGCGGCGGTGGTGAAGGACGCGGGCGACGACCCGGACGTCACGCACGGGGCCGTGATCCGCTCGACGGTACGGCTCCTGCCGCCGGGCTCGGGCGTGGTCTTCCGGGCCGGCGAGGGCGTCGGCACGGTCACCCTGCCGGGACTGCCCCTCGACGTGGGCGAGCCGGCGATCAACCCGGTGCCCCGGCAGCTGATGCGCGAGCACGTGGCGCGGGTCGCCGCCGCGCACGGCGGCACGGGGGACGTGGAGGTCACGGTCTCCGTCGACGGCGGCGCCGAGATCGCCCGCTCCACCTGGAACCCCCGGATCGGCATCCTCGGCGGCCTGTCGATCCTCGGCACGACCGGCGTCGTCGTCCCGTACTCCTGCTCGGCCTGGATCGACTCGATCCGCCGGGGCGTGGACGTGGCCCGCGCGGGCGGCCTCACGCACGTCGCCGGCTGCACCGGCTCGACCTCGGAGCGGACGGTGACGGACCTGTACGACCTGCCGGAGATCGCCCTGCTCGACATGGGCGACTTCGCGGGCGCGGTCCTCAAGTACGTCCGCCGCCACCCGGTGGACCGCCTGACGGTCTGCGGCGGCTTCGCGAAGCTCTCCAAGCTGGCGGCGGGCCACCTGGACCTGCACTCGGCCCGCTCCCAGGTCGACAAGGGCTTCCTGGCGGACCTGGCCCGCTCGGGCGGCGCGTCCGAGGCCCTGGCGGCGGAGATCGCCGCCGCGAACACCGGCCTGGCCGCCCTCCGCCTCTGCGAGGCCGCCGCCGTCCCCCTCGGCGACCTGGTCGCGGCCCGCGCCCGCGACGAGTCCCTGGCGGTCCTGCGCGGCGCCCCGGTCGCGGTGGACGTGGTCTGCATCGACCGGGCGGGGACGGTGGTGGGACGGTCGTCGGTGAAGGGGCCGGGGGCGTGAGACCGGCACGACGTGCGGACCGGGAGGCACGCCCCTAGGCTTGCCAGCGAACACCCGACCGAGCGACCGAGAGGGAGACTCATGTCGAAGCGTGGCAACAAGCGGCGGGCCCGGAAGAAGAAGGGCGCGAACCACGGCAAGCGGCCGAACACCTGAGCCGAGCCGTGGTGACGGAGGGGCCCCGGGGATCTCCCCGGGGCCCCTCCGCGTGTCCGGCCGCCCTCCGTGTGTCCGGCCCTTCCGCGTAGTCCGGCCGCCCTCCGCGTGTCCGGCCGCCCTCCGCGTGTGCGCGGTCGTCAGCAGGCGTGGCGGTCGCGGGCCGGGTCGTACAGGTGGCTGTCGCGGAACTCGGAGGCCGCGAGGGTGCGGCCCACGAGGATGACGGCGGTCTTGGTGATCCCGGCCGCCTTCGTCTGCGCCGCGATGTCGTCGAGGGTGCCGCGCAGGACGACCTCGTCGGGGCGGCTGGCCATCGCGACGACGGCGGCCGGGCAGTCCGCGCCGTAGTGGGGGACGAGCTCGGCGACGACCCGGTCGACGTAGCGGGCGGCGAGGTGGAGGACGAGCAGGGCGCCGCTGCGGCCCAGGGTCGCCAGGTCCTCGCCCTCCGGCATCGGCGTGGCCTGCTGCGCGATCCGGGTGAGGATGACGGTCTGGCCGACCGTCGGGACGGTCAGCTCCCGCTTCAGCGCGGCCGCCGCCGCCGCGAAGGCCGGGACGCCGGGGACGACCTCGTACGGGATGCCGAGCGCGTCCAGGCGGCGCATCTGCTCCGCGACCGCGCTGAACACCGACGGGTCCCCGGAGTGCAGCCGGGCCACGTCCCGCCCGGCCTCGTGGGCGGCGGCGATCTCCGCGACGATCTGGTCCAGGTCGAGAAGGGCCGTGTCGACGAGCCGCGCGTCCGGCGGGCACTCGGCCAGCAGCTCGACGGGGACGAGGGAGCCGGCGTAGAGGCAGACCCCGCACGACGCCAGGGTCCGCGCGCCGCGCACGGTGATCAGGTCGGCCGCGCCGGGGCCCGCGCCGATGAAGTAGACGGTCATCCCTCTTCAGAACCTTTCGTGACGGGCCGCCGCGTGACGGACCCCTCCGTGACGGACCGCTTCGTGACAAGCCCCTCCGTGACGGGCCCCTCTGCGACGGACCCCTCCGTGACGGACCGCTTCGTGACGGACCACTGCGTGACCGGCATCGCCTGCCGCCAGCCGGTGAAGCCGCCCACGGGGACGGCGGTGGCGACCGCGAGTCGGACGAGTTCCCCGCCGTGGCGGCGGTGGGCCTCGGCGAGCAGCGCCTCGGATTCGAGCGTGACGGTGTTGGCGACGAGCCGGCCGCCGGCCGGCAGCGCGTCCCAGCAGGCCGCGAGCAGGCCGGGGGCGGTCAGGCCGCCGCCGACGAAGATCGCGTCCGGGGTCGGCAGGCCCGCCAGGCCCTCCGGCGCCGGGGCGGTGACGACCTTCAGGGCGGGGACGCCGAGCGCGTCGGCGTTGCGCGCGATGCGGGCGGCCCGCTCGGGGCTCTTCTCGATCGCGACGGCGCGGCAGGCGCGGTGGGTCCGCATCCACTCGATGCCGATGGAGCCGGAGCCGCCGCCGACGTCCCAGAGGAGTTCGCCGGGGGCGGGCGCGAGGGCGGCGAGGGTGGCGGCGCGCACGTACCGCTTGGTGAGCTGCCCGTCGTGCTCGTACGCCTCGTCCGGCAGGCCCGGCGCGGCGCCGAGCCGGAGCGCGTCCGGGTCGCGCACGCAGTCGAGCGCGAGGACGTGGAGCGCGTCGGTCCGCTCGTACGGCCAGGTGCCGGCGGTCCCGTCGAGGAGCCGTTCGCGGGGCCCGCCGAGCTGTTCCAGGACCCGGATCCGGGTGCCGCCCCAGCCGGTGTCCCGCAGCAGGGACGCCACCCGGGCGGGGGTCTCCGGGCCCTCGCCGAGGACGAGGATCCGGCGCCCGGGGTGCAGGACGGCGGCGAGGGCGGCGAGCGGCCGGGCCACCAGGGACACGGTCTCGGTCTCCTCCAGGGGCCAGCCGAGCCGGGCGCAGGCGTACGAGACGGAGGACGGGTGCGGGTGGATCCGGAGCCGGTCGGCGCCGACGGTCTCCGCGAGGGTGCGGCCGATGCCGTGGAAGGAGGGGTCCCCGCTGGCCAGGACGGCGATCGCGCGCCCCTCGTGGGCGGCGAGCAGGCCGGGCACGGCCGGACGGAGGGGGGAGGGCCAGGCGATCCGCTCGCCGGGGCAGTCGGCGGGCAGCAGGTCGAGCTGGCGGGGGGCGCCGATCAGGACCTCGGCGGCGCGCAGGACGCGGCGGGAGGCCCCGGGGAGTCCGTCCCAGCCGTCCGCGCCGATCCCGACGACCGATATCGCACCGTTCACACCCGCACCGTTCACGCCGCCGAACTCTACGGGAGCGCCCGTCTCCCTTCCTCGTGGGCGTGGTCACGTCCGGGCCGCGCACCGGGGCCGGAGCGCCCGGAATACCCGGAGGGGTGACACCGTTGGACGTGATGGTTTAAGATTCAACCACTAGCCGGGAAAGGCACCCGGGAACGCGAGAGGTGAGCACGATGCAGTTCGGGATCTTCACCGTCGGCGACGTGACGACCGACCCCACCACCGGCCGCACCCCCAGCGAGCACGAGCGGATCAAGAACACCGTCGCCATCGCGCTCAAGGCCGAGGAGGTCGGGCTCGACGTCTTCGCGACCGGGGAGCACCACAACCCGCCGTTCGTCCCGTCGTCCCCCACCACCCTCCTCGGGCACATCGCCGCCCGCACGGAGAACCTGGTCCTGTCCACGTCCACGACCCTGATCACCACCAACGACCCGGTGAAGATCGCCGAGGACTACGCGACCCTCCAGCACCTCGCCGACGGCCGCGTGGACCTGATGATGGGCCGCGGCAACACCGGCCCGGTCTACCCGTGGTTCGGCCAGGACATCCGCCAGGGCATCCCGCTCGCCATCGAGAACTACGCGCTGCTCCACCGGCTGTGGCGCGAGGACGTGGTCGACTGGGAGGGCAAGTTCCGCACCGCCCTCCAGGGCTTCACCGCCACCCCGCGCCCGCTCGACGGCGTCCCGCCGTTCGTCTGGCACGGCTCCATCCGCTCCCCGGAGATCGCCGAGCAGGCCGCCTACTACGGCGACGGCTTCTTCGCGAACCACATCTTCTGGCCCAAGCAGCACACCGAGAAGATGGTCCGGCTCTACCGGCAGCGGTACGCGCACTACGGCCACGGCACCCCCGAGCAGGCGATCGTCGGCCTCGGCGGCCAGGTCTTCCTGCGGAAGAACTCGCAGGACGCGGTACGGGAGTTCCGCCCGTACTTCGACAACGCGCCGGTCTACGGCCACGGCCCCTCCCTGGAGGAGTTCAGCCGCGAGACCCCGCTGACCGTCGGCTCGCCGCAGGAGGTCATCGAGCGCACCCTGTCCTTCCGCGACTACGTGGGCGACTACCAGCGCCAGCTGTTCCTGGTCGACCACGCCGGACTGCCCCTGAAGACCGTCCTGGAGCAGCTCGACATCCTCGGCGAGGAGGTCGTCCCGGTGCTGCGCAAGGAGTTCGCGAACCTGCGCCCGGCCGGCGTCCCCGCCACCGCCCCGCTCCACCCCGCCGTCGTGAAGTCCCAGGAGGTCTGACGCCATGCGCACGCTCAAGCTGGTCGCCGTCTCGGCCGGTCTCAGCAGCCCCTCCTCGACCCGGCTCCTCGCCGACCGGCTCCTCCGGGCGGCCCGCTACCGGCTCGCCGAGCAGGAGTACGCCGTCGACGTCGAGGTGGTCGAACTCCGCGACCTGGCCGTCGACATCGCCAACGACTTCGTCACCGGCTTCCCCTCCGGGCGGCTCCAGGAGGCGATCGACACGGTGACCGGCGCGGACGGCGTCATCGCGGTGACCCCGGTCTTCACGGCCTCGTACAGCGGTCTGTTCAAGTCGTTCTTCGACCTGGTCGACCCGGCCGCGCTGACCGGCGTCCCGGTCCTGATCGGGGCGACCGGCGGCACCGCCCGCCACTCGCTCGTCCTGGACCACGCCCTGCGGCCGCTCTTCGCCTACCTGCGGGCCCTGACCGTCCCGACCGCCGTCTACGCGGCCTCGGAGGACTGGGGTTCGGGCGGCGACGAGTACACGGAAGGGCTCCCCGCCCGGATCAACCGGGCCGGGTACGAGTTCGCGGACGCGGTCGCGGCCCGGCCGGCCCGGGAGGCGGACGAGGACGAGGTCGTGCCGTTCGAACGCCAACTGGCCGATCTGCGCCTCGACTGACCGTCCGGTCCAACCGATTTGTTACGTTGGAGGCGGATCTCACAGATGTGCCGTACGACGGACGGAGGTCGGCGATGGCCGGCAGGATCGTGGTGGGCGTGGACGGGTCGGAGCCCGCGCTGAAGGCCCTGAAGTGGGCGGCCGGGCAGGCCGCCCTGACCGGGGACTCCCTGGAGGCGGTCATCGCCTGGGAGTACCCGGCCTCCTGGGCGACGCTGATGCCGGGCGTGCCGGCGGAGTTCGACCCCGAGCGGCTCGCCGCGCAGATCCTGGACCAGGCCCTGGCCGACGCGCTCACCCCGGAGGCGGCGGCCGACGCCACCCGCACGGTGGTCGGCGGAAACGCCGCGCAGGCCCTGGTCGACGCGGCGAAGGGCGCGAGCCTCCTCGTCGTCGGCGACCGCGGCCACAGCGGCTTCCGGGCCGCCGTCCTCGGCTCGGTCTCCACCCAGGTCGCCCAGCACGCACCCTGCCCGGTCGTGGTCGTCCGGGGCGAGTAGGACCCCGGCGGGACCCCGCCCCCGGGCCTTCCCGAGCGGCGGCGCGCGGCCTCCCGGCGCATGATGCCGGTGGGGCCGCGCGGTGCGGCCCGCGCCCGTGAGGAGCGTGAGGAGCCCGTATGGACATCAAGCTGGAGCTGATCGGCGTCCCCGTCACCGACGTCGACCGGGCCAAGGCCTTCTACGAGAAGGTCGGCTTCCACGCCGACCACGACGTCACCGTGAGCGAGGACGTCCGCTTCGTCCAGCTCACCCCGCCGGGCTCGGCCTGCTCGATCGCCCTCGGCAGGGGCGTCACCGGAATGGAGCCGGGCTCCCTGGACAACATGCAGGTCGTCGTCGCCGACATCCAGGAGGCCCACGACGACCTCGTCGCGCGCGGCATCGAGGTCAGCGAGATCGACGACAAGCCCTGGGGCTCCTTCGTCCACTTCGCCGACCCCGACGGCAACCGCTGGTCGGTCCAGCAGACCGTCCCGCGCACGGCCTCCTAGCCGCCTGGCCACTCAGCTACTCAGCTACCTGGCTCCTGGGGCCCGTCCGCCCCCGACGGCAGCACGTCCGCCACGACGCACGACGCGTTGTCCGGGCCGCCCCGCCCGTCGGCCAGGGCGAGCAGGGCCCGGGCGGTCCCGTCCGGACCGGCGCCGCCCGCCAGGACGGCCCGCAGCTCCTCCTCCGGCACGACCGCCGACAGGCCGTCCGTGCACAGCAGCCAGCGGTCCCCGGGCCGCCCCTCGTGCAGGCTCAGATCGGGGGCGGGCCCGTCCCCCGTCCCGTCGAGGGCCCTCAGGAGCAGCGCCCGGTCGGGGTGGGCCGCCGCCGCCTCCGGGTCGAGCTCGCCCGCGTCCACCCGCGCCTGGACGGCGGTGTGGTCACGGGTGAGGCGCACCAGGCTCCCGGCCCGCAGCAGGTACGCGCGCCCGTCCCCCACGTGCGCGAGCGCGAGCCGGGACCCCGTCCACACCCCGGCCGTCAGGGTCGTCCCCGAGCCGGGCGCCGCCGCGCCGACCTCCGCGTCCGCGCGGCGGACGGCGTCCTCCAGGGCGTTGAGCAGGTCCCCGGCCCGGTCGCCGGGCGCCGCGATCCCCCCGACGGCCGCGAGGGCGGCCGCCGCGGCCCGCTCGCCCGCCCCGCCGTAGCCGTCCGCGACGGCGAGCAGGCGCGGGCCGGCGTGCGCCCGGTCCTGGTTGGTCCCCCGCACCCGGCCGCGCTCCGAGAGCGCGGCGGCGAGCAGGGCGTGGGGCCGTACGGTCGTCGTCATACCGGTGCTTCCTCCCAGTCGGTCCAGCAGGGAGGCGGCCAGGTCGCGCCGCTCCGCCGTCTCGGCCTCGACGCGCGCCCAGTGGGCACGGACCGCGCGGGCCGCGGCCCCCGGGTCCGTGCCGTGCAGCGCGCACACGTCCCGGACCCCGTCGAGCGGCATCCCGATCCGCCGCAGCCAGGCCACCAGGCGCGCCCGCTCCACCTGCGCGCCGGCGTAGTACCGGTAGCCGGTGTACGCGTCGACGCGGGCGGGCGGGAGCAGGCCGAGTTCGTCGTAGCGGCGCAGCGCCTTGGCGGAGAGCCGGGACGCGCGGGCGAACTCCCCGATCGTCATGAGCGGTTCCCGCGCGCCGGCCCTTCCGGCCGTCCCGCGCCGTTCCCCCGCCCCGTCCCGTCCGTGCCCTTCCACCGGCGTGCCGCCTCCCCGTGCCGGCCGCCCCCGTGGCGCCCGGCCCCACCGATCCTCGACCTTCCCCGCCGGGGAAGGTCAACCGTCTCCCGTGCGCCCGCTACTTGCGGTTGTACAGCCGCATCGTGACCCAGCCGAAGACGAGGACGAAGACCGCCGACCAGCCCAGGGACCAGGCGACGTCCACGCCCGGCCAGCCGCCCGCCATCAGCTCGCGGACCGCGCTCGCCACGTGGGTCACCGGGTTGTTGTTCACGAAGGCCTGGAGCCAGCCCGGCATGGTCCTCGGGTCGACGAAGACGTTCGACAGGAAGGTCAGCGGGAAGATCACCATCATCGAGACGCCCATGACGGACTTCTCGCTGCGCAGCAGCAGGCCGAACATGGTCCAGATCCACGAGAAGGAGAACGAGAACACCAGGAGCAGCGCGACCCCGAGGAGCACGCCGGGGAGGCCGCCGTCCGGCCGGTAGCCGATGATCACGCCGACCGTCAGCATCACGGCGGAGGCGATCAGATAGCGCACGACGTCGCCGAGGAGGTAGCCGACCATCGGCGCCGGGCGCCAGATCGGCAGCGTGCGGAAGCGGTCGAAGACGCCCTTCTCGATGTCGGTGTTGACCGAGACGCCCGTGTACATCGTGATCATCACGACGCTCATCACCAGGATGCCGGGCAGCAGGAACTGGACGTACGAGGAGACCGAACCGGCCAGCGCGCCCCCGAAGAGGTACGTGTACATCAGCACCATCATGATCGGGAACGCCGTCACGTCGAAGAGCTGCTCCGGCACGTGCTTGATCTTCAGCATGGCCCGCCAGCCGAACGTCATCGAGGCGGAGAGCGCGCCCGGACGGGGCGGCCGTGACCGTCCGACGAACAGTTCCGCGAGATCCTCCGCCCTGGGGGCGGTGAACTCGGCGGTGTCGGTGCCCTTCGCGTCCTTGCCGGTGGTGACAGTGGTCATGCCGCCGTTCCCTTCCTGTCCGTCAGCGCCAGGAACACCTCGTCGAGGCTGGGCTGCCCGAGCGCGAAGCTGTCGACCGTGATCCCGGAGCGCGCCAGCTCCGCGAGCGCCCGTGCCGCCTGTTCGGCGGCGCCGAGGTCCGTCCCGTGGCCGTCGACGGTGGCGGTGAGCGCGACCGGGTCCGGGTCGAGCTGCACGGTGGCCCGCAGCGTGCCGCGCAGGACCCGCTCGGCCTCCCGCCGCCGCTCGGGGTCCCGGAGCCGCACGTGCACCGAGCCCGAGCCGACCGAGGCCTTCAGCTCGCCCTTCGTGCCCTCCGCGATCACCTTGCCGTGGTCGATGACGGCGACCCGGGAGGCGAGCTGGTCCGCCTCGTCCAGGTACTGGGTGGTCAGCAGGACGGTGGTGCCCTGGGCGACCACCGCGCGGACGATGTCCCAGACCTGGTTGCGGCTGCGCGGGTCGAGGCCGGTGGTCGGCTCGTCGAGGAAGAGCAGGTCGGGGGTGTTGAGGATGGAGGCGGCGATGTCGATGCGGCGCCGCATGCCGCCCGAGTAGTTCTTGATCTGCTTGTCGGCGGCCTCCGCGAGGCCGAACGCGGCGAGGAGCTGCTCGGAGCGCTCGCGGGCGGCGGGCCGGGAGTGGCCGAGCAGCCGGCCGAGGAGCACCAGGTTCTCCGTGCCGGTCAGGTCCTCGTCGACGGAGGCGTACTGGCCGGTGAGGCTCACGCGCCCGCGTACGGCGTCGGCGTCCTCGACGACGTCCTTGCCGAAGACGCCGGCCCGGCCCCCGTCGGGCCGGAGCAGGGTGGCGAGCACCTTGACGACGGTCGTCTTGCCGGCGCCGTTGGGGCCGAGGACGCCGTAGACGGTTCCGGCGGGGACCCGCAGGTCGACGCCGTCCACGGCCCGGTTGGTGCCGAAGACCTTGACCAGGCCCTCGGTCTCGATGGCGAGGTCGGTCATGCGGTTCCTCCGTCGTCCCCGGCGTCCGGGTTCCGGTCAGCGGGTCGCGGGGCGGCCCGCCGCGCCCTCGTGGGTGTAGAAGAAGTAGTGGGCGGCGACCGTGGTGGCCAGGGCGGACGCCAGGCCGAGCCCGCTCGACGAGAGCACGGTGGCGTTGGTGAGGCTGTAGGCGTAGCCGACCGCGATGCCCACCAGGGCACCCCACGCGGCGGCGCGCGGCACGCGGGGCAGGGCCCGGCCGTAGCGGTGGAGGGCGTAGATCGCCACGGAGAGCACGACGGCGGAGACGAGGCCGATCCAGAGCTGGCTCAGGGCGAGGGGACCGCCGTGGCGGGCGTTCGTCTCGGCGTAGAAGCCGTACAGGACGCCGATCGTGATCGGCACGGCCCAGCCGTGGGTGCTGACGTGGCGCCGCCGGGCGGGCAGCGCTGCATGTGCGGCCATGGCAGGAGCTCCTTCGTCTCGGGCGCCTCCGGCGCCTCTCACCCCCTGGTTCCCGCACCCTCCAGGGCACACCCGCGGCCGGTGCGCCGCAAGTGGATCAGCCGGGCCCGGACGCCGCGAGGTCCGCGAGGCGGGCGAGGGCCCCGTCGAGCACGGCGTGCGGCGGCGAGGCCAGGCCCACCCGGATCGCGCCGGGCGCCGCCCCCGGGCCCGTCGCGAAGGCGCCGCCGGGGGTGACCGCCACGCCCGCGCGTGCGGCGGCCGCCGCCGCGAAGGTCTCGGCGCGCCAGGGCGCGGGCAGCTCCCACCAACAGAAGTAGGCGTGCGGGGAGGTCCGGAAGGCCTGTCCGGCGAGCCGCCGCAGGACCAGGGCGTGCCGGGCGACCACGTCCGCCCGCTTGGCGGCGACGGCCTCCGCGACCGTCCCGTCCCCGGCCCAGCGGGTGGCGGCGGCGAGGGCGAACCCGTCCGCCGTCCAGGCGCCGGAGCGCAGCGCCTCCGCGACCGCCGCGCGCAGCCGGCCGGGGACGACGAGGTAGCCGACGGTCAGGCCGGGGGCGAGCCGCTTGGAGAGGCTGTCCACCAGGACGACGCGCTCGGGCGCGTGCGCGGCGAGCGGGGCGGGCGCGGCAGGGTCGAGGAAGGCCCAGGTGGTGTCCTCGACGGCCGTCAGGTCGAGCCCGCGCAGGAGTTCGGCGAGCGCGGCCCGCCGCTCCTCCCCGGCGGTCGTCGCGAGCGGGTTGTGCAGGGTCGGCTGGAGGTAGACGGCGGCGAGCGGCGCCGTCCGGTGGGCCGCCGCGAGCGCCCCGGGCCGCACCCCCTCCGCGTCGAGGGCGAGGGGCACGAGCCGGATGCCGAGCCGTTCGGCGACGGCCTTGAGGGGTGGGTACGTGAGCTCCTCGACGCCCAGGCGTCCGCCGGGCGGCACGAGCGCGGAGAGCGCGGCGGCGACGGCCCGGCGGCCGCTCCCGGCGAAGAGGACGCTCCCGGGGTCCGGGGCCCAGCCGGTCCCGGCGAGCACGGCCGCCGCCGCGTCGCGGGCCTCCGGGGTGCCGTCGGCGGCGGCCGGCCGCACCAGGGTCCCGGTGAGGACGCCGGGCCGGGCGAGGGCCGTGAGCGCGCGGGCCATCAGCTCCGACTGGCCTTCCGCGACCGGGTAGTTGAGCTGGAGGTCGACGGGCGCGGTCCCGGTCGCCTCGACGAGCGCGGGCCCCGGCGGCGGGGGCGCCGCCCGGACGAAGGTGCCGCGCCCGACCTCCCCGACGACCAGCCCCCGGCGCGCCAGCTCCCCGTACACCCGGATCGCCGTCGAGTTCGCGATCCCGTGCCGCCGGGCGAAGACGCGCTGGGGCGGCAGCCGGTCGCCGGGCCGCAGCCGCCCGTCCCGCACGGCCGCCTCGACGCGGTCCGCGATCCTCCGGTACTCCTCCACGGGGCACCCCTCTCCCATTGCACCGAGGGCAAAGTTTTCATTGCACCGAGAAGTCGGCGCTGCCTAGCCTGCCGTCATGCCCGTCTCCCGAACAGCCGGTACCGAGACCTTCTACGAGGACCGGGGCTCCGGACCCGTCCTCCTCCTCGTCCACGGCCACCCCTTCGACCACACCATGTGGCGGCCCCAGCTCGACCGCTTCTCCCGCACGCACCGGGTGATCGCCCCCGACCTGCGCGGTTACGGATCCACCCCGCTCGCGACGGACGCGAAGGCCGTCGGGCTCGACGTCTTCGCCGGGGACCTGGCCGCCCTCCTCGACGACCTCGGCGTCGAGGACTGCGTCCTCGCCGGGCTCTCCATGGGCGGCCAGATCGCCATGGAGTTCCACCGCCGCCACCCCGGCCGCGTCCGGGGCCTGGTCCTCGCGGACACCTTCCCCGCCGCCGAGACCGAGGAGGGGAAGGGCGTCCGGAACGCCATGGCCGACCGGCTCCTCGCCGAGGGCATGCGGGGGTACGCCGACGAGGTGCTCGACCTGATGGTCGCCCCGTACAACACGCACGCCGCGCCCCACGTCCACCGCATGATGTGCGCCACCGACCCCGTCGCGGCGGCGGCCGCCCTTCGCGGCCGGGCCGAGCGGCCCGACTACCGGGAGTCGCTCGCCGCCGCCACCGTGCCCGCGCTCGTCGTGGTCGGCCGGGACGACACGTACACCCCGGTCTCCGGCGCGGAGGAGACGCACGCGCTGATCCCCGGCTCCGCGCTCGTCGTGGTCGAACGGGCCGCGCACCTGCCCAATCTGGAGCGGCCGGAGGAGTTCGACGCGGCCCTGGCGGCGTTCCTGCGTTCACTCGAACGGACCGCTTGAAGGTTCGCCGGCGCGCGGACGCTCCCACGATGGGCCCATGAGCCAGAACGACGACGGGACCGCGCGTCCGGGCCAGGGCCAGAGCCAGGGCCAGCACGCAGCGCCGCCCCGCAACCCGAACGCAGCACCGCCCCGCAAGCAGAGCACCGCCGGTGCCTGGGCCTCCGGCGGCACCCTCTTCGCCGGTGTCCTCATGCTGGTCATCGGCTTCATGGACGTCTTCCAGGGCATCGCGGGCATCGCCGAGGACGACGTCTACACCCGGGTCGGCGACTACGTCTTCAAGTTCGACCTCACCACCTGGGGCTGGATCCACCTGATCCTCGGCGTGATCCTCGTCATCGCCGGGTCCGGCATCCTCAAGGGCGCCGAGTGGGGCCGGGTCGCGGGCATCACGCTCGCCTCCCTCAACGTCCTCTTCCACTTCCTCTCCCTGCCCTACCAGCCCTGGTGGGCGCTCTTCTCCATGGCCGTCTCCATCTTCGTGATCTGGGCGCTGGCCACGGACGACGCGTACGGCCCGGACGAGAGGTACTAGCGGTATGGGACGCACCGCCGGCGCCGCCGCGGTCCTCGCGGCGGCGCTCGCCCTCACCACCGGCTGCGACGCCGCCAAGGACGCGGCCGGCGGTGCCGTCTCGTCCGCGACGGCGGCGGTCGCCTCGGCCGCCGAGCGGAAGATGAACGAGGTCGAGGACGGTGTGGACGCGAAGGGCGACGTGAAGGCCGGGGAGCCCCGCGCCGACGGCGACCGCACGGTCGCGGAGGTCACCGCGACCAACCCGAAGGACAAGGACGCCGACTACACGGTCAAGGTCGACTTCCGCGACGGCGAGGGGAAACTGCTCGACTCCGTCGTCCTGAACATCGACGCCGTGGCACCGGGGAAGTCCAAGTCCGGTACGGCGCGCAGCAATCGGCAGCTCTCGGGCGTGACGAAGGCGGAGATCGGCCGGGCCCTGCGGCACTGAGGGCCCGGGGCGTCCGGAAGGCGCCTGGGTCCCGTCGGTGGCGAGGGCGCCCCGGTCACCACGAGAGCACGACCAGCGCGGAGAGCGCCGCGACCGCGAGGGGCGTCGTCACCGTCCACCCGGCGCCCGGCCGGTTGGCGGGGTCCACGAAGGCCGCGACCAGCAGCAGCAGGGCCGCCGGGAGGAACAGGAACACGCAGAGGACGGCGGCGACCAGCGACCAGGCCAGTAGACCGGTCCCGATGAGGAGACAGGCCCGGGCGCACGCCTCGGGCTGATCCCGCATGAAGAGCGGCGGAATGGTCACACACCCGCTGATCAGGAAGAACAAGGCCAGGTACGGGCCGATCAGGAACCCCAGGAACACCGCGCACCCCGCGGCCGCGACGCTCGCCACGACCCATGCCCGCTGCCGTGCGGACACTTGCCGTTCCTCCCCCATGACACCCACCCCGTTCCCGAACTCTTGAACGCGTTCAATTGAACGCGTTCAAGATAGCTCACGCGGGGCGTCCCGGTAAGGGCGGGCCGACGGGAGCCGCACGGTCCCTGCGACACTGAACGGCGTGGACCCCGACCCCGCCGCCGCGCCGGCTCCGGAGCGCGAACCGGCGCTGAGGCCCGAGCCTGTGGCGGCGGGTGCCGCCGCACCACCGCCGCCGCCCCTCCGGCCCCGGCGCCGTCCGGCCGCCCTGACGGCCGGACTTCTGCTCGTCGTGCCCGCCCTGATCACCGCCTGCCGCCTCCTGGACACGGACGGGATCACCCCCGTCCCGCAGCTCCTCTCCTTCCTCCCCTGGCTGACCGTCCCCGCGGGACTCGGCCTCCTCCTGGCCGCCGTCGCCCGCCGCCGGGGCCTCGCGTTCACCGCCGCCGTCGTCCTCGCCGCCACCGCCTGGAGCTCCCTGCCGTACACGACGTGGGCCGTCGTGGGTCACGGCCTCCCGCTCGCCCGGGTCCGCGTCCTCGCCGCCAACGTCGAGTTCGGCCAGGCCACGGACGCGCTGATCGCCGCCGTCCGGCGCGAGCGCCCCGACCTCGTGTACGTCTCCGAGTGCGACCGCGCCTGCGGGCGCGCCCTCACCGCGGCGTTCGCGGCCGAACTCCCCCACCGCGCCGCCGTCGAGGCCGACGGATCGGCGGGCTCCGTGCTGCTCAGCGCCCATCCGCTGCGCGACCGGCGGATCATCCCGGCGACGATGGGGATGCCGGGCGCCACGGCCGAGATCGCCGGGCGTTCCGTACGCGTCCAGCTCGCCCACCCGATGCCGCCGGTGCCGGGCCAGGTGGACGTGTGGAAGCGGGAGCTGGGCCGCATCGGGGACTTCGCCGCCCCGCGCACGGGCCCGACGCTGATCGCCGGGGACTTCAACGCCTCCCAGGACCACGCGGCCTTCCGCGCGATCCTGAAGGAGGGCCGCCTGCGGGACGCGGCCTGGGAGGCGGGGAAGAGCCGCGTCGCCACCTGGCCGACGGAGGGCCCGCTCCCGCCGTACGTACAGATCGACCACGTCCTGGTCGGCGACGGGTTCAGCGTGGCCGGGGTCCGCTTCCTCGACCTGGCCGGCAC
This sequence comes from Streptomyces sp. NPDC055632, assembly GCF_053618675.1. Classification (NCBI taxonomy): domain Bacteria; kingdom Bacillati; phylum Actinomycetota; class Actinomycetes; order Kitasatosporales; family Streptomycetaceae; genus Streptomyces; species Streptomyces sp. NPDC055632. The sequence goes on along the minus strand of NZ_JBSHHY010000002.1, from coordinate 355,818 downwards.
CGACCACCGGGCCGTCCTCGCCGATCTCGACCTGCGGGGAGAGCGCTGATCGGCCACGCTGGAAGGCATGGACAACGAGGAGATCCTGGACGACATCGGCGCCCTCGTCGAGGAGGAGCGCGCCCTGCGGCAGCGCACCGGCGGCCTCCTCCCCGAGGAGCGCGCCCGCCTGACCGAACTGGAGGTGCGCCTCGACCAGTGCTGGGACCTGCTGCGCCAGCGCCGCGCCAAGGCCGAGTTCGGCGAGGACCCGGACACGGCGACCCTCCGCCCGGCGGCCGAGGTGGAGTCGTACCGCAGCTGAGCGGAGATGCCGGGCCGGTTGTCGGACCCCTCTGACAGAGTGCGCGCCATGGAGTCGTCGAGCGTGGTCGAGTCGTTGTGGGAGCGGATGGAGGCGCGGGACTGGGACGGCCTGGCCGCCCTGTTCGCGGCGGACGCCGTCGTCGAGTGGCCGGTCAGCGGCGAGCGGATCACGGGCCGGGACGACTACGTCGCGGTGAACCGCGCGTATCCCGAGGGCTGGTCGATCCGGGTGCTGCGGATCGTGGCCGGGGACGGCGAGGCCGTCTCCGAGGTCGAGGTCCCGCACGAGGGCGTCGGAGTGTTCCGCGCGGTGTCGTTCTGGACCGTCCGCGACGGCCGGATCGTCCGGGGGACGGAGTACTGGACGACCCCCGGCTCCGACCCGGGCCCCGCGTGGCGGGCCGCGTTCGTCGAGCCCATGTGACGCACCCCGGGTGGCGGGCCGCCCGCGTCGAGCCCCTGTGACGCGCCCCGTCGAGCCCGTGCGACGGCCCGGGGCCGGGCGCGGGCGCGGCGGCGCGGGCGCCCCGCCAGTACGTTGGTGGGCATGGCGCGATCAGAAGGAGCCGGACGGCTCACCCCGCCCGCCTGGCTGACCGCCGGAATGCGGCCCGCCCCCGCGCCGGTCCCGTGGGCCGCCGTGCTGCGCGCCGCCGTCGCCCTGTCCGCGCCGCTCGCCGTCGGCCTGGCCGTCGACCGGCCCGCGTACGGGGCGCTGGTGTCGATGGGCGCCCTGTCCGGGGTCATCGGGGACACCGCCGACGCCTACCGGATGCGGGTCTTCAACATCGCCGTGCCGCAGCTCTTCGGGGCCGTCGGCGTCACCCTCGGCACCCTCGTCTTCGGGTACGGCTGGGCCGCCGTCGCCGTCCTCACCTGCGTCGCGCTCGTCTCCGGGATGATCTCCTCGATCGGCGCGGTCGCCTCCGTCTCCGGCCTGCTCCTGCTGCTCAACGCCGTCGTCGGCGCGGGCCTGCCCATGCCCGACCCGTGGTGGACGGCGCCGCTGCTGCTCGCCCTGGGCGGGCTCGTCGTCCTCGTCCTCACCCTGCTCGGCTGGCCGCTGCGGCGCGACGCGCCCGAGAAGGCCGCCGTCGCCGCCACCTACCGGGCGGTCGCCGACCTCTACGAGGCCGCGGGGACCTCCGCGTACGACGAGCGGCGGCGGGCCGTCACCGCCGCCCTGAACCACGCGTACGACCTGGTCCTGGCCCGCCGGGCCCGGCAGCACGGCCGCGCCGCCGCCCCGGTCCGGCTGCTCGCGCGGCTCAACGTCGTCGTCCCGCTCGTCGAGGCCGCGCCCGCCGCCCACCTGCGGGCCCGGATCGCCGGCCCGCCGCCCGCCGAGGTCCCGGCCGCCGTCCGGGAGCTCGCGGACGCCGTCGAGGAGGGCCGCACAGGCGACCCCGTCCTCGACCTGCCCGCCCCCGAGCGCCCCTCCGAGAAGGCCGTCGACCACGCGCTGCGGCACGCGGCGCACGTCGTCCACGAGACGGACCCCGACCCCCACAACGTCGACGACCGGCTCGGCCGGCCCGCCGCGCTCCGCGTCCGGATCCGCCGCACCACCCGCGCCGTCCTCCTCTCCGGGGCCTCCTGGCGCTACGGCCTGCGGCTCGCGCTCTGCATCGGCCTCGCGCAGGCCCTGGTGTCGCTGATCGCCGTGCCCCGCTCGTACTGGGTCGCCCTCACCGTCACCTTCGTCATGAAGCCCGACTTCGGCTCGGTCTTCTCCCGGGCCGTGCTCCGCGCCTTCGGCACCGCCCTCGGCGTCCTCCTCGCCGCCCTCGTCCTCGCCGAGGTGCCCCGCGGCTGGTGGGACGTGCCCGTCCTCGCGGTGCTCGCGGCCCTGATCCCGGCGTTCTCCGCGAAGGGGTACGCCTTCCAGACGGCGGCCATCACCCCGGTGATCCTGCTGCTCTCCGACACCCTCAACCACCAGGGCTTCGGCCTCGTCCTGCCCCGCCTCTACGACTCGCTCATCGGCTGCGGGATCGCCCTCGTCGCCGGCTACCTGCTCTGGCCCGAGTCCTGGCACACCCGGATCGGGGACCGGCTCGCGGACGCCGTCTCCGACACCGCCGACTACGTGGCCCGCGCCTTCTCCCCGGGGGAGGGCCCCGACCCGCACGCCCGGCTGCGGGCCCGCCGGGCGCTCTACCGGGACCTGTCGACCGTCCGCACCGAGTTCCAGCGGGCCCTGACCGAGCCCCCGCCGACCGGCACCCGCGCCGCCGCCTGGTGGCCGCTGGTCGTCGCCGTCGAGCGGATCGTGGACGCCACCACCGCCGCCCGCATCCGGATCGACCACGGCGCCCCCGCGCCCGCGCCCGAGGAGGCCGCCGAGGTGGAGCGGGAACTGCGCGAACTCGCCGACGGGCTGCGCGCGGACGACACCCTCGTGGAGGTCCGCACCGAACTGCCCGGGGACGAGAACGGAGTCCTCGAACCGCTCCGCCAGGAGGTCCGCGCGGCCCGCGCCATCGCCGGTCCCGACCTGCGATAAACCCCCTTCCGGGGGCGCACGGGAGAACTTACCGGCGGTCACGGAACGGAACCCTCCCCGCCGCCGTTACCGGAAGCCGTCCCGGCGACTACGATGCGCCCATTCACGGTGATCCGCGCCCGCCACCGCCGGCAACCGGCCCGGCGGACGCGCCACTTCGCCCTGTCTCACCCCCCGCGCCCCGAGGATCCGCCATGCGCACCACCACCAGCAGCAGAGGGCTCCAGCCCAATGTCCTCGGCACCTTCGACACGATCGTGATGGCCGTCGCCGGCAGCGCCCCCGCCTACTCGCTCGCCGCGACCACCGCCGTCCTCTTCGGCGCGGTCGGCGTCGGCGGCCCCGCCGCCCTGCTGTACTGCGCGATACCCATGCTCGGCATCGTCCTCGCGTACGCCCGGCTAGGCCGGATCGACGTCAACGCCGGTGCCGCGTACTCCTGGGTGGGCCGCGCCCTCCACCCCTTCCTCGGCTTCCTCTCCGGCTGGGCGCTCGTCTTCTCCACCACCGTCTTCATGGTGGCCGGTTCGCTGCCCGCCGGTTCCCTCACGCTCTCCCTGGTCGCCCCGGACCTCGCCGGCCACACCGCGCTCGCGGCGGCCGTCGGCGCCTGCTGGTTCCTGGTGATGCTGCTCGTCGTCCTGGGCGGCGCCCGGCTCACCGTACGGGCGCAGCTGATCATGTCCGGGGTCGAGATGCTGATCCTGGCCGGCTTCGTCCTCGCCGCCGTGGCCCACCGGGGCCACGCCACCGCCTTCGACTGGTCCTGGTTCGGCCTCGCCCAGTTCGACGGGCCCGGGGGGTTCGCCGCCGGCGCGCTGATCGCCGCGTTCTACTACTGGGGCTGGGACGTCACCAGCAACCTCAGCGAGGAGACCCGGAACAGCCGCCGGACCGCCGGGGTCGCCGCGCTCGTCGGCGTCGGCTTCGTCTTCGTCCTCTTCGAGGCCATCACCGTCGCCGTCAACGTGCTGCTGACCTCGGAGGAGATCCACCGCGCCGGGCCCAACGTCCTCGCCGTCGTCGGCCAGGAGGTCTGGCCCGGCGTCGGCGGCAAGCTCCTCGTCGTGGCCGTCCTCCTGTCGACCGTCGCCACCCTGGAGACCACCCTCATCCAGGTCACCCGCTCGCTCTTCGCGATGGGCCGCGACCGGACCCTGCCGGCCGCGCTCGGCACCGTCCACCCGCGCTGGAACACCCCGTGGGTCGCGATCGCGGCGGTCGGCGGGGCGGCGCTGCTGCTGTTCGCCGCCGCGGCGGCGGCCGGCTCCGTGCAGCAGATCCTCCGGGACGCCGTCTCCGCGATCGGCCTCCAGATCGCCTTCTACTACGGCCTGGCGGGCATCGCCGCCGTCGTCGCCTACAAGGGCCTGCTCCTCCGCTCCGTGAAGAACCTGGTCGTCGGCGGCCTCTGGCCGCTGCTCGGCTCGGCGTTCATGCTCTGGGCCTTCGTCGAGTCGCTGGGCGAACTCTCCACCACCGCCCTCGCCATCGGCCTCGGCGGCCTGCTCCTCGGCGTGGTCCCGCTGGCCGTGTACGCCGGGAAGGGCAGCGACTACTACCGCCGCCCGGCCCGTCTCGACGCCGTCCGCGCCCTCGCCGCCTCGGCCGCCGCCGGGGCGGCCACCCCGGGCGCCCGGGACAAGAGCTACGCGACAGACTTCTGAGCCGTCCGGCGGCCGCCGGACGGCTGCCCCGGACGACGGCAGGCGAACCCGAAGGAGGACCAGGCATGGCCGTACGCCGCCGCTCCGCGCGGCCGTCGCGCCCGGAGCGCTTCGTGCCCGACTTCGACCCGGACTTCGGGGACCGGGCACTGACCGAGGCGCGCCACGACATCGTCATCGGCCGCTGGCAGGGCGTGCGCGACCTGCTCGCCGCCACCGGCGACGACTGGGCGCGCCGCACCCACCGGATCCGGCTCCTCTCGCACGCCGCCGCGGGCAGCTCCACCGTCGAGACCTGGTGGGCCGCCGAGCCGGGCAACCCGGACTCCGCCGTGCTGCGGGCCGCGACCGAGGTGGTGCGGGTCTTCGACGCGGCCATCGCGGCCGGCCGGGGCGCGGCCGTCGACCGGGGCCGGATCGACGCGGCCGTGGACGCCTGCCGGGGCGCGGCCTCGGCCGCGCCCGCCGACCCGATGCCGTGGGTGTCGCTCCTGTCGGTGGCCAGGCTGTACGAGGGCGGGGTGCCGCGCCGCGAACTGCGCCACTGGTTCGACGAGTTGCGGCGCCGCGACCCGTACAACACCGAGGGCCACATCCAGGTGCTGCGGTACTGGTCGGCGCGGTGGCACGGCACGCACGGCAGCATGTACGACTTCGCCCGCGACGCGGCGGGCGTGGCGCCGCCCGGCTCCCCGCTGCCGGTCCTGGTGCAGGTGGCCCGGGTCGAGGAGTACCGCTACATCGCGGACGGCGCCCTGGGCCGGGGCCCGGTGCGCGGCTTCGACCAGCACTGGAAGCACGAGCTGGCGGTGACCGAGCTGCGCCGCACGCACGCCCGCTGGATCGACGGCCGCGACCCGGCGCTCCCGGTGGCGCCCGAGGAGGTCGGAGACCTCAACTTCCTCGCGCACGCCGCCTGTTACGCGGGCCAGGTGGACATCGCCAGGGAGCTGCTCGGGATGCTGGGGCGGCGTGCGGCGTGGGTGCCGTGGGCGTACACGGGGGACCCGGAGGAGCAGTTCACCCGGTTCAGGGAGGGCCTGGGGGTGGAGTGCCCCCGGGCCCGCGACTGAGACCGGTTCCGCTGTACGGCTCCGGTCAGACGCCGATGTCGCGCCCGTCCGTGCGCCAGACGGCGACGACCGACGGGCGGACGATCTTCCCGGGCCCGTCGGGCCAGGTCGACGCGGGCTTCTCGACCGACGCCCCGTCGATCTCGCCCGGGTGCTGCACGGCGACGAGCACGCGCCGGTCCTGGACGATCGGGCCGCAGGTCTCGGCGCCCTTCGGCACGGTCAGGAACTGCTTCAGCTCACCGCGCCGCTCGCCCTGCACCGCGACGCCGAACAGGCCGTCGTGCGAGCCGAGCTGGGCGCCGTCGGTGGAGATCCACAGGTTGCCGTGCGGGTCGAAGGCGACGTTGTCCGGGCAGGAGATCGGGGAGACCTTCTCCTTGGGGAAGCCGGCGAAGTAGGTCGCCGGGTCGTTCGGGTCGCCCGCGACGAGGAAGAGGCGCCAGGCGAAGCCGTCCGAGGACGGGTCGTCCCAGTGCTCGGCCAGCTCCAGGATCTGCCCGTGCTTGTTGAGGTTGCGCGGGTTGGCCTCGTCCGCGCCCGCCTTGCCGGCCTTGCCGCGGTCGGTGTTGTTGGTGAGCGCGACGTACACGCGGCCGGTACGGGGGCTGGGCTCGACGTCCTCGGGGCGGTCCATCTTCGTCGCCCCGACCTTGTCCCCGGCGAGGCGGGTGAAGACGTACACCTCCTCGGCGGTCATGCCGGGGACGTGCGAGACGTTCCCGGTGGCGAGCGGGATCCACACGCCGGAGCCGTCGAACTCGCCGTCGTTCGGGAGCTTGCCGGTGCCGTCGACCTCGGCGGCCGGGGAGTCGCCGGTCAGCTTGGCGACGTACAGCGTGCCCTCGTCGAGGAGGGTGAGGTTGTGCTCGCGGGCGGCCCGCGAACTCCCCTTCTTCATCCGCTTGCTGGACACGAACTTGTAGAAGTAGTCGAAGCGCTCGTCGTCGCCCATGTAGACGACCGGGCGCCCGTCGGCGGTGAGGCGGGGCTGCGCGGCCTCGTGCTTGAAGCGGCCGAGCGCGGTGCGCTTGCGGGGCGTGGAGTCGGGGTCGTACGGGTCGAGCTCGACGACCCAGCCGAAGCGGTGGACCTCGTTGGGCTCCTGCTTCAGGTCGAAGCGCTTGTCGAACCGCTCCCACTTGCGCTCGGTGGCGCCGGAGCCGACGCCGTAGCGCTTGTCGGTGGCGCTGGAGCCGTTGGCGAAGTACTGGTTGAAGTTCTCCTCGCCGTGGAGGGTGGTGCCCCACGGGGTGGTGCCGCCGGCGCAGTTGTTGAGCGTGCCGAGGACCTTGCGGCCGGTCGGGTCGACGGAGGTCTTCAGCAGGTCGCTGCCCGCGGCGGGCCCGGTGACCCGGAACTCGCTGGTGGTGTGGAGGCGCCGGTTGAGGTGGTGGCGGGAGACCGGCGTCAGCCTGCCGCTGCGGCGCTCCTCCTCGACCACGACGACGGACAGGCCGTGCGCGGCCCAGGCGGTCTCGACCTGCTCGCGGGTCGGGTTCGCGGGGTCGTAGCCGCGGAACATCAGGACTTCGTCGGTGTACTCGTGGTTGGCGACGAGGACCTGGCGGTCGCGCTCCCCGGACAGCGGCAGCAGGGAGAGGAAGTCGTTGTTGTAGCCGAACTGGCCGGCCTGGGCCTTCGCGGTCTGCTTCTCGGCGTCGAAGGCGGGGGCGCCGCGGAGGATGGGCTCGCCCCAGCGGATGACCACGTTCTGGGAGTAGCCGGAGGGGACGGTCACCTGGTCGGCGGTGTTGGGCGCGACGGGGGCGAAGCGGAGGCCGCGGGCGCCGTCGGCCCTGCCGGGCCGGTGCCCGTGACCGCCGTGGGCCTCGGCGGCCGGGGCCTCGCCGAGCACGGCGGCGCCGCCGACGGCGGAGGCGACGGTGACGACGGCGGCGGCCCGCAGGGCGGAACGGCGGGAGAGGACACCGGCTATGAGGTCGCCGGCGTACTCGTTGTCGCTGGTGTTGGGCACCTCGTGGAAGCAGGCGTCGCCACAGCGGTAGCGGCAGGTGAGAGCGGAACGGCCGCCTCCGTGCGGGTTCGTGCTCAGGAGCGGCAGCAGTTTGCGCACTTCGTCCTCCTCCGGCGCAGCACTGCGCCGACATGGTGTCGGGATGTCTTCGGCGGTGACGCTAGGTGCGGGTCCCTGCACGGGGGCGGCGGCGGAATGAACGCCGGATGAATGCGGGGCGTCCGAGGGCGACCGGGGCACGGAGGTGGCGGGAAGTGGCCGCTAACCTTACGTATCCGCCCTGGCCAGGGATGAAAGTCCCGAAACACCCAGTACGGACATTCACACTGCACCCCCACTCATGCGAAAGGGTTCGCCCATGGGTATTCGGAGCATGCTGCGCAAGGTGTTCGGCCGGGACCGCGAGGAATCCCCGGCAACCTCCGTCCCGCCCCAGTCGCGTGAGGAGACGGTGGAGACGGCGGAGACGGCGGAGGCCGTGAAGGCCTCGGAGACGTCGGATCCGGTCACGTCGGCGGCCCCGGTGGCCCCGGTGGCTCCGGTGGCCCCGGAAGCTCCCGAGGAGGAGGCCCGCCGAGCGGCGGACGACTTGGTGGCGGCGTCCTTCGACAACCCGCAGGTCCCGAAGGCCCGGAAGGCGGAGCCGGAACCGGAACCGGTCGTCGCGGAGGAGCCGGCGCGGGTCGCTCCCACGGAACCGGAAGCGGTGACGGAACCGGCCACCGAGACGGCCACCACGACGACTTCCGCTGCTCCGGAGGAGCAGGTGGAGGAGGAGCCCGAGGCGACCGCCGTCGCGGCTCCGGCCGAGCCGGCCGAAACGGCGGCCGGGACCCCGGCCGAGCCGGAGGCCACCACCGAGGCTCCGGAAGCGGAACCGCAGGCCGAGCCGGCCGCCGCCATCGAGGAGGCACCGGAAGCCGAGCCGCAGGCCGAGGCCCCGGCCGAGCCCGCCGCCGCTCCCGCTCCGGAGGAGCAGGCGGAGCAGCCGGCGGACAACACCGACGAGCCGCAGCCGCAGGCGCAGGCAGCCGCCCCGGCGGAGCCCGAGACCCCGGCCGAGCCGGAGGTCCAGCCCGAGAGCACCGCCTCCGAGGTCCAGGTCGAGCCCGAGCCCGCCGAGGCCACCGCCCCCGAGGCCCAGCCCGAGCCCGAGGCCACCGCTCCCGTGGCCCAGGCCGAGCCCGAGGTCCAGCCCGAGCCCGCCGAAGCCACCGCTCCCGAAGCCACCGCGCCCGAGGCCGCACCCGAGCCCGAGGCCACCGCACCCGAGCCGGAGGCCCCCGCCCCCACCCCCGTACCCACGCCGGAAACCCCCGTGATCACCGCCCTGGAGCCCGAGGCTCCCGCGACTCACGAGGCTCCCGTCCCGGCGACCGCCGGCCCCGCCCTCCCCCTCGCCAAGGTCAAGGCCGTCGCCCCGCACCTCGCCGACGCGTACAAGGCCGCCGGGACCGTGCTCAAGAAGCAGGGGCTCGACGGGGCGCGGGCCGCCGTGTACCTGGTCGTCGACCGGTCCGGCTCGATGCGCGGGTACTTCAAGGACGGCTCCGTGCAGCGGCTCGCCGAGCAGACGGTGGCGCTCGCGGCGCACCTCGACGAGGACGCCGCCGTCACGGCCGTGTTCTTCTCCACGGACATCGACGGCACCGCCGAGCTGACCCCCGCCACGCTCTCCCCCACCGGCATCGAGGAGATCAACGCCGGCCTCGGCCGCCTGGGCCGCACCCACTACCACCGCGCCGTGGAGGAGGTCCTCGCCCACCACGAGAAGACCGACCCCACCCGCCCGGCCCTGGTCGTCTTCCAGACGGACGGCGCGCCGGACGCGAAGACGGCCGCCACGCAGGCGCTCGCCGGGGCGGCGGACCGCCCGCTGCACTGGCGGTTCGTGGCCTGGGGCGAGCCGGACAACAAGGCCTTCGACTACCTCAGGAAGCTCGGCGGCACGCCCCGTACCGCCGCGTACTTCCCGGGCGTGACCCCGGCCGGGACGGCGCACGCCGCCTTCTACCGGGGCCTGCTCGAAGGCCTGGAGCTGTAAAAGCTACGGCCGGGTGGCGGTGACCGGCAGGGTCACCGTCACCACGAGTCCGCCGCCCTCCCCTGCGCCCCGCGCCACCGCCGTCACGTTCCCGCCGTGGGCGACGGCGATCGACCGGACGATGGAGAGCCCGAGCCCGGCGCCGGGCCCCGTGCGGTCGCGCCCCTCACCGCGCCGGAAGGGCTCGAAGAGGGCCTCGACGTCGCCCGGCGGAACGACGGGCCCGGTGTTGACCACGGTCAGCACACCGCCCGCCACCCGCACGTCCACGAAACCCCCCGGCACGTTGTGGACGACCGCGTTCGCGACGAGGTTCCGCACGAGCTGCCGGAGCAGCACGCGACTCCCCCGTACGACACCGCCCTCCGCGCCCACCACCGCGTCCTCGTACTCCTCCGCGACGACCTCGCCGAAGGGCACGTCCTCGCGTTCGGCGAGTCCGCGCTCGCTGCGGGCGAGGAGGAGCAGGCCGTCGAGGAGGCGCTCGCTGTGCCGGTTGGTGTCGAGGAGGACCTGCCGGACCTCGCAGTCCTCGTCCAGGCCGACCTGGAGGGCCGCGCGCTGGGTGGCGAGCGGGGTGCGCAGCTCGTGCGAGGCGTTGGCGACGAACCGCCGCTGGCTGTCGAAGGCGGTCTCCAGGCGCCCGAGCAGCGCGTCGATCGTGTCGCCGAGCTCCTTCAGCTCGTCGTCGGGCCCGCGCACCGCGAGCCGCCCGCCGAGGTCCCGCTCGGAGAGGCGCCGGGCGCGGGCGGTCATCTCGTGCACGGGCCGCAGGACGCGCCCCGCCGTCCACCAGCCCACGACCACGGCGCCGCAGGCGATCACCAGCAGGGCCAGGCAGGACCACATGAGCATCTGCTCGTTCGCGGCCCGGCCGACGTCGTCCCCGATCCGGTACGCCTCCACGAGGGCGACGTCGCCGGCCCGCGCCACGATCGCCTCCGTCTCCCCGTCCGTACCGGCCCTGACCAGCAGGTTCACCACGAGCAGCAGCAGGGCGCCGAGGACCAGGAAGACCCCTCCGTACACGAGGGCGATCCGGGTCCGGACGGTCGACCCGGCCCCGAGGTATCCGGTTCCGGAGGGGCTCACAGCACGTACCCCACGCCCTGCACGGTCCGGATCGGCCCCGGCTCCCCCAGCTTGGCCCGCAGCTTGCTCATGCAGACGCGCACGGCTCCGGTGAAGGGGTCGGCGTGGGCGTCCCAGGCGCGTTCGAGGAGTTCCTCGGCGGAGACGGCGGCGCCGTCGGCCTCCAGGAGGATCTGGAGGACGGAGAACTCCTTGGGGGAGAGGTCGAGGGCGCGCCCGTCGCGGTCGGCGGTCCGCCGGACGGTGTCCATGCGCAGCCCGTCCCGTTCGAGGAGCGGCGGCAGGGGCCGGGCGGAGCGGCGGCGCAGGGCGCGGACGCGGGAGACCAGCTCGGGGAACTCGAAGGGCTTGCCGAGGTAGTCGTCGGCTCCCAGATCGAGCCCCGCCACCCGGTCCTCGACGGCCGTGGCGGCGGTCAGCATCAGGATCCGGGTGCGGGAGCCGCCGGCGACGAGGCGGCGGGCGACGTCGTCGCCGTGGAGGCGGGGCAGGTCGCGGTCGAGGACGAGGACGTCGTACGCGTTCAGGCCGAGCCGCTCCAGGGCGTCCTCGCCGTCGTGGACGGTGTCGACGGCGAATCCGGCCCGCCGCAGGCCGGTGGCGACGAACCCGGCGAGAACCCGCTCGTCCTCGGCAACCAGTACACGCATGCCGCCATCCTCACCGAGCCGCCCGTGCTCCCCTCCCCCGGGGTTCAAGTGAGGTGAGTGGATCTTCGCGGGGCCGTTAGGATTTCGACCATGGCGGCCACTGGATCCGAGAAGCAGGGGACGAAGGCGTTCTACGTCACGACCCCCATTTACTACGTCAACGACGCTCCTCACCTGGGCCACGCCTACACGACCGTCGCAGGCGACGTGCTCACGCGCTGGCACCGTCAGCGCGGCGAGAAGGTGTGGTACCTCACCGGCACGGACGAGCACGGTCAGAAGATCATGCGCACGGCCGAGGCGAACGACGTCACGCCCCAGGCCTGGTGCGACAAGCTCGTGGAGGAGGCGTGGAAGCCCCTCTGGGAGCACCTGAACATCGCGAACGACGACTTCATCCGCACCACGCAGAAGCGTCACACGGACCGCGTGCAGGAGTTCGTGCAGGACCTGTACGACAAGGACGAGATCTACAAGGGCGGGTACGAGGGCCCGTACTGCGTGGGCTGTGAGGAGTTCAAGCTCCCCGGCGACCTCATCGAGGCGGAGGACGGCACGAAGCTGTGCCCCGTCCACAAGAGGCCGGTGGAGATCCTCAAGGAGGAGAACTACTTCTTCAAGCTGAGCGCGTACGGCCCGAAGCTCCTTGAGTTCTACGAGGCGAACCCGGGCTTCATCCAGCCGGAGTCGGCCCGCAACGAGGTCGTGAACTTCGTCAAGCAGGGCCTGGAGGACCTCTCCATCTCGCGCTCGACGTTCGACTGGGGCATCCCGGTGCCGTGGGACGAGAAGCACGTCATCTATGTGTGGATCGACGCGCTCCTGAACTACGCGACGGCCGTCGGCTACAACGAGAACCCGGCGAAGTTCGAGGAGACGTTCCCTGCGGACGTGCACCTGATCGGCAAGGACATCCTGCGGTTCCACGCGGTGATCTGGCCGGCGATGCTGATGGCGCAGGGCCTGCCGGTCCCGGGCCGGGTGGCGGCCAACGGCTGGCTGATGGTCGGCGGCGAGAAGATGTCGAAGTCGAACCTGACCGGCATCAAGCCGCAGGACCTGACCTCGCACTTCGGCGTGGACGCGTACCGCTGGTACTTCCTGCGGGCGATCGCGTTCGGCCAGGACGGCTCGTTCTCGTGGGAGGACTTCACCGCCCGCTACACGAGCGAGCTGGCGAACGACTACGGCAACCTCGCCTCGCGCGTGGCGGCGATGGTCGGCAAGTACTTCGGCGGCGAGCTGCCGGCGTCGGCGGCGGACGGCGACGCGGAGAAGGCGGTCCAGGACGGCCTGGCGAAGGCGGTCGCGATCGCCGACGCGAAGATCGGCGAGGAGCTGGACTTCCAGGCCGGCATCCTGGCGATCTTCGACTTCGTGAAGCAGGTCAACGGCTACATCACGGAGCAGGAGCCGTGGAAGGTCGCGAAGGACGAGTCGGAGGAGGGCCGCGCCCGCCTGGCGACGATCCTCTACACGGCCGCCGAGTCCCTCCGCGCCGTCGCGGTCCTGCTCAACCCGATCATGCCGGAGACCTCGCAGGCCCTCTGGGACTCCCTGGGCGCCGAGGCGCCGCTCGGCACCCTGGCCTCGCAGCCGGTCCAGGACGCGGCCACGTGGGGTCAGCTCCCGGCCGGCGCGACGGTGACGAAGGGCGCGGTGCTGTTCCCGCGCCTGGAGGAGCCGAAGAAGGACTGACGGCCCCGCTGCCGCGCCGAAGGCCGCCGTTCCCGTACGCACGGGGGCGGCGGCCTTCGCCGTACGCACCTCACACCAGGGCGAGGACGGCCACGGCGGGCGCCATGTAGACCAGCGGGAAGGGCACGTGCCCGTACGCGCGGGCCCGCAGGACCGTGATCACGGCCCCGGCGAAGTACAGGACGATCCCTATGGCGGCAAGGACGCCGACGACGGGCACGGCGTACCCGACGAGCAGCCCCACGGCCCCGGCGACCTTGACGGCCCCGAGCCGGTTCCACCAGGAACGGGGCACGCCGTACGCGGCGAGCGGCTCCACGACGAACTTCGCCCTCACGAGGACGGCCACGCCGGAGAACCCGGCCATGAACGCGGCGACGGCGGTGACGACGGTGGCGGTGGTGGACATGAGGGGCTCCTTCGGCGTTCCCGGCGCCCGACCCGACCGGGCCGGACACCACGTCGACGGAGCGGGGAGGGGAAGTGTGACGGCCCGCCGGAAACTACTTCGGGCGCCGGCCGCGTACGCCACGAACCGGGCCCCGTACCGCGGAAGACGGTCCGGGCCGAACTCGACCCGGTGACACGACCGTGGCACGGGAACTCGTGCTCCGGTGGTTCGGGCCGCCTTCCAAAGGAACGAGGAGAGAAAGAACCCTCACCAAACCCCACCCTTTCCGGCCCCGTTGGGCACTCACTCCCAGGAGTGAAAACCACCGAAACGACTGGCTGAGGGGTGGGTTTCCGGATCTATGCTCGGCGCGATTGGCATATGACCGCAGACATGCGTCGGCCCCCGCCGGAACTGGCATTCCAAAGGCGGGGGCCTGACCACCAAGGAAGAAGAGAGCTTCCCGATGGGTACCCAGAACACTAGCGCGCGCCCCCTCGCCCCGTCCCGCAACGGCAGGCAAAACCGCCCCGTGAAGCTCGGCATGAGGTCCGTTCGGGCGGGTGGCGTCATCCACGAGAACGTCCGCCACACCACCCGGTTCACGGTGGTCGGCAACCACCTCTCCCAGCACGCCGAGCTGTCGCTCGTGGCCATCGGCCTGGCCGTGCACATCCAGTCGCTGCCCGGCGGGTCGCCCGTCGACATCAAGAGCCTCACCAGGCGCTTCCGCGAAGGGGCGTGCCGGATCGCCGCCGGGCTGCGCGAGCTGGAGGCCCACGGCTATCTGCGCCGCGAGCTGGAGCGCGACGCCACCGGGAAGATCGTCACGCTCACGATCTCCTGCAACCACCCGGGGCGGTCGGCCGCCGACGAGGAGGCGGTACGCAGGGCCCCGGCCCGCCGTACGGAGGCCCCGCGCCGGGCCCTGCCCGCCGTACCGCAGCCCGCGTACCCGTCCCCCGACCTCCTGCGGACGGCCCTCGGCGTCCTCGCCGGCCTGCGGCGCGAGGACCCCCGTCTGCACCTGTCGGCCACCGAGGCCGAACACCTGGCGCCGGGGGTCGTCGCCTGGCTGGAGCGCGACCTCACGCCGGAGGCCGTCCTCCGGGTCCTGACCTGCGCCCTGCCCCAGGAGCCCCTGCGCCGCCCGGCCGCCCTCCTGGCCCACCGCCTGTCCGCCCAGCTCCCGCCCCTGCCACCGCTCGGCACGAGGGACCCGGAGGCCCCCAAGCACCCCCTCCAGAACTGCGACGCCTGCGACCGGGCCTTCCGGGGGCCGGAGCCGGGCACGTGCGAGGGCTGCACACCGGCGGGGCGAAGGCAGCACGCGTAACGCCCCCGGGGCGGTCAGTGGCCGGGGTTGCCGCCCGCCGCGACGGTCCGGATCCGGTCGACCTGGACCTTGGCCGCGTACTGCACGTCCTCGGTCTCGATCCTGCTGACCCTCATGTACGACACGACGGTGCCGACGCGCATGTAGACACTGGTGAAGTCCGAGCGGCCGAGGGCCCGTGTCTCGTCGGCCCCGGCCTCGACGGTCACCGGCTGGTAGGAACCGAAGGAGTCCTTCCTCGCCTTCTGCCGCTCCGCCGCACCCTTCACGAGGGCGGCCGCCTCCTTCTCCGTACCGAAGGTGAGGAGCATGAAGTCGATCCGCTGCTCGCGGGAGCTGGAGCCGCGCACCACCATCTCCTTGAGCCCGGCGGCCGTCACCCCGGTACAGGCGCCGTCGAACTGCTCGCCGCAGAACTGCGCGGCCTCGGCGCCCTGCACCATGACGGGGTCGCTGCCGACGAACACGTCACCCACCGCGGACTCCACGGGCAGGGCGTGCATCAGCCCGGTGGGGTCGAGCGAGACCACCTGGGCCTGGGGCTGCCCCTGGCTCTGCCCCTTCCCCAGCACCGCATCGGTCGCGTCGACGTCACCGTCACCGCCGTCGCACGCCGTCAGACTCATCACCAGAGCCGCCGCGACGGCGATCCCCCGCATACCGATCCTCATCCGAAGTCCCCCTGTGGCTTCGCCGATTGTCATGATCATCAACTCTAAAGGAGCCCGGTCCCGTGCCTCCCCGCCTCCGTGCGACGCTCACGTCCCTCGGCACCCCGCCCGATCCCACCGCCCTCGACGAGATCGTCCGGGCGGTCGGCGGTTCGTGGGCGGAGCTGGACCGCCTGCGACGTACGGCCGGAACGCCGGTGGACGTCTCCGGGATGACGGAAGCCGAGCTGCGCGCCCGTCTGGCAGCTCAACTCCCCAACGGTGGAGGGGTGGTGAAAACCGCGTGGCCCGCCGACGGGATTGCGGCGAGAATGACGGCGGCGCGGTTGATCACGTCGATCGACGACCTCTGGTACCCCGCGACGGACGACCTGGTCGTCCTCCACGAGGGCGCGGACGGCACGTCGGTGCTGGTCCTCGACCACGAGGAGCGGTTGACGGGCATACGGTTCCACGGGGGTGGACATGACGGAGCGGGACGCGGACAGGGACCGACGGACTTCCGGCCTGCTTGAGGCCCTCGGGCGGCAGGGGGTGGTGGAGGCGGACGGGGGAGTACCGGAGAACGCACCGGACCCCAAGAGCGCCTTCCACGCCATGGCGGGGTACGAGGTGGAGCCGACCGCGACGGTCCCTCAGAAGGACCCGGACGCGCGGGACCGGGTGGACCTCGTCTGGCACGAAGAGGCGGA
Source organism: Streptomyces sp. NPDC055632 (assembly GCF_053618675.1). Lineage (NCBI taxonomy): Bacteria > Bacillati > Actinomycetota > Actinomycetes > Kitasatosporales > Streptomycetaceae > Streptomyces > Streptomyces sp. NPDC055632. The sequence continues at coordinate 339,714 of NZ_JBSHHY010000002.1, read as the reverse complement.
CCGAGCGGGACTCTTCGACGAGAACGGGGAGTTCCTCCTCTTCTTCTGGGTCCCGGAGAACCCGGCCGGATGGCTCAGGGTCAGGGACACGACCGGCACCCGCCTCCCCTCCCGCATCGCCGCCGCGACCGGGAACCAGGAGTTCATCGCGGCCTCCCTGGACGGCAGGTCGATGTGCGCCGTCTCGGTCGAGGAGTACGACGACTGGATCATCACGCACTCCTTCGAAGCCGACCGGTAGGACCGGAGGGAGAAGCCATGACGAGCCGCTTCCAACGGGCCGGCCGGGCGCTCGGCCTCCTGGGCCCCCTGCGCGGACTCGTCACCCCGGAGGACGGCCCGGCCCGGCGTGGAGGAGCATCGTCACCATGACGGCCGTCCCGACCCTGCTGAATCCCGAGGACCTGATCCGCCTGTACGGAGAGGTCCCGCCCCTCGACACGTTCCGGCTGCGGGGTCTCAACCTGTCCTGGATGGGGCCGACGGTCACGCTGCGCGTGGACCTCTCGACCTTCCCGGCGACGGCTCCGCCGGAGTGGGAGGGCGCGGACGTCGACACCGTCCAGTGCCACTTCCAGTTCGTCGCGGTGGAGGACTTCGCCCTGGAGGACTGGGATCCGCCCGTACCTTGCGCGTCCTTCACGACGGAGCCCCTGGGCCGGGACCGGCGGATGCGGGTGCGGGTGCGGGGCGCGGGGGTGGACCTCGGCTTCACCAGCCACGAGTCGGTGAAGACGGGACACGTGAGCGCCTTCAGAATCGCGCCCGACGGCACGGACGGCGGGCCGCACCTCTTCCTGAGGAAGCTCGACAGGAAACGCTTCACAACCGTCCCGGGCCCAGAAGAGAAGACCTTCCATGAGCGCATCTGACTGGACGACCGTCGTCGGAGCGACGGACGACATGACGAAGGCGTACACGACGCCGCCCGGCCTGGACGAATGCGGTCTCTACTACGTGCAGATCGACGAAAGGGACGCGTCGGTGACCTTGATGTTCGAGACCATCGCCCTCCCCGAACAGCCGCCCCTCGCCTGGGTGGACAGGGCGTACAACACCGTCGAGTTCTACCTGACGTTCACGGGCGTGCGGGGACTGCGGGTCAGCGGCTGGGAGTTCAGCGCCCGCGACGCGGGAGTCGCCCTGGCCCCCGGGGAGGGCACGGACGTCCGGGTGACCGTCGAGGCGGAGGGCTCGTACCTCGACTTCACGGCGTCCGGCTCCACCCTGGCCCGTTTCCGCTCCTACCTCTCCGCGGGCACGAGCTGTGGCTGATCCCCAGGAGCAGGCCCCAACCGTGAGCGACGCCCTCGCGGCCCTGCACGAGATCGTCCCGCCACCGGACACACCCCACCGAAAGGACTGGGCCGGGATCGAGCGCGTCCTCGGGACCGGCCTTCCCTCCGACTACAAGGAACTCGTCCGCGTCTACGGGGGAGGCGACTGGGACGACTACCTGTACGTCCTCGAACCCGGCTGCCCCAACGCGCACTACGACCTCCTCGTCTGGGCGGAGCAGCAGGCCGAGGACCTCGAAGACCTGTGGGCGTACGAGGAGAAGCCGGCGGAGCTGGAGGGCGAGGGGGCCCGGGTCGTTCCGTGGGCGGTCACGGACAACGGGGAGTGCCTCTACTGGCTCGTCCTCCCCGGGCTCGATCCGGACCGGTGGACCGTCATGGTGAACGAGGCGCGGGGCGCCCGGTGGGAGCACTTCTCCGTGTCCTGCACCCGGTTCCTCGCGTCCGTCCTTTCCGGGGAGCTGCGCTCGGACGTCCTCTCCTCCTCGTTCCCCCGCGCCGTACACGAGTTCCGCCGGCTCGGCCCGGCATGACGGGGCGGAAGGAGCCACCGGCCGTGATCGGGGTGAGGTTCTCGGTGCGGCCGGGGCAGGGCGAGCCCGATGACTTCGACCTCGGGGACATCGTGTGCGAGGGGCGAAGCGGAACGGTGGTGTCGGCAGGTCACGTACCCGACCAGGGCGTGATGATCCACCTGTCGGTGGTCCTCCTGCTCGACAACCTCAGGCAGCTGCTCTTCGGCGAACGGCGGACCCTCTCGTACACGGGCATCGGCTCGTCGTTCCGGCTCGATTTCGAGCGAGACGGGAAAGGGTTCGTCTCGGTCTCGTCGAAGAGGACGGCGGTGGGCAGGGTCCGTGTCGAAGACCTCGCGCGGGCGGTTCTCCGCGCCGCCGAGGAATTTGCGGAGGAAGGCCTTTCGAGCCTCCCCGCGGACAGCGGGGCACGGCGCGACTACGTCACGGCGGTACGGGCTTTCCGTGCGGCAAGGGACATGGGGGCAACGGAAGCGTGAGCCACGACGACGGCCGGGGCGGATTCCCCCGCACCTCGCCGGAGGGCTTGGAGGGCCTGCTGTCGGGACGCGAGGCGGAGCGCTCGGTCGCGGACTTCGTGTCGCTGACGTCGTCGTACGACGTGATGGGCCGGCTGACGGCGCAGGAGGTCACGTAGGCTCGGGGCGGCGGCCGCCTCCAGCACCGGGCGTACGACTACCGCCCGGACGGCGGTCTGGCCGCCGTCACGGACGACCTGTCGGGGACGAGCCGCTTCGACCTGGACGGGGCCGGACGGGTCACGGCGGTACGGGCGGACCGGTACGCGTACGACGAGGCCGGCAACCAGACGGAGGCGGACTGGCCGTCCGGGCACCCGGCCCATGCGGCGACGGGCCCGCGCGCGTACGAGGGCACGCGGATCACCCGCGCGGGGGCGGTCCGCTACGAGCACGACGCCCAGGGCCGGATCGTCCTGCGTCGGAAGACCCGCATATCCCGGAAGCCGGACACCTGGCACTACACCTGGAACGCGGAGGACCGTCTGACGTCGGTGACGACGCCGGACGGCACGGTCTGGAGCTACGCGTACGACCCGCTGGGCCGCCGCACATCCAAGCAATCCCCTTCCGAGACGGTCCACTTCACCTGGGACGGCACGCCCCTCTGCGAGCAGACGACCGAGAACGTCGTCCTGACCTGGGACCACGCGGGCCTGCGGCCCCTCTCCCAGACGGAACGCCGCACGGACACGGACGACGAACGCTTCTTCGCCATCGTCACCGACCTGATCGGCACCCCGACGGAACTCGTCGACGAGTCGGGCACCCTGGCCTGGCGCACCCGCTCCACCCTCTGGGGCACGACGACCTGGACCCGAGACGCCACGACGTACACCCCGCTCCGCTTCCCGGGCCAGTACTTCGACCCGGAGTCGGGGCTGCACTACAACTACTTCCGGTATTACGACCCGGAGTCGGCGCGGTATCTGAGCCAGGATCCTTTGGGGTTGGGTCCGGCGCCGAACCCGGCTGCGTACATCCACAACCCGCATACATGGAGTGATCCACTAGGGCTGAAACCATGTCCGCCCAAGGGGGAACTCGACAATAAATTCGAGAGGAGGGAGGACGCAGAGCGGGCCGCCTTCGAAGCCGCCGGCGTTCCTTACGGGACCACCCCTGATGCCGCATGGACTGTCAACGGAGACGTCACCCATGCCCATGTGCCAGGATATTTCTATTCCTCGAACCCCACGCACTGGGGAAACTTTAGGCAATTCGAAACAAGCGAGGGCTCCCGAGTCATCGTAGAGCATACGCACGACGAAGCCGGTCTACATTTCCACGCAGGAAGGCCGAAGGGCGACCCAGCACAAAATGGAATCAACTTCGGGTGGGATAATTCACGCGGCGAGTTCTTTCGATATACCGAATCCTGGGAAAGGTACGATGCGATAGACAAACCCGGAGGCGATCATCATTTCTTCTACGAGGGGAAGCCGGGAAAGCCGTGAACCAGAACAATGGCGAAGAATACAAGGTCTCGGAATTGATTGACGCTCTTGCGCGACAAGGGCTGGACGAAGAGGCAGACATCCCCGGAGAGGCTCCTGCCCCCAAGAAAGCATCCCTCGCCGTTTCAGGGGGAAATGTGCAGCCCACAGTGACAGTCCCCCACAAAGTCCCGAATGCGAGGGACCGGGTGGACTCCCTCTGGCATGAAGAGGCGGATCGGCTAAGGATCTTCAATGAGCGTAGAGAATTCTTGCTGCTCGCCACATACCCCGGTTCCCTGACCAGGGGATGGATCAGAATGCGGGATTCGATCGGCACCCACCTCCCTTCCCGAATTGCCGCCGCAACCGGACATCGAGGTTTCATCGCAGTCTCTTTGGACGGAACGTCATTGTGTGCCGTCTCGGTTGAAGAGTACGAAGACTGGATCGTCACCCACTCCTTCCAGGACGCACGGAAGAAGAATGCCGACACGACACCGGGTGATTCGTAGAGCGGAAGAGGCTCCTTAACCGGTGGTGCGGAGAAGGTTTCGGCAGCGCTGGATCGTGTTCGCGTGACGGACCGAAGCAAGAAAGAGAAGAGGCCCGGGATCCGAAGATCCCGGGCCCCTTCGTCAGCGCGACGTACTACTTACCGCGCCGCATCCGGATGCACAGCCTCCGTCACCGGGCGGCCCTCCACCACCTTCGACTCCACCGGCTTCCGCAGCTGGATGTTCAGCTCGCGCAGGCGGGTCTCCTCCAGTTCCGTGGGGGCGCCCATCATGAGGTCCTGGGCGTTGCCGTTGAGGGGGAAGGCGATGGTCTCGCGGATGTTGGGCTCGTCCGCGAGGAGCATGACGATGCGGTCCACGCCCGGGGCGATGCCGCCGTGCGGCGGGGCGCCGAACTGGAAGGCGCGGAGCATGCCCGCGAACTCGGTCTCGACGGTCTCGCGGGAGTAGCCCGCGATCTCGAAGGCCTTGAACATGATGTCGGGCTCGTGGTTCCGGATCGCGCCGGAGGAGAGCTCGATGCCGTTGCAGACGATGTCGTACTGCCAGCCGAGGACGTCCAGCGGGTCCTGGGTCTCCAGGGCCTCCAGGCCGCCCTGCGGCATCGAGAACGGGTTGTGCGAGAAGTCGATCTTGCCGGTCTCCTCGTCCTTCTCGTACATCGGGAAGTCGACGATCCACGCGAAGCGGAAGACGTTCTCCTCGAACTGGCCGGCACGCTTGGCGGCCTCGACCCGGACCGGGCCCATGATCTTGGAGACCTCGTCGAACTCGCCGGCGCCGAAGAAGACGGCGTGGCCGGGCTCCAGGCCCAGGCGCTCGGTGAGGACCTTGACGTTCTCCTCGGTGAGGAACTTGGCGATCGGGCCGGTGAGGGCGTTGCCCTCGCCGACGCGGATCCAGGCCAGGCCCTTCGCGCCGAGCGAGATCGCGAAGTCGCCGAGGCCGTCGAAGAACTTGCGCGGCTGGTCGCCGGTGTTCGGGACGGCGAGCGCGCGGACGTGCTTGCCGGCGAACGCCTTGAACTCGGAGTGCGCGAACACGTCGGTGAGGTCGACCAGTTCGAGCGAGGTGCGCAGGTCCGGCTTGTCGTTGCCGTACTTCAGCATCGACTCGCGGAACGGGATCCGCGGGAACGGCGAGGTGACGTGGCGGCCGCCGCCGAACTCCTCGAAGAGCTCCGTCATGAGCTTCTCGATCGGCTGGAAGACGTCCTCCTGCTCGACGAAGCTCATCTCGACGTCGAGCTGGTAGAACTCGCCCGGCGAGCGGTCGGCGCGGGCGTCCTCGTCGCGGAAGCAGGGCGCGATCTGGAAGTAGCGGTCGAAGCCCGAGATCATGAGCAGCTGCTTGAACTGCTGCGGGGCCTGCGGCAGCGCGTAGAACTTGCCCGGGTTCAGACGGGACGGGACGACGAAGTCGCGGGCGCCCTCGGGGGAGGTCGCGGTGAGGATCGGGGTCGCCATCTCGTTGAAGCCGAGCGCCACCATCTTGGAGCGGATGGCGGCGATGACGGCCGAGCGCAGCATGATGTTGCGGTGCATGCGCTCGCGGCGCAGGTCGAGGAAGCGGTACTCCAGGCGCCGCTCCTCGTTGACGCCGTCGTCGGCGTTGATGGTGAAGGGGATCTGCTGGGCGGCGCCCAGGATCTCGACCTCCGCGACCTCGACCTCGACCTCGCCGGTGGGCAGCTCGGCGTTGACGTTCTCCGCGCCGCGCGAGACGACCTTGCCGTCGACGCGGACGACGGACTCCTTGGTCAGCTTGTCGAGCGCCTCGTACGCGGCGGTGCCGGGACGGGCGACGAGCTGCGTGATGCCGTAGTGGTCGCGCAGATCGATGAAGAGGATGCCGCCCAGGTCGCGCCGATTGTGCAGCCAGCCGCTCAGCCGGACGTCGGTGCCGACGTCAGAGGCGCGGAGCTCGCCGCAGGTGTGGGACCTGTACCGATGCATCGTCGTTCATCCAGTCTTCGGGATCGATGGTGAAGGGCTTGACGGTGTCAAGGTTTCCCAGCCTACCGGCCGGGCCGGGATCGCTCCCCGGACACCGTCGGTGGCGGCTCGCGGTCCGATATTCATAAAGTGGGGCAATGCGCACCGAGGACGTCCTGGCCGCGATCGCGACCGGCCTGTGGCGCTGGGACAACGCGTCCGGGACCGTGTCGCTCGACGCCGAGGCGGCCCGGCTGCTCGGGCTGCCCGCCGAGCCCGTGCGGCTCGGCGAGGCGGCCGTGCGGGCCCGTTTTCATCCGGTCGACTGGAACGAGATCGACGGGGTGGTGAACCTCGCCGTCGCCGAGGGCACCCTCGCCGAGTCCCGGCTGCGGATCATGGACGAGCACGGACGGGTGATCCGTACGGTACGGACCCGGTCCAAGCCACTGGTGGAGGGGAGCGGCCACCAGCTCGTCGGCACGCTCCAGGAGATCGCCGGGCAGGCACCGGGCGCCGCCTCCCGCACCCCGGTCACCGGCGACTGGCGCCGCTCCCGCGAGGCCTTCCTGCTCGACGCGGGCCGGGCGCTCGCCGAGGCGCGGTCGACGGCCGAGGTGCTGCGGGTGGCCGCCTCCCTGTCCATGCCGGGCTTCTCGCCGGACGGGCTCGCGGTCTTCGGGGTCGCGGGCGACCGGCTGACGATCATCGGGCACCACGGGCAGAGCCGGGACGACGAGGGCCCCTTCGCGTCGATGTCGCTCGACACCGACTACCCGGCGGCCGAGGTGGTCCGCACGGGTCGGGCGATCTACCTGCCGTCGCCCGAGGAGTACCTGCGCCGCTTCCCCGTCACCTGGCCGCTCGCCCAGCGCTTCGGGCGCCGCTCCTGGGCCTTCGTGCCGCTGGTCGTCGCCGGGCGCACGATGGGGGCCTGGATGGCGGCCTTCAAGCACCCGGTGGCCTTCACGCCCGACGAGCGCTCGGTCCTGACCACGGTGGCGCGGATGCTGGCGCAGGCCCTCGCACGCGCGGGCGTGGCCGAGTCGGAGCGCGAGCTGTCGCTCGGCCTCCAGCGGACGATGATGCCGGTCCTGGGGCCGGGGATCCCCGGGATCCGGGTGGCCGCGCGGTACGTGCCGACCGGCGGCGGGCTCCAGGTCGGCGGCGACTGGTACGACGTGATCCGGCTGCCCGGTGGCGCCTCGCGCCCCGACGGGGGCGGCGCGGGCCGGATCGCCCTGGTCATCGGGGACGTGCAGGGGCACGACGTGCGGGCGGCGGGCCTGATGGGGCAGCTGCGGATCGCCCTGCGCGCGTACGCCTCCGAGGGCCACCGGCCGGACGCGGTCCTCTCCCGGGCCTCGCGCTTCCTGTACGGGATCACGGACGGCGACGACGGGGAGAGCGAGAGCGGCCCCCGGTTCGCGACCTGTCTGTACCTGGAGGTCGACCTGGAGACGGGGACGGTGGAGATCGCGCGGGCGGGGCACCCGGATCCCGCGGTGCGGACGACCGACGGGACGGTGCTGCTGCGGCCCACGGCCGGCGGTCTGCCCCTCGGCGTCGAACCCGACACCGACTACCCCACCACCCGGATCGCGCTCGACCCCGGCGAGACCCTGATGATCTGCACCGACGGCCTCCTGGAGACCGGCGGGCACGATCTGGACACCGGCTGGGAGCGGGTCCGGAAGATCCTGGAGTCCCACGACGGCGAGGACCTGGAGGAGCTTGCCGACACCCTCGTGGAGGCCGTCCACGGCCCCGGCTCGCACCACACCACGGGCCCGCTCGCGGACCGGCGCGAGGACGACATCGCCGTCCTGCTGCTCTCCCGCCGCCCCGCCGGGGCCGTGCGGGAGGCCCCGCGCCGCACCCTGATGACGATCGCCCAGGCGGAGCCGGAGCGGATCGCGGAGGCGCGGGAGCAGGTGCGGCAGCTGCTGCACGACTGGACGGACGGGGACCAGCTCGACTCGGCGGTCCTGATGGTCTCCGAGATGGTCACCAACGTCCTCGTCCACACGGACGGCGACGCGCTCCTGGTCGCGGAGGTCGCCTGCGACGGGAAGTCCCGCCGGCTGCGCGTGGAGGTCTCCGACACCAGCGACGAGCTGCCGCACCGGCGCCGGCCGGGCGAGATGGCGTCGAGCGGGCGCGGCCTGGTCCTGATGGAGATGCTGGCGCACGCGTGGGGCGTCGACCCGCGCGGCGAGGGCAAGTCGATCTGGTTCGAGCTGAACGAGCCGGGGACGACGGAGGGCTGCTGCGGTTAGGGGCCGTCCGGCGGATCGTGGTCGGGCGAGGCCCGGGGCCGCCCGGCAGGTCGAGCGGGGTCCGGCTTTCCCGGCTCCGTCCCCGACCCGTACCGCCCCCGCAGCTCCCCCAGCACCCCCGTCGCGGCGGCCGTCAGGGGGACGGCCAGGAGCATGCCGAGGATGCCCGCGACGGAGGCGCCGGCCGTGATCGCGAGCATGACGGCCGCCGGGTGCATGTGGACGGTCCTGCTCTGCACCATGGGCTGGAGCAGGTGCCCCTCGATGACCTGGACGGCGAGGACGACGCCGAGCGCCCACAGGGCGATGACGAAGCCCCGGTCCGCGAGGGCGACGAGGACCGCGACCGCGCCGGAGAGGAAGGCGCCGAGGTAGGGGATGTACGCGGTGACGAAGACGAGCGCCGCGAGCCCGACCGCCCCGGGCACCCGCAGGATCAGGAGCCCGGTGCCGATGAGGGTCGCGTCGACGAGGGCGATGAAGGTCGTGCCGCGCATGAAGCCCTCGACGGCCTCGAAGGCGCGGCGGGCCATGGCCTCGACGACGTCGCCGGTGTCGCCGGGCACGAAGGAGCGCAGGGCGCCGGCGGCCCGGTCCGAGTCGCGCAGGAAGAAGAAGATCAGGATCAGGGCCAGGACGGCGGTGGCGATCAGGTGGCCGACGACGCTGATCCCGGAGATCACCCCGGAGGCGGCGGTCCCGCCGAACCGCTTGAGGAGGGTCTCGGCGTTCCCGCTGAGGTCTTCGAGGGAGGTCCCGACCGCGCCGAAGTGCTTCGCGATGTCCTCGGCGGCCTGCCGGAGCGAGGCGACGATCTGGTCGCCGGTGTCGACGAGGGCGGCGACGACGATGTATGTGGCGCCGCCGACGACCGCGAGGACGGCGGCGACGGTGAGCGCGGCGGCGAGGGACTTCCGGACCTTCATCCGCAGCAGGCGGCGGTAGAGGGGACCGAGGAGGGCGGTGCCGAGGATCGCGAGCAGGGCGGGCGTGACGGCCGTCTTGAGCTCGACGCACAGCCAGATCCCGACGGCGGCGACCCCGGCGACGAGCAGCAGGACGGCGCACCAGGCGGCGGTCCGGCGGGCGGGTTCGGGAAGGAGCGGTCGTCCGGTGGTCGTCTGCACCCGACCACCGGACCACGCCGCCCGGCGCGCCGTCGCGCGCTGACGGTCCGTACGGGTGACGGCTCGTCAGGGGAGCGGTACGGGGCCGGGGAGCGCGCCCCGGCCCCGTACCCCTTGTTTCTTACTCGCCCATCCCGTGGACCGCCGGGATCGTGCCGAGGCGGCCCGCCTGGAAGTCCTCGAAGGCCTGGCGCAGTTCGGCCTGGGTGTTCATGACGAACGGGCCGTAGTGGGCCATGGGCTCGCGGATCGGGCGTCCGCCGAGGAGGACGACCTCCAGGTCCGGGGTGTTGCCGTCCTGCTTCTCGTCGGCGCGGACGGTGAGGGCGCCTCCCTTGCCGTAGACGGCGGTCTGGCCGGTGTGGATCGGGCGCCGCTCGGCGCCGACGGTGCCGCGGCCGGCGAGCACGTACGCGAGGCCGTTGAAGTCCTCCCGCCAGGGGAGGGCGATCTCGGCGCCGGGGCGCAGGGTGGCGTGGATCATCGTGATCGGGGTGTGGGTGATGCCGGGGCCCTCGTGGCCGTCGAGCTCGCCCGCGATGACGCGGAGCAGCGCGCCGCCGTCGGGGGAGGTGAGCAGCTGGACCTGGCCGCCGCGGATGTCCTGGTAGCGGGGGGCCATCATCTTGTCGGAGGCCGGCAGGTTCACCCACAGCTGGAGGCCGTGGAAGAGGCCGCCGCTGACGACGAGGGACTCCGGCGGGGCCTCGATGTGGAGGAGGCCGGCGCCGGCGGTCATCCACTGGGTGTCGCCGTTGGTGATGGTGCCGCCGCCGCCCTGGGAGTCCTGGTGGTCGAAGGTGCCGTCGATGATGTAGGTGACGGTCTCGAAGCCGCGGTGGGGGTGCCAGGGCGTGCCCTTGGGCTCTCCGGGCGCGTACTCCACCTCGCCCATCTGGTCCATCATGATGAACGGGTCGAGGTACTGGTGGTTGATCCCCGCGAACGCCCGGCGGACCGGGAAGCCCTCTCCCTCGAAGCCGGAGGGGGCGGTGGTCACGGCGAGCACGGGACGGGCCGGGGCGTCGGCGGGGGCGGCGACGCGCGGCAGGGTGAGCGGGTTCTCGACAGTCACGGCGGGCATGGCGGGACCTCCTTGGGCGACCTTGCACGTCCACTTTAGTTGAACGATGAACTTCCTGCCACCCGGAACGCGGAACGCCCGGAAGGAATTCCCCCCCGGGCGCCCCGGCCACGCGCCGGCCGCGCTCAGCCGTACATCCGCCGCACTCAGCCGTACATCCGCCGCATCGCGAAGTCGACCATCTGCTCCACGGCCTTCGCGTCGAAGACCATGCGGTGGTCACCCTCCATGTCGAGCACGAAGCCGTAGCCGGTCGGGAGCAGGTCGATCACCTCGGCGCCGGTGATCACGAAGTACTTCGACTCCTTGCCCGCGTACCGCCGCAGCTCCTTGAGCGAGGTGAACATGGGGATGACCGGCTGCTGGGTGTTGTGCAGGGCCAGGAAGCCGGGGTTGTCGCCGCGCGGGCAGTAGACCTTGGAGGTCGCGAAGATCTGCTGGAAGTCCTCGGCGGCCAGGGTGCCGGTGGTGAAGGCGCGCACGGCGTCCGCGAGGGAGGGCGGCGAGGGCTCGGGGTAGAGCGGGGCCTGCTGCCCGTACCCGCCCTGCACGCCCCCCGGCATGCCGGCCTGCATCCCGCCCTGCTGGGGCGGGATGTACTGCTGCTGGGCGGCACTACCGTCCGCGTGCTGGCCGTATCCGTACATGGGGGCAGCCTATCGAGCGGCGGGGGGCCGCCGGGGGCCCGCGCCCCTTACCCGCCGGTACGTCCGAGGCGTGGGACGGGCGGGGCGGAAGGGGCCCGCGAGGCCCGTGGGGCACGGGAGGAGGGCGAGGCGCGTCACAGATGCGCGCCAGGGGTTGCCCTTATTACTGACGGGTAGCATCATGGTGGAGAGCGTTTTGCTACTCACTGGTACGTGTACGAGGAACCTCCCTCCCCGAGCCTTACGGAGCCGTCGCCATGGGGCACTACAAGTCGAATCTCCGCGACATCGAGTTCAACCTCTTCGAGGTCCTCGGCCGCGACAAGGTGTACGGCACCGGTCCGTTCGAGGAGATGGACGTCGAGACCGCCAAGAGCATCCTCGACGAGATCCGCCGCCTCGCCGAGAACGAGCTCGCGGAGTCCTTCGCCGACGCCGACCGCAACCCGCCGGTCTTCGACCCCGAGACCAACACCGCCCCGGTCCCGGCCACCTTCAAGAAGTCGTACGACGCCTTCATGGAGTCCGAGTACTGGCGCCTGGGCATCCCGGAGGAGATCGGCGGCACCGTCTCCCCGCGCTCCCTGATCTGGGCCTACGCGGAGCTGCTGCTCGGCTCGAACCCGGCCATCTGGATGTACTCCTCCGGCCCGGCGTTCGCCGGCATCCTCTACAACGAGGGCAACGAGGCGCAGAAGAAGGTCGCGCGGATCGCCGTCGAGAAGCGCTGGGGCTCCACCATGGTCCTCACCGAGCCCGACGCGGGCTCGGACGTCGGCGCCGGCCGCACCAAGGCGGTCCAGCAGGAGGACGGCTCCTGGCACATCGAGGGCGTCAAGCGCTTCATCACCTCCGGCGAGCACGACATGGAGGAGAACATCCTCCACTACGTCCTCGCCCGCCCCGAGGGCGCCGGCCCCGGCACCAAGGGCCTCTCCCTCTTCCTCGTCCCCAAGTACGAGTTCGACTGGGAGACCGGCGAGCTGGGCGCCCGCAACGGCGTGTACGCCACCAACGTCGAGCACAAGATGGGCCTCAAGGCCTCCAACACGTGCGAGATGACCTTCGGCGACCAGCACCCCGCCAAGGGCTGGCTGATCGGCGACAAGCACGACGGCATCCGCCAGATGTTCCTCATCATCGAGTTCGCCCGCATGATGGTCGGCACGAAGGCGATCTCCACCCTCTCCACGGGCTACCTCAACGCCCTGGAGTACGCCAAGGAGCGCGTCCAGGGCACCGACCTGGCCAACTTCATGGACAAGGCCGCGCCCAAGGTCACCATCACGCACCACCCCGACGTCCGCCGCTCGCTGATGACGCAGAAGGCGTACGCCGAGGGCATGCGCTCCCTCGTCCTCTACACGGCCTCCGTGCAGGACGAGATCGCGATCAAGGAGGCGGCCGGCGAGGACGCCAAGGCGCTGCACGGCCTCAACGACCTGCTGCTCCCGATCGTGAAGGGCTACGGCTCCGAGAAGGGCTACGAGCAGCTCGCGCAGTCGCTCCAGACCTTCGGCGGCTCCGGCTTCCTGCAGGAGTACCCGATCGAGCAGTACATCCGGGACGCCAAGATCGACACCCTCTACGAGGGCACCACGGCCATCCAGGGCCAGGACTTCTTCTTCCGGAAGATCGTGCGCGACCAGGGCGCGGCCCTGAACACGCTGTCCGAGGAGATCAAGAAGTTCCTCGCGGTCGGCACCGGCAGCGAGGAGCTGGCCGGCGCCCGCGACGCGCTCGCCAAGGCGGCCGTCGACCTGGAGGCCATCGTCGGCACGATGATCACCGACCTCACCGCCACCGGCGAGGACGTCAAGAACATCTACAAGGTCGGCCTGAACACCACCCGCCTGCTGCTCGCCTCCGGCGACGTCGTCGTCGGCTACCTGCTCCTCAAGAGCGCGGCCGTCGCCGCCGAGAAGCTGGCCGCCGGCGCCTCCGGCAAGGACGTGCCCTTCTACCAGGGCAAGATCGCGGCCGCGAAGTTCTTCGCCGCCAACGTCCTGCCGGGCGTCTCCGCCGAGCGCGCGCTCGCCGAGGCCGTCGAGGGCTCGCTGATGGACCTGGACGAGGCAGCGTTCTAGGACCGCTGTCCGCAGCGGCCGGGAACACCTCTCGTCCAACACAGGAACGGCTCGTCCCCGGGGAGGGGGGCGGGCCGTTCCGCCTTCCCGGGGACCTCGGCCTCCCCATCAGTCCCCTGCGTAAGGTGAACCCATGAGCAGCGCAGCTTCCCGTACCGCCGCGGGCCCCTTCGACCGCGGGCACACCGACGACCTCATGGCCTTCCTCTCGGCCTCCCCCTCGCCGTACCACGCGGTCGCGAACGCGGCCGAGCGGCTCGAGAAGGCCGGATTCCGGCGGGTCGAGGAGACCGCGGCCTGGGACGCGACCAGCGGCGGGAAGTACGTGGTCCGCGGCGGCGCGATCATCGCCTGGTACGTGCCGGAGGGCGCCGCCGCCCACACCCCGTACCGGATCGTCGGCGCCCACACCGACTCCCCCAACCTGCGCGTGAAGCCGCGCCCCGACATGGGCTCGCAGGGCTGGCGGCAGGTCGCCGTCGAGATCTACGGCGGCACCCTCCTCAACACCTGGCTCGACCGCGACCTCGGCCTCGCGGGCCGCCTCACCCTCCGCGACGGCAGCCACCGCCTGGTGAACGTCGACCGGCCGCTGCTGCGCGTCCCGCAGCTCGCCATCCACCTCGACCGGCAGGCCAACGACGGCCTCAAGCTCGACCGCCAGCGCCACATGCAGCCGGTCTGGGGCATCGGCGACGTCCACGAGGGCGACTTGATCTCCTTCGTCGCCGACGAGGCCGGCGTCGACGCCGAGGACGTCACCGGCTGGGACCTGATGGTCCACGCCGTGGAGGCCCCCGCCTACCTGGGCCGCGACCGCGAGCTGCTCGCCGGGCCGCGCATGGACAACCTGCTCTCCGTGCACGCCGGCACCGCCGCGCTCGCCTCCCTCGCGGGCCGCGACGACCTGCCGTACATCCCGGTCCTCGCCGCCTTCGACCACGAGGAGAACGGCTCCGAGGCCGACACCGGCGCCCAGGGCCCCCTGCTCGGCAACGTCCTGGAGCGCTCGGTGTACGCCCGGGGCGGCTCCTACGAGGACCGGGCGCGCGCCTTCGCCGGCACCGTCTGCCTCTCCTCCGACACCGGCCACGCGGTCCACCCCAACTACGCGGAGCGGCACGACCCGACGCACCACCCGCGCGTCAACGGCGGCCCGATCCTCAAGGTGAACGTCAACCAGCGCTACGCCACCGACGGCAGCGGCCGGGCCGTCTTCGCCGCCGCCTGTGAGAAGGCGGGCGTGCCCTGGCAGTCCTTCGTCTCCAACAACGACATGCCCTGCGGCACCACGATCGGCCCGATCACGGCCGCCCGCCACGGCATCAGCACCGTGGACATCGGCGTCGCGATCCTCTCCATGCACAGCGCCCGCGAACTGTGCGGCGCGGAGGACCCGTTCCTGCTTGCGAACGCGCTGGTGGCGTTCCTGGAGGGCTGAGCCCGGCACTGTCCGGCCGGGACCGGTCCGCGAAACATCCGCGAAAGGTCCCGCCCGGCAGGCTCGTCCCCATGCACCGTCATGAGGGTCCGCCGCCGAGGAAGTTCGTCCCGTTCGCCGTCGTCGGCGTGCTCGCCGCCCTGACCGGGACGGGGCTGCTCGTCGGCGCGTACAACGACCGGCCGCCGTGGGGCACGGACATCGCGTACGAGGGCGGGTACGTCCTGGCCTCGCGGATCCGCGGGTACGACGTGGACGGGTCGCGGACGAAGGCGCTGATCGCCGGGGGGTGCGTGCGGATGGAGCGGGACGGCACGGGCGGCGACCGGGCCGTCCACGACCCGGCCGCCTGGGTGGCGGGGTGCCTGGACGGGGCCTCGGGGCGCCCGTCCAGGAACCAGGGACTCGTGCGTTAGACCGTCAGGCCTGCTCGTCCATGCCCGCCAGGATCAGCGGCAGGCGGGAGACGCCCGCGTCCGTGACCTTCACCGGGACGCCCCAGTCCTGCTGGTGGACGTGGCAGGCCGGGTACTCGTTGGCCGGGTCGTCGTCGCAGGAGGCCGCCATCGCGGATACGTGCAGCACGCCTTCCGTGACCTCGGGGTTCAGATCCAGCTCGCGGAACAGGTCCGTGCCCGTGCCCTCGCCGCCGAGCAGCAGCTCCGGCGGGGTCGAGGAGACCAGGAGCCGGGTCGAGGGGCCGTAGCGCTCGTCCAGCTTCTGGCCGGTCGGGGCGCGGAAGACGACGTCGAGGCGGAGGCGGCCGGGGGCGACCTCGGTGGCCTCGCGCCGGGTGCGGTGGGCGACCGCCTCGACCCGGACGGCCTCCTCGGGCAGCCGCAGCCGGGTCAGCCGGTGCCGGGCGGACTCGACGACCACGATGTCCCCGTCCACCAGGACCGCGTCGCTCGGCTCGCGCAGATCGGTGGCGAGCGTGGTGACCTCGCCGGTGGCGGGGTCGTAGCGGCGCAGGGCGTGGTTGTACGTGTCGCTGACGGCGACCGAGCCGTCGGGCAGGGCGGTCACGCCCAGCGGGTGCTGGAAGAGCGCCTGGCCGGCGTCGCCGTCGCGGTGCCCGAAGTCGAAGAGCCCGGTGCCGACGGCGGTGCGCACGACGCCGTCCGTGCCGATCCAGCGCAGGGCGCTGGTCTCGGAGTCCGCGATCCACAGCCGGTCGTCGGTGGCCGCGAGGCCGGAGGGCTGCGCGAACCAGGCCTCGGCGGCGGGGCCGTCGACGAGCCCCTCGTTGGTGGTCCCGGCCGCGACCCCGACGGTCTTCGTCTCCGGGTCGTACGTCCACAGCTGGTGGACGCCGGCCATGGCGATCCACACCTTCCCCTGCCACCAGGCCACGTCCCACGGCGAGGACAGGTCGACCTCCAGGGCGGGCCCCGAGGTCGGGGACCCCTGCCACCACTGCTTGCCGGTGCCGGCGATCCGCTCGATCGCGCCGCTCTCCGGGTCGTACGTCCGCAGGGCGTGGTTCACCGTGTCCGCGACGACGACCTTGCCGTCGGGCAGCCGCACGAGGCCCTGCGGCTCGCGGAAGACGCCCTCGCCGATGCGGCGCACGACGGTCTCGCCGTCCGCCGCCAGCTCGACCAGCTGGTGCCGGGTGGTGTCGGAGACCAGGAAGTTCCCGGAGGGGAGGGTGATCGCCTTGCCGGGGAAGCGCAGGTCGGTGGCGACGGGCTCCGGCGCCACGTACGGCCCGTCGCCGCGCCGCAGCGTCCCCTTGGCCTCGTGCTCGGCCTCCAGCTCCTCCACGAGGGTCCGGATGGCGTTGGCGTGGCCCTCGCCCGCGTGCTGGGCGACGACGTACCCCTCGGGGTCGATCACCACGAGCGTCGGCCAGGCGCGCACGGCGTACTGCTTCCAGGTCGCGAGCTCCGGGTCGTCCAGTACGGGGTGGTGCACCTCGTACCGCTCGACGGCGTCCACCACGGCCTGGTGCTCGGCCTCGTGCACGAACTTCGGCGAGTGCACCCCGACGATCACCAGGGTGTCGCGGTGCTTCTCCTCCAGGTCGCGCAGCTCGTCGAGGACGTGCAGGCAGTTGACGCAGCAGAAGGTCCAGAAGTCGAGGAGGACGATCTTCCCCCGCAGGTCGGCGAGGGTCGGTTGTTCTCCGCCGGTGTTCAGCCAGCCGCCCTTGCCGATCAGCTCGGGGGCGCGGACACGGGCACGTCGGGGCGCGGAGGTGGGCGCGGGATCGTTCATGGTTCCAAGGGTGCCGTACGGGTGGAAAGTAGGGGTCGGGCGGGGGCGGAGGGCGTGTCCGGGGGCGGGTTCCGGGGCGGGGGCCGGTCAGCATGGCGGGCATGGCGGAGCACGTGGGCAGATCATCGGACTATTCCCGCTGTCGGGTGAGTGCCGGGTTACTCGTGGCGGTGCTGCTCGCGTCCGCCCTCCTGGAGGGTTCCGTGTGGGCCGGCGGGGTCGGGGACGGCGACCTGCGGCTGACCGTGACCGTGAACGGCCGGTCCGACAGCGACCGCCGGCCCCCGGAGGTACGGGTCGGGACGTGGGTCGTGAAGCGGTACCGGCTCCTGAACCTGAGCGAGGCGGACCTGCACCGGGTGCGGGTCCTCGACCCCGGCGCCCCCGCCGGGTCCGTGCGGTGTCCGGCGGCGCCGCTCCCCGCGGCCGAGGAGGTGGAGTGCACGGCCCGGTTCCGGGCCGTGGCGGGGAGACACGTGCATCCCGTACGGGCCGAGGGCGACGTCCCCTCGCTGCACACGCGGCTCACCGCGACCGCCCGCGCCGGGTACGTCGGGGTCGCCGGGGTTCTCCAGCTCACGGAGGAGGTGGTGGTCGCGACTCCGGGGGTGGGGTCGGGGCCGGGGACGGGGGCAGGTGTGGGGCCGGGTGCGGGGTCGGGGTCGGGGACGGGGGCAGGTGCGGGGCCGGGTGCGGGGACGGGGTCGGGGTCGGGTGCAGGGTCCAGTACGGGTGCGAGCGCGGGTTCGGGGTCGGGTGCCGGTGCCGGTGCGGGGTCGAGTGCGGGTGCAGGTGCGGGTGCAGGTGCGGGTGCCGGTGCCGGTGCGGGGTCGAGTACGGGCGTGGCCACCGTGACGTACACCGTCACCAACCAGGGGAACCTTCCCCTCTACGCCGTGCTGGTCGAGGACCCCGGGCTCGCCCTCGCGTCCGGCGCGCCCGACTGCGGGGGACAGGGCGGGACCGTGGCCGTCCTCGCCCCGGACACCTCGGCCCTGTGCCGGGCGACCGTACGGCTCCGCCCCGGGACCTACCGGAGCGCCGGCCGCGCCTCCGGGAGCGACCGGGCGACCACGTTCGGGGCGGGCGGCGAACGGGTCTCGGCACCGGTGCTCACGGCGGGGGCCTCGGCCGTCTTCGTGGTGAGGGAGGCGGCGGCGGTGAGGACGGGCGGGACTCCGGGAGCGGGCGGGACTCCGGGAGCGGGCGGGGCTCCGGCTCCGAGGGCTTCAGGGTCTTCGGGGGCGGCCGGGACTTCGGGGGCTGCCGGGACTTCGGCGACGGCCGGGACGGCTCCCGGCGCTCCCGGCGCTCCGGGGGCTCCAGGGGCCCTCGCGGGAGCGGGTTCGGGAGCAGGCGCGGGAGCAGGCGCAGGTGCAGGTGCGGCCGGAAGGCTCGCAATTCCCGCCGTTCCCGGCGCGGGTGCCGTTCCCGGAGCCGTACCCCCCGGAGCCGTACCGCCGGACGGCGTGCCCCCCGGAGCCGTACCGCCCTCCTCCGTCTCCCCCGGAGGAGCCGTGCCCCCCGTCCCCCCTCCCGGTCTCCGGCGGGCCGACGGGCTCGACGACGAGGGGTTCCTCGGGCGGGTGCGGCGGCGGGGGCGGGAGGCGGGGGAGTTCGGGGTGGCGACGACGTTGCTGTTGCTCCTGATCCCGGCGGCCGTCGCCGCCGCGCTCCTCGGCAGTAGGAGGAAGTGACCGTGGTCCTGCTCGAAACCCTCGTCGTCGTCCTCGGGGTCGCGCTCGTCTCCGCCCTCTGCGTGTTCGCCAAGACCAGGCTCTTCCCGGTCGGGGAGGACGAGGAGCCGCGCGAGGACGTGGCCGAGTACATCGCCATGATGGTGTCGGTCCTCTACGCCGTCGTCCTCGGCCTCTGCCTGGTCTCCGTCTGGGAGACGCGTTCGGCCGCCTCCGACCACGTGCAGGCCGAGGCGAGCGCCCTGCACCAGACGTACCTGCTCGCGGACGCGCTCCCGCTCGCCCAGCGGCAGCCGGTGCGCGACGCGGCCCGGACGTACGCGAGCCACGTCGTGGACGTCGAGTGGCCCGCGATGGCCGGCCGCGAACCGCTCGACGCCTCGGGCTGGACGCTGCTCGACCAGTTGCGGCGGGCGGGCGAGGTGACCCGCTCCGACCGGGTGTCCGAGCAGATCGCGGCCCAGGAGCTGCTGGCCCAGCTCGGTTACGTGGACGACGCGCGGCGCGGCCGGGAGGCGGCGGCGCAGGAGCGGCTCTCGCCCGTGCTGTGGACGGGGCTGCTGATCGGCGGCGTGCTGACGCTCGCGTTCATGTTCCTCTTCGGGATCAAGCGGAGCACGACCCACGTGGTGATGGTGATGGGCCTGTCCGGGTTCATCGCCTTCACGGTGCTGCTGATCCATCAGCTCGACTCGCCGTTCGGGGAGATGCTCGGGGCGAGTCCGGACGCGTTCACCCGCTACTTCGGGTGAGAAGCGGCTCCGACCGGGCAGGAGTAACCGGGTGAAATATCTCGTACGGGACAAGATCTTCGCGATCGGCGACGACTACTGGATCGAGGACGAGGACGGCCGCCACGCCTTCCTCGCCGACGGCAAGGCCATGCGGCTGCGCGACACCCTGGAGCTGAAGGACCCCGACGGGCAGGTCCTGATCACCCTGCGGCAGAAGATGTTCAGCCTGCGGGACGCGATGACGATCGAGCGGGACGACCGGCCGCTGGCGACCGTCCGGCGCAAGCGGCTCTCGCTGCTGCGCAACCACTACCGGGTGACGCTGGTCGAGGGCACGGAGCTGGACGTCAGCGGCCGGATCCTGGACCGGGAGTTCACCGTCGAGTACGAGGGCGAGCTCCTGGTCCACGTCTCCCGGCAGTGGTTCCGCGTCCGCGACACGTACGCGGTGAACGTGGTCCGGGAGGACGCCGACGCCGCCCTCATGGTCGCGGTGGCGGTGTGCGTGATCCGGATGGCGGAGCGGGAACGGGAGGACTGAGGGGCCGTCAGGCGGCCTTCTTCAGGACCTGGTCCAGCGCCTGCTCCAGGTCCGCCCACAGGTCCTCGACGTGCTCGATGCCGACCGAGATCCTGACCGTGCCGGCGCCGATGCCCGCCGCCGCGAGGGCCGCCTCGTCGAGCTGGTGGTGGGAGGTGGAGGCCGGGTGCATCACCAGCGTCTTCACGTCCCCCAGGGAGACGCTGAGCGAGACGAGCCGGACCGCCTCGACGAAGGCCCGGCCCGCCTCCCGGCCGCCCGCGAGGTCGACCGAGACGACCCCGCCGCCGCCGGCGGGCAGCAGGCGCGCGGCGACCTCCCGGTCCGGGTGGTCCGCGAGGGACGGGTGGCGGACGGCGGCGACCGCCGGGTGCGCGGCGAGGCGGGCCGCGAGCTCGGCGGCGTTCGCGCACTGGCGCTCCATGCGCAGGGAGAGGGTCTGCAGGCCGCGCAGGGTGAGCCAGGCGGCGAACGGGTCGGTGGAGGCGCCCTGTTCGACGGCGTGGCGGCGGACCCGCCCGTACAGCTCGCGGTCCTTGAAGACGGCGATCCCGCCGAGGACGTCCGCGTGCCCGGCGAGGTACTTGGTGGCGGAGTGGATCACGACGTCGGCGCCGTGGTCGAAGGGGCGGCAGAGCAGCGGGGAGGCGAAGGTGTTGTCGACGGCGACCGGGATCCCCGCCTCGGCGGCGACGGCGGCGAGGGCGGGCAGGTCGGAGACGCGGGTGGTGGGGTTGGCGATGGTCTCCAGGTAGAGCAGGCGGGTCTCGGGGCGCAGGGCCGCCCGCACCTCCTCCGGGTCCGTGCCGGAGACGTACGTGACGTCGACGCCCCAGCGGGCGGCGAGGTCGGTAAGGACCGCGTACGTGCCGCCGTACAGGCAGGTCTGGGCGACGACGTGGGCGCCGGAGCCGAGGAGGGAGAGGAGGACGGCGTTGACGGCGCCCATGCCGGAGGCGAAGGAGAGGCCGGAGGTGCCGCCTTCGAGGCGGGCGACGGCGTCCTCCAGGGTGCGGACGGTGGGGTTGCCGAGACGGGCGTAGAGGAAGGCGTCCGGGGAGGTGAAGCCCTCGGCGAGGGCGTCGGCGGAGTCGAACGCGAAGACGTGGCCCTGGTGGAGGGGGACGCCGAGGGGCCTGCTGCCGGTGAGCTCGACGTGGGGCGGGTGGACGGTGAGGGTCTCGGGGCGGGATTCGGTGCGGGGTTCGGGGCGGGTCATGAACCCAGTCTGGGAAGGGGCGGCTTGCCTTCCCAGGTCCAATCCCGGCAGATTGGTCCGGCGATGGAGCCAATCGATCCCCTTCTGCCTGCCGAGCCCCTTTCCCTTCCCCCTTCCGGGTCCCTTCCTCCCCCTTCCCTCGACGTCCTGGTCGCCCGGCTCGGGCGCTGGTCCGCCGGGCGCGGGCCGCTGTACCTCCTGCTCGCCGCCCGGCTGCGGCGGCTGATCGACGAGGGGGCGCTGCCGCCGGGCACGCTCCTGCCGCCGGACCGGCGGTTCGCGACGGCCCTGGCCGTGGGCCGTACGACGGTGGTCGCCGCCTACGACACGCTGCGGCAGGAGGGACGGCTCGTACGGCGGCAGGGCAGCGGCACGCGGGTGTCGCCGGCCGCGCTGATGGCGAAACGGCTCCGGGCGGCGGGGACGGGTGCGGGCGCGGGGGTGCCTCGGGTGCGGGAGACGTCGAACCCGCTCTTCCTGCACCTCCTGGAGGCGCCCGACGACGTGATCCTGCTGAGCTGCGCGGCCCCCGACCGGGCGCCGGACGAGCTGACGGAGGCGTACCGCTCCCTCGAACTGCCCGTCGGGGACCTCGGCTACCACCCGGCCGGGCTCGGGGTGCTGCGCGAGGCGGTCGCCGCACGGTACGCGGCGCGGGGCGTGCCGACCGGACCGGAGCAGGTCCTGGTGACCACCGGCGCCCAGCAGGGGCTGGCGCTGCTCACGCGACTGCTGCTCGCGCCCGGGGACGGGGTCCTGGTGGAGGCGCCGACGTATCCGGGGGCGCTCGACCTCTTCCGGGAGGCGGCGGCCGTGCCGCTGCCGGTGGCGGTGGGTCCGGACGGGGTCGACGTCGCGGAGGCGGTGCGGGTGATGGAGCGTCACCGCCCGGCCCTGGCCTATCTGGTGCCCCGTTTCCAGAACCCGACCGGGACCGTGCTCCCGCCGCTCGCCGGACGCCGGCTCGTCGAGGCGGCGAACGCGCTCGGGGTGCCGCTCGTCGACGACGAGGCCCTCGCCGACCTGGCCTTCGACGCCGGGGCGCCGTGGACGCCGCTCTCGGCGTACGGGGAGGTGGTCGCGGTCGGGTCGCTCAGCAAGGTGGTGTGGGGCGGGATCCGCATCGGCTGGGTGCGCGGCCCGGCCCCGCTGATCGCCCGGCTCGCCCGGCTGAAGGCCCTGCACGACCTGGGCAGCGACGTCCCGGCCCAGCTGGCGGCGGCCCGGCTCCTGGGCGGTTTCGGGCCGGTCCTCGCGGCGCGGACGCGGACGGTCCGGGCGGGCCACGCCCATCTGCGGGCCGAGCTGGCGCGGCTGCTGCCGTCCTGGTCCTCCGTCCCGGCGACGGGCGGCCAGACCCTGTGGGTGCGGCTCCCCCACGGCGACGGCGTCTCCTTCGCGCAGCTCGCCCTCCGGCACGGGGTCGCCGTCCTGCCCGGCGCCACCGCCGACGCCCTCGGCGGCAGCGTCCGCCACCTGCGGCTGCACTTCCTGGCGTCCCCGGAGGTGCTGACGGAGGCGGTGCGGAGACTGGCGGCGGCCTGGGCGGAGTACGCCCCGGGGCCGGAGCCGGCGCGGGCGGCCCTGCACGCGATCACGCTGTGACCGGCGGGCGGTGACGAGCACGGGTGTGTCCGGGCCAGTCCAGACCGGGCCCGGCCCGGCCCCGCGCCGGAGGCCCGCCCGCCCGCGCCCTCAGCCCGGCCCCGCGCCGGAGGCCCGCCCGCCCGCGCCCTCAGCCCCGCTTCGGCGTCTCGACGCCCAGGACCCGGTCCTTGAGGGCCGGGAAGTCCTCGCGGGTCGTGGCGACCCGGCCGGGGTCGAGCTCGACGCGCAGGACCTCCTCGCCGGGTCCGGCCTCCGCCAGGACCTCGCCCCAGGGGTCGACGACGATCGAGTGCCCGGCCTGCTCGACGCCCGCGTGGGTTCCGGCGGTGCCGCAGGCCAGGACGTACGCCTGGTTCTCGACCGCGCGGGCCCGGGCGAGGAGGGTCCAGTGGGCGCGGCGGCGGGCGGGCCAGCCGGCCGGGACGACGAAGGCCTGGGCGCCCGCGTCGACCAGGCCGCGGAAGAGCTCGGGGAAGCGCAGGTCGTAGCAGGTGCCGACGCCGACGGTGAGGTTCGGCAGGTCGACGGTGACCAGGTCCTCCCCGGCGGCCATGAGCACCGCCTCGCCCTTGTCGAAGCCGAAGCGGTGGATCTTCCGGTAGGAGGCGGCGAGTTCGCCGTCGGGGGAGAGGACGAGCGAGGTGTTGTAGAGGGCGCCGGCCTCCGTCTCGACGAAGGAGCCGGCGTGCAGCCAGACCCCGGCGTCCCGGGCAGCCCCGGCCATCACTTGGTGCGTGGGGCCGTTCAGCGGCTCGGACTCGGCGGCGAAGAGGTCGGACGCGAAGGCGCCGACGGTCCACAGCTCGGGGAGGACGACGAGGTCGGCGCGGCCGGATTCCTCCCGTACGAGGCGCGCCGCGCGGGCGCGGCGGGCGTCGACCGGTTCGTCCGGGTCTACCGCGATCTGGATCAGCGAGGCGCGCACAGTACCACCGTCCTGGCATTCGAGCCGTCAACACCGGCCTACGATCGTCACACGAAAGCACTGCCGGGGTGCCTTCGGGCAGCGTAACTTAGCGTCCGAGCCTCCCACCCAGTCGTGTTTTCAGCCCGCGCACCGAAGAACCGCCGAGGGGTCCCGTGACCGTCCATCCCAGCCTCCAGAACCACGCCGACGCCTGGACGCACGCCGTCGAGGCGATAGCCGAGCTGGTGCAGCCGCTCGTGGAGGGCGAGTGGAACCGGCCGACCCTGTGCCCAGGCTGGTCGGTGCGGGACATCGTGTCGCACGTCATCGGCATGGAGACGGAGATGCTCGGCGACCCCCGGCCGATCCACTCGCTGCCGCGCGACCTCTACCACGTGCGCAGCGACTTCGCGCGCTACATGGAGGTCCAGGTCGACGTGCGGCGCCACCACACGGCGCCGGAGATGACGTCGGAGCTGGAGTACGTCCTGATCCGCCGGGCGCGGCAGCTCCGCAACGAGAACCGCTCCCCCGAGCGCCTGATCCGCGCCCCGCTGGGCGCCGAGCAGACGCTCGAAGCGGCCTACCGGGAGCGGGCCTTCGACGTGTGGGTGCACGAGCAGGACCTGCGGGCGGCGCTCGGGGTGCCGGGGAACCTGGACTCGCCCGGGGCGCACGTGGCCCGGGACGTGCTCCTGGAGGCGCTGCCGAAGGTGGTCGCCAAGGACGCGGGCGCGCCGGCCTCCTCGGCGGTGGTGCTGGACGTGACCGGTCCGGTGGAGTTCCTGCGGACGGTGCGGGTGGACGCGGAGGGGCGCGGTTCGATCGACGGCGCGCCCTCGCTCGGTCCGGCGGTGTCGCTCGCGACGGACTGGGAGACGTACGTGCGGCTCGCCTGCGGCCGGGTCCGGGCGACCGACGTGGCCGACCGGGTCAAGGTGGAGGGCGACGAGCGGCTGGCGCGGGCGATCCTCGACAACTTCGCGGTGACGCCCCGCTGACCACGCGCTACACGGGTACGTGCACGGCCTCCACGCGGCTGGCGACGAGCCGTTCGCGTTCCCTGCGGTGGGTGCGGGCCTTGAGGCGCAGGATCTGCACGACGCCGAGGGCTTCGAGGACGAAGACCGAGGAGAACGCGATCCGGTAGTCGTCGCCGGTCGCGTCGAGCAGCACGCCGACGGCGAGGAGCGTCGTCATCGAGGCGACGAAACCACCCATGTTGACGATGCCGGAGGCGGTTCCCTGACGCTCCGGCGGGTTCGCCGGGCGGGCGAAGTCGAAGCCGATCATCGAGGCGGGTCCGCAGGCCCCGAGGACCAGGCAGAGGGTGACGAGCAGCCACATCGGGGCGTGGTCGCCGGGGTAGGCGAGGGTGGTCCCCCACAGCAGGGCGGTGGCCGCGACCGTGCCGAGGGCGAGCGGGGCGCGGGCCGCGTGGTGGCGGGCGATGATCTGCCCGTACGCGAGGCCGACGACCATGTTCGAGAGCACGACCAGGGTGAGCAGCGTCCCGGCGGTGGACCGCGACAGGCCCTGCGCCTCGACGAGGTACGGCAGCCCCCACAGGAGCAGGAACACCATGGCCGGGAACTGGGTGGTGAAGTGCACCCACATGCCGAGCCGGGTGCCGGGCTCGCGCCAGGACTCGGCGATCTGCCGGCGGACGTAGGCCGCGCCCGCGTGCTGGGCCGGCTGGGGCTCGTACCCCTCGGGGTGGTCCTTGAGGAAGAGCAGCAGCAGGACGAGGACGAGGACGCCGGCGAAGGAGCTGCCGACGAAGGTGGTGGTCCAGCCGAGGCCGTGCAGGGCGCGGGCGATGAAGACGGTGGAGACCAGGTTCCCGGCCATGCCGAAGAGGGCGGCGACCTGGCCGATGAGCGGGCCGCGCCGGGCGGGGAACCAGCGGCTGCCGAGCCGCAGGACGCTGATGAAGGTCATGGCGTCGCCGCAGCCGAGGAGCGCGCGGGAGGCGAGGGCCGTGCCGTACGACGGGGAGAGCGCGAAGCCGAGCTGGCCGGCGGTGAAGAGGACGACGCCGAGGACCAGGACCTTCTTGGTGCCGAGCCGGTCGACCATGAGGCCGACGGGTATCTGCATGCCGGCGTAGACGAGCAGCTGGAGTATGGAGAAGGTGGAGAGCGCGGAGGCGTTGACGTCGAAGCGGTCGGCGGCGTCGAGTCCGGCGACGCCGAGCGAGGTGCGGAAGATGACGGCGACGAAGTAGACGGCGACGCCGACGCCCCAGACGAGGGCGGCGCGGCGGCCGCCGGGCGGGTCTCCGGGGAGGGAGACGGCGGAGCCGTGTCCGTTGCGGTTGCTCACCGGTCCTCACCCCGGACCAGGACCTTGACCCAGCTGAGGTGCTGACGGACGCAGTGCGCGGCGCCCTCGGCGTCGCCGGCCTTGATGCGGTCGAGGATCTCGGCGTGCTCGGTGATGTTCTTGGCGACGCGGTCGGGCTGGGACTGCATCACGGCGACGCCCATGCGCAGTTGGCGGTCGCGGAGCTGGTCGTAGAGCCGGGCGAGGATCTGGTTGCCGGCGTACTGGACGATCTCGGCGTGGAAGCAGCGGTCGGTGACGGCGACCTCCGCGAGGTCCCCGGCCTCGGCCCGCCGCTTCTGCTCCTCCAGGAGCTCTTCGAGGCGGGCGATCAGGGCGGCGGGGGCGGGCACGGCCCGGCGGACGGCGAACTCCTCGACGAGGAGCCGGGTCTCGACGACGTCGGCGATCTCCTGCGCGGAGACGGCGAGGACGAGGGCGCCCTTCTTCGGGTAGAGCTTGAGCAGCCCTTCCATCTCCAGCTTGAGCAGCGCCTCGCGGACGGGGGTCCGCGACACCCCCACGGCCGTGGCGAGTTCACCCTCGGTCAGGAGGGTGCCCCCTTCGTAGCGCCGGTCGAGCACGGCCTGCTTGACGTGCATGTAGACGCGGTCGGCGGCAGGGGGAGCTGAAGGCATGAACACAGCATAGATACAACAGGGGTGCAACAGAGGGCCCCGTCCACATCGTGGACGGGGCCCTCCGGCCGTTTTCGCCGGTTTCACGTGAAACCGTGCGCGTCGGGCGTTACGCCCGGGCGATCACGCCGGGCGTCACGCCCAGGTGATCAACCGCTTCGGCTGCTCCAGGATCGCGGCGACGTCCGCCAGGAACTTGGAGCCCAGCTCGCCGTCGACCAGGCGGTGATCGAAGGAGAGGGCCAGGGTGGTGACCTGACGCGGCTTCACCTTGCCCTTGTGGACCCACGGCTGGAGCTTGATCGCACCGACCGCGAGGATCGCGGACTCGCCGGGGTTGAGGATGGGCGTACCGGTGTCGACGCCGAAGACGCCGACGTTGGTGATGGTGAAGGTGCCGCCCTGCATCGCCGCCGGGGTCGTCTTCCCCTCGCGGGCCGTGGCGACCAGCTCGCTCAGGGACTTCGAGAGCTCGGGCAGGGTCCGGTCGTGCGCGTCCTTGATGTTCGGCACGATCAGACCGCGCGGGGTGGCCGCGGCGATGCCCAGGTTCACGTAGTGCTTGAGGACGATCTCCTGCGCCGCCTCGTCCCAGGCCGCGTTGATCTCCGGGTTGCGCCGGACCGCGACCAGGACCGCCTTGGCGATGAGGAGCAGCGGGTTGATCCGCAGGCCCGCCATGTCCTTGTCGGTCTTGAGCTCCTCGACCAGCTTCATCGTGCGCGTGATGTCGAAGGTCACGAACTCGGTGACGTGCGGGGCGGTGAAGGCCGAGCCGACCATCGCCGCCGCCGTGGCCTTCCGCACGCCCTTGATCGGGACACGGGTCTCCCGGGCGCCGGACGTCTCCGTGGTGGGCGCGGCGGCCGGGACCGCGGCAGGAGCCGGGGCCTGGACCGGGGCCGGAGCCTGGGCCGGGGCCTGGACGGCCGGCGCGGGCGCCGGGGCGGCGGCCGCGTGGACGTCCTCGCGGGTGATGATGCCGTCCGGGCCGGTCGGGACGACCGTCGTCAGGTCGACGCCGAGGTCCTTGGCGAGCTTCCGGACCGGCGGCTTGGCCAGCGGCCGGCCTGCCCCCGACGCGTGCCCGTTGAGCTGCTCGGGCACGGAGACGGCGGCGGGCGCCTGCTGCGCGGGAGCGGTCGGGGCCGCGTCCCCGGACGCCTTGCGGGGACGGCGCTTGGTGGAGCTGGCGGCCACGCCGTAGCCGACGAGGACCGGCTGGCGGCCCTGCGGCTCGTCCTCCTCGGCCACCGGCTCCGCCGGTACGGCCTGGGCCGCGACGGACTCGGTCACCGGGGCCGCCGGGGCGGCGGGCGCGTCGCCGCCGACGTTCACCGAGATGATGACCTGGCCGACGTCGACCGTCGTGCCCTCGGGGAAGCACAGCTCGTGGACCGTGCCGTCGAACGGGCTCGGCAGCTCGACGGCCGCCTTCGCCGTCTCGACCTCGCACACGACCTGTCCGTCGGTGACGGTGTCACCGGGCTGGACGTACCACTTGAGGATCTCGGCCTCGGTGAGGCCCTCGCCCACGTCGGGCATCTTGAATTCGCGGATCGTCACGGTGCTCTCCTCAGTACGCCAGCGAGCGGTCGACGGCGTCGAGCACGCGGTCGAGACCCGGCAGGTACTCCTCCTCCAGGCGCGCCGGCGGGTACGGCGCGTGGTAGCCGCCGACCCGCAGGACGGGGGCCTCCAGGTGGTAGAAGCAGCGCTCGGTGATGCGGGCGGCGATCTCCGCGCCCGAACCGAAGAACACCGGGGCCTCGTGGACGACGACCAGGCGGCGGGTCTTCTCGACCGAGGCCTGGACGGTGTCGAAGTCGATCGGGGAGATCGAGCGCAGGTCCACGACCTCGATCGACCGGCCCTCCTCGGCGGCGGCCGCGGCCGCCTCCAGACAGGTCTTCACCATCGGGCCGTAGGCGAGGAGGGTGAGGTCCGTGCCCTCGCGGGCGACCCGGGCCTTGTGCAGCTCGCCGGGGATGGCCTCGGTGTCGACCTCGCCCTTGTCCCAGTAGCGGCGCTTGGGCTCGAAGAAGACGACCGGGTCGTCGCTCTGGATCGCCTGCTGGAGCATCCAGTAGGCGTCGGAGGGGGTCGCCGGGGTGACCACCTTGAGGCCCGCGACGTGCGCGAAGAGCGACTCGGGGGACTCGGAGTGGTGCTCGACGGCACCGATGCCGCCGCCGTACGGGATGCGGATGACGACCGGCACCTTCACCGTGCCGAGCGAGCGGGCCCGCATCTTCGCGAGCTGCGTGACGATCTGGTCGTACGCGGGGAAGACGAAGCCGTCGAACTGGATCTCCACGACCGGCCGGTAGCCGCGCAGCGCGAGGCCGATCGCGGTGCCCACGATGCCGGACTCGGCGAGCGGGGTGTCGACGACCCGGTCCTCGCCGAAGTCCTTCTGCAGGCCGTCGGTGATCCGGAAGACGCCGCCGAGCTTGCCGACGTCCAGGCCCATGACGACGACCTTGGGGTCGGTCTCCAGGGCCGTGCGCAGCGACTCGTTGAGCGCCTTCGCGAGGGGAAGCTTCTGAACAGCCATGATTACTCGGCCTCTCCGTTCGCGAAGGACGCCTGGTAGGCGGCGAACTGCGCGCGCTCCTCGTCGACGAGCGCGTGCCCGTCCGCGTACACGTTGTCGAACATCGCCATGTGCTCCGGCACGGGCATGGCGCGGACGACCTCGCGGACGTGCTTGCCGAGGGTCTCGCTCTCCGCCTCCAGCTCCTCGAAGAAGGCCGCGTCGGCGTGGCCCTCGTTCTCGAGGTAGGCCCTGAGGCGCAGGATCGGGTCCTTGGCCTCCCACTCCTCGCGCTCCGCGTCGCGGCGGTAGCGGGTCGGGTCGTCGGAGGTGGTGTGGGCGGCCATCCGGTAGGTGAACGCCTCGATCAGCGTCGGGCCCTCGCCGCGGCGGGCGCGCTCCAGGGCGGAGCGGGTGACCGCGAGGCAGGCCAGGACGTCGTTGCCGTCGACCCGGACGCCGGGGAAGCCGAAGCCCTGGGCGCGCTGGTAGAGCGGGACGCGGGTCTGCTTCTCGATGGGCTCGGAGATGGCCCACTGGTTGTTCTGGCAGAAGAAGACGACCGGGGCGTTGTAGACCGCGGAGAAGACGAACGACTCGTTGACGTCGCCCTGGCTGGAGGCGCCGTCGCCGAAGTACGCGATCACGGCGGAGTCCGCGCCGTCCTTGGCGATGCCCATGGCGTAGCCGGTGGCGTGCAGGGTCTGCGAGCCGAGGACGATCGTGTACAGGTGGAAATTGTTGCTGTTGGGGTCCCAGCCGCCGTTGTTCACGCCGCGGAACATGCCGAGGAGGTTCGTCGGGTCGACCCCGCGGCACCAGGCGACGCCGTGCTCGCGGTAGGTCGGGAAGACGTAGTCGTCGTCGCGCAGGGCGCGGCCCGAACCGATCTGGGCGGCCTCCTGGCCGAGCAGCGAGGCCCACAGGCCCAGCTCGCCCTGGCGCTGGAGGGAGGTGGCCTCGGAGTCGAAGCGACGGGTGAGGACCATGTCGCGGTAGAGGCCGCGCAGCTCCTCGGCGCTCAGGTCGATGTCGTAGTCGGGGTGCTGGACGCGCTCCCCTTCGGGCGTCAGGAGTTGGACGAGCTCGGGCTCCGTCGCTCCCGCCGCGGCGCGCGTGCTCGTCTTCTTGGTGGTGCTCTGGCTCGCGCTTGCGGTGCGCTTGGTGCCGCTGCTGCGTCGCGTCGTCTTGCGCGCGGCAGTGCTCTCCACGGTCACGTGCGTGCTCCTCCGTCGGTCCGGCCCCCGGGTTCGCCGGTGAGGCCAGTGCGGCTCTCCGCCTTATCCGTACCCTTCGCACGGGGTGGGTGCGACGCGGCCGGGGTCGGGCGTGACAAGTGCCCCGGCGAGCGCCCTGTCATAGGCACGTTACCCACAGCGCCGCATTCCCGCGAAACCCTTCTTGACCTGCGATTTTGCTTGGATTTCCAAGTAAATCGAGAAAAGTGGGAACAGCGGCTGGTCAGCGCGTCGGCAACGGCCTGGAGGGCCGCCGGAACAAGCGGCACGTTATCCCGCGCACCCCGGGCGCGGGAAGAGCCAATATGTGAGACTGACCGGGTGCGCGAAGAAGGAAAAATCCGGGTATTCCTGCTGGACGACCACGAAGTCGTCCGGCGCGGCGTCCACGAGCTGCTCTCCGTGGAGGACGACATCGAGGTGGTCGGCGAGGCCGGCACGGCGGCGGACGCGCTGGTCAGGATCCCCGCGTCCCGTCCGGACGTCGCGGTGCTCGACGTGCGTCTCCCGGACGGCAGCGGCGTCGAGGTGTGCCGGGAGGTCCGCTCCCGGGACGAGGGCGTCAAGTGCCTGATGCTGACCTCGTTCGCGGACGACGAGGCCCTCTTCGACGCGATCATGGCCGGGGCCTCGGGCTACGTCCTCAAGGCCATCCGGGGGAACGAGCTCCTGAACGCGGTGCGGGACGTGGCGGCCGGCAAGTCGCTGCTCGACCCGGTGGCGACCGCCCGGGTCCTGGAGCGGCTGCGCGACGGGAACACCCCCAGGAGTGACGACAAGCTCGCCGCCCTGACGGACCAGGAACGCAGGATCCTGGACCTGATCGGCGAGGGCCTGACCAACCGGGCCATCGGCGAGCGGCTCCACCTCGCGGAGAAGACCATCAAGAACTACGTCTCCAGCCTGCTGTCGAAGCTGGGCATGGAGCGGCGCTCGCAGGCGGCGGCGTACGTGGCGCGGAGGCAGGCCGAGAGGCGCTGAACCGGTCCGCTTCGGGACCTACGTCCCGCCCCGAGGGGGGCGGGGGCCCCTTTTCGGACACCCGGTGGTGACGGAGAGTGGAAGACATGTCCACCGACGAGATCCGCGCCATCGAGCTGCTGAACCGCGTGTCGTACGGCCGGGTGGCGACGAGCATGCGGGCGATGCCCTTCGTCGCCCCGGCCCGCCACGTCGTGGTGGACGGCCGGGTCCTGCTCCGGATGCACGAGGGGCTCGGCTACCACCGCGCCTGCAACGGCGGCGTCGTCGCGTACGGGGCGGACAACTTCGGCACGGGGGCCGAGCACGTCTGGTCCGTGCAGTTCTGCGGCACCGCGCGGGTCGTCGAGCCGACCGGGGAGGAGCGCGCGGCCTTCGGTCCCGAACCGGAGCTGGTGGACGGCGAGCCCTTCGTCGCGGTCTACCTGCGGATCGAACCCCGGTTCGCGACGGTGCACGCGCTCGACTACGCGAGCGAGGCCCCGGAGACCCTGCCGACGGCCCGTTCCGTACGGCGACACCTTCACCACGTAGCGTGATCTAACATCTGGCGGGTGCCGCGCTCATCTGAAACCCTCTCCCCGCCGACCGGCGCACCGCCACCGCCCGCCCGCCCGGCCACCGCCCCGCCGCCCCGGCCCGCCGGCGTCCGACCTACCGGTGTCCGACCCGTCGGCGCCCGGCTCATCGACGTCCGACCCGCCGCCGTCCGTCCCGTCGGCGTCCCGCCCGTCGACGCCCTGCTGCGCCGGCACCGGCACGCCGGGGAGCCGCTGGCCTGCGTGCCGGTCACCGAGGGGCTGCTCAACCGCGGTTTCCGCCTCACCACCACCCGCGGCACCTACTTCCTCAAGCAGCACCTGGACGCCGCCACCGCCGACCGGGCCACGGTCACCCGCCAGCACCGCGCCACCCAGCGGCTGCACGCCCTCGGCCTGCCCGTCGCCCCGCCGCTCGCCGACGCCCGGGGCCGTACGGTCGCCGTCGTCGGCGGCCACTGCTACGCCCTGCACCCCTGGGTCGAGGGCCGCCACCGGCACGGCGGCCAGCTCTCCACCGGCGGCTGCCGCCGCCTCGGCACCCTCCTCGGGCAGGTCCACACCGCGCTCGACCGGGTGATGGGCGCCCCGGGGCCCGACGGCCCCGGCGGGACGGACGCGGAGGCGTGCGCGAGCGCGGACCCCCAGGACACCTTCCGGGCCATCGACGAGCTGATCCGGCTCGTCCGCGCGCACCGCCCCCGCGACAGCTTCGACGCGCTCGCCGAGCACCGGCTCAGGGAGCGCCGCGGGCTGCTCGCCCAGCACGCCCACCACCGGCCCCCGGCCGCCTCGGCCGCCGGCTGGGTGCACGGCGACTTCCACCCGCTGAACCTGCTCTACCGGGGCGCGGAGCCCGCCGCGATCGTCGACTGGGACCGGCTCGGGCTCCGCCCGAGGGCCGAGGAGGCGGTCAGGGCCGCCGCCATCTTCTTCGTACGGCCGGAGGGCGAGCTGGCCCTGGGAAAGGTACGGGCCTACGCGCGCGCGTACCGGCGGGCGACGGGCGCCGACGGCGCCGAGCTGGCGGCGGCGGCGCACCGGGTGTGGTGGGAGCGGCTCAACGACTTCTGGACCCTGCGCTGGCGCTACCAGCTGCACGACCGGAGGGCCGACGCGCAGTTCCCCGCGGTGTCGGCCCTGGCGGTCTGGTGGACCCGCGAGTACGAGGCGGTGCGGGAGGCCTTCGCGGGGTGAGGCCGGCGCTCGCCGGGCCCCGTGGTGGGTCCGGCGGGCCCCGGAGGCCTTCACGGGGTGGGGCCCGGCGCTTTCGCCGAGCCCCATCCGTCAGTACGCCTGGCCCCGTCAGCCTGCCGAGCCAACCTGTCGGCCTCTCGGGCCCCGTCAGCCCACCGAGCCCACCCGTCAGCCTGTCTCGGACCCCGTCAGCCGGAGGTGCCGGTGGTGGCCGTCGGCTGCGTGCCCGTGCCGCCGTCGCCGCCGCCGTCGCCGCCGCCGTCGCCGCCCCCGGAGGGGTTGCCGTCGGTCGGCTCGGAGGTCGCCGTGCCCGTGGGACGGGTCGTCGGCTCGCCCGTCTTCGTGGGCGTGTCCGTGGGCTCGACCGGCGGCGTGGTGGTCGGCTCGGTCGGCGTCTCGGTGGTCGGCCGGCCCGTGGGCCAGTTCGGCTGCCGCGTCGGCTGCTCGGTCCACGGCTCCCGCGTCGAACCGCCGGTGGACGTGCCCGGGTCCTGCGTCTGGTCCTGGGAAGGCTCCTCCGAGGGCGTGGGCTCCTCCGAGGCCTTCGTCGACGGCGAGGTGCTGACGGTCGGCGTCTTGTTCTCCGTACCGCCGCCGCCGTTCCCGCCCGCCTTGCTGAGGGCGAACGCGACTCCGGCGACCACCGCGACCACCGCGAGCGCGGCGAAGAGCCACATCTTGCCGCGGCCGCCGCCACCGCTCTGCGACCCGTACGAGCCGCCCTGGCCGTAGCCCCCGCCGCCCGCACCGCCGTCGTAACCGCCGTCGTCGGGGTTCATCGGCGGGAGGATCGGGCGCTGCGCGGTCTCCCCGTGCGTCGGGTGACCCATCGCGGTCGTCGCGGCCACGCCGCCGGCCGGGGTCCGCCCGCCGTCGTGCACCTCGATCGGACCGGTGTTCCACGTGCCGGTGTAGCCGCCCTGCTGCTGGAGCATCTGGAGGGCGTACTGGATGAGCCCGCGCATCTCCTCGGCGCTCTGGAACCGGTCGTCCGGCTCCTTCGCGAGCGAGCGCATCACCAGGCCGTCCAGCTCCGGCGGCACGGACCCGGTCACGTCGGACGGCGGGACCGGCGCGTCCTGGACGTGCTGGTAGACGACGGACAGCGGGGTCTCGCCGGTGAAGGGGGGCCGCAGCGCGAGGAGTTCGTAGAGGAGGCAGCCCGTCGCGTACAGGTCGGAGCGGTGGTCGACGGCCTTGCCGAGCGCCTGCTCGGGGGAGAGGTACTGCGGCGTGCCCATGACCATGCCGGTCTGGGTCATCGTCGACTGCGCGCCGTGCAGGGCGCGGGCGATGCCGAAGTCCATGACCTTGACGGCGCCGCCGTGGGTGATGATCACGTTCGCCGGCTTGATGTCGCGGTGCACGATGCCGTGCTGGTGCGAGTAGGCCAGCGCCTCCAGGACCCCGGAGACGATGATCAGGGCCTGCTCGGGGCCGGGCGCCTCGGCGCTCAGCAGCAGGTCGCGGATGGTGCGGCCCTCGACCAGCTCCATCACGATGTACGGCACGGGGCGGCCGCCCACCAGGTCCTCGCCGGAGTCGTACACGGCGACGATCGCGTGGTGGTTGAGGCCCGCGACGGACTGCGCCTCGCGCGTGAAGCGGGCCTTGGAGACCGGGTCCTCGGCGAGGTCGGCGCGCAGCAGCTTGACGGCCACGGTGCGGCCGAGCCGTACGTCCTCCGCCGCGAACACCTCGGCCATGCCGCCGCGTCCCAGACGGTGCGTCAGCCGGTAGCGGCCGTCGCCGACGACGCCGCCGACGCCCCAGGATTCCGCGGACGCGTCCGGCACACCGCCACCTGCTCCGGATTCGGGTGCCATCAGTCCTCGCCGTCGTCTGTCGTGCCGTGTCCAGTCGTCACGCTACAGGCTCCGTACGACATCACGGTCCGAGATGGACCGGCCATCCAATCCCGTTCACGTACACCTGTGCAAATTCGACGCTTTCCCGCACCGGTTCGGAAACGCTTCCTGTGCGGAGGGTCACGTAACGGGCACCCGGCTTGACGGGTCACCGCCCTGGGGCAGACTTGGCCGGGAAATCCATGTCGACGTCGCCACGCGCGCGTGTAGGGGGAGCACAGATGAGCCAGGACGGCGGACAGGGCCGCTACGCGGGCGGTTCGGTCGCGGGCGGCCGGTACCAGCTGCGCGATCTTCTCGGCGAGGGCGGCATGGCGTCGGTGTACCTGGCGTACGACACCGCCCTCGACCGGCAGGTCGCCATCAAGACGCTGCACACGGAGCTCGGCCGGGAGCAGTCCTTCCGCGAGCGGTTCCGGCGCGAGGCGCAGGCCGTGGCGAAGCTCTCCCACACCAACATCGTCTCGGTCTTCGACACCGGCGAGGACACCCTCGACGGCGCCGTCATGCCGTACATCGTCATGGAGTACGTGGAGGGGCAGCCGCTCGGCTCGGTCCTCGCGGCGGACGTGCGGCAGTACGGCGCGATGCCGGCCGACAAGGCGCTGAAGGTCACGGCCGACGTGCTCGCCGCCCTGGAGGTCAGCCACGAGATGGGCCTGGTCCACCGGGACATCAAGCCGGGCAACGTGATGACAACCAAGCGCGGCGTGGTCAAGGTCATGGACTTCGGCATCGCGCGGGCCATGCAGTCGGGGGTGACCTCGATGACCCAGACCGGCATGGTCGTCGGCACCCCCCAGTACCTCTCCCCCGAGCAGGCCCTCGGCCGCGCGGTGGACGCCCGCTCCGACCTCTACTCGGTCGGCATCATGCTCTTCCAGCTCCTCACGGGCCGGCTCCCCTTCGACGCCGACTCCCCGCTCGCCATCGCGTACGCACACGTGCAGGAGGAACCGGTCGCCCCGTCCTCCGTCAACCGTTCGGTGACGCCGGCGATGGACGCGCTCGTCGCCCGCGCGCTCCGGAAGAACCCGAACGAGCGGTTCCCGAGCGCGGCGGCCATGCGCGACGAGTGCCTGCGGGTCCTGTCGGCCGGGCAGACCGGCGCCCCCGTGATCGTCGCGGGCGGCCCCGTCAGCAGCGGCGCGGGCGTCGGCTCGGCGGTCTTCCCGCCGGTCGGCCAGACCCCGCCGCCCGGCCCGTACTCCACGCCGCACGGCGTGCAGCAGCCGTACGCGCCGACGCCGCAGCCGGGCCCGTACGGCCCCGCGACCCCCGCGCCCGCCCCGTCGTACGGCTACCCGCAGCAGGCCCCGACGCCCGCCCCGTACGCCCACCAGGCCCCGACCCCCGCGCCGTACGCCCAGACGCACGCGCCCGCCCCGGCGGGCGGCGGCTCCCGGCGGAACACCCCGGTGGTCGTCGGTGCGATCGCGGTCGCCGTGATCGCGATCGGCGGCCTGGTCCTGGCGCTCAACCTGGACAAGGGCGACAAGAAGGACCCGCAGGCGGGGAGGACCGGCGGCACCGGCACCCAGCAGAGCCAGTCGGCGGCGCCGGGCCACAAGGGCCCCGACCTGACCAAGACCATCGACGTGAAGAAGTGCACCCAGCCGAGGGAGTCGAGCGAGGACCCCGAGAAGTTCGAGGTGCCCAACTTCAAGTACCGGAACATCCAGTCGGTGAAGGACTGCGTCCAGGCCGCCGGATGGAAGATCAAGGTCCAGACCCCGGTGGACGAGGCGACGTACGGCGAGGGCACGGTCCTGGAGCAGTACCCGCCGGCCGGTACGGACATCGACGCCAAGGACGCGGAGTTCACCCTCCAGATCTCGACGGGCAACCCGCCGCAGTAGGTCCCGGGGTTCCGGGGGTCTCGTGGGATCCGTGTGACCCGGGGTCTCGTGGGATCCGTGTGACCCGGGGTCTCGTGGGCCCCATGGATCCCGGAGGCCCCGGAGGTCCCGGAGGTCCCGGAGGCTTCGCCGCGGCGGACCCCCGGGGATTCCCGCCGCGGTAGGCCCCCCCGGGGGCTCCCGTCTCCTCCTCCGGGCGCGTACCGGATGCCGGAATCGTCCCGACATGTGACGCTGAGCCGAAGACCTCGGCGGCTCGGTACGGGAGGGGGTCACCCGGTGACTCCAGTACTCCGCGGGGCGCGGGCCCGAGCCCTGCGCCCCGCACTCATCTGCGCGTTCACCTGCGCCTGCGCCCTGTACGCCGCCCCCCTCGCGCATCCGGAGGGGCCACCCGCCGCCACGGCGGGGGCCACGGGCCCGGCGCCCACCGGCACCACCCCGGCCTCCTCCACCCCCTCCGCCCCCTCCTCGGCGTCCCCGCCGGGCGTACCCTCCGCGACCGCTCCGCCGTCGGCCCCCGCGTCCGGCTCCGCCTCCGTGTCCACGCCCGCGCCCGCATCGGCGTCCGCCTCCGCTCCCGTCTCCGCTTCGGCGCCCGTCTCCGCCTCCGCCTCCGGTCCCGCCTCCGTCCCCCCGGGGCGCGTCGGAGCCGTGGTCCCGCCCGCTCCCGCGCCCGCCGGTGCCGGAGCGGCCTCCCCGGTCGCGCAGACCGGGCCCTCCGGCGTCCCCGCGCCGGAGCCCTCCGCCTCCCTCGCGGGCCGGCCCGCCGCCGAGGGCAGGCTCCGGCCGGGCCGCACCGAGACCGCCCCGACGCCCCCGGAAAGCTCCTCGCGTACCGAAACCGCTACGGAATCGGAGCCGTGGGAGGACGCGGAGGAGGAGGGCGGAGCGGTACGCGAGGAGGAGCCCGCGCCGCCCGAGGCCGCGCCCGCCAGCCTGTCCGACGTCGCGCCCGGGATGGACGACGAGGCCGCCTCCGACCTCGTCCACCAGCGGATTCCCGTGCTCACCCTGGGAGTGGGGCTGGCTCTGATGGGGCTCGGGATCGGGTTCCTGGGGCTTCGGATGCGCCGCCGCTGAGCCGGTGCGGAGGGCCGGGGTCCTCCTTGAGTGGGACCTCCCGCTTCCGCCTCAGGTCGGTTGTCCGCGACGGCATACCCGGTATACATACTGAGTATGTCCATCCGACACGGGCTCCTCGCCCTCCTCGAACGCGGTCCGCGCTACGGCTCCCAGCTCCGTACGGAGTTCGAGTCCCGCACCGGTTCCACCTGGCCGCTCAACGTCGGCCAGGTCTACACGACCCTCAACCGCCTGGAGCGCGACGGGATGGTCGCGCAGGGCGGCGAGGACGAGGCCGGGCACACGCTCTACGCGATCACCGACAGCGGGCGCACCGAGCTGAGGACCTGGTTCGAGAAGCCGGTGGACCGCACCAGCCCCGCCCGTGACGAGCTGGCGATCAAGCTCGCCATGGCGGTGGGCGCGCCCAGCGTCGACATCCGCGACGTCATCCAGTCCCAGCGCCGCCACACCGTGCAGGCGATGCAGGACTACACCCGGCTCAAGGCCCAGGCGCTCCTGGCCGTCGAGGGCGGCGGGAGCCGGGAGCGGGACGACGTGGCCTGGCTGCTCGTCCTGGAGCAGCTGATCTTCCAGACGGAGGCCGAGGCGCGCTGGCTGGACCACTGCGAGTCCCGGCTGATCCGCCTCTCGGCGACCGCGCGCTCGGCACCGGACGCCGAAGCCCCGGTCCCGGCGCCCGCCCCGGCCCCCGCCGCGCGGTCGGGCGCCCGGACCACCCGCTCGTGACCCCGGCCCGTCCGGGCCACCCGCGCCCGGCCCCGGGACGGCAGAACACCCGTCCGTGACTCCGGAGCCCCGAACGCCCGTCCGTGACTCCGGGGCGCCGCACACCAGCCCCTGGCTCCGGAGGCGCGCCGACCGCTCGCCCGCGCCCCTTCGTACGTCCGGCGCATCCGTACTTCCGTCCTTCCGACGCATCCGCACTTCCGACGCACCACCTTCCACCGCACGCTCCGTACCCGGCCGACCGCCCGGTGCGCCCAAGGGGGGAACCCTTCCATGTCCGCACAGCAGCCCGTGCTGCAACTGAAGAACCTGACCCGGGTCCACGGCTCGGGTGCCACCGAGGTGCACGCCCTGCGCGGCATCGACCTCGCCGTGTACCCCGGTGAGCTCGTCGCCGTCATGGGCCCGTCCGGCTCCGGCAAGTCCACCCTGCTCACCATCGCGGGCGGCCTGGACTCCCCCACCTCGGGCGAGGTGATCGTCGAGGACACCGACATCACCAAGGTCGGCATCAAGCAGCTCGCGGCCCTGCGCCGCCGCAGCATCGGCTACGTCTTCCAGGACTACAACCTCATCCCGGCCCTCACCGCCGCCGAGAACGTCGCCCTGCCCCGCGAGC
Organism: Streptomyces sp. NPDC055632; assembly: GCF_053618675.1. Lineage (NCBI taxonomy): Bacteria > Bacillati > Actinomycetota > Actinomycetes > Kitasatosporales > Streptomycetaceae > Streptomyces > Streptomyces sp. NPDC055632. The sequence continues at coordinate 300,268 of NZ_JBSHHY010000002.1, read as the reverse complement.
TGGACGGGACCTCCGCCCGCAAGGCGCGCGTCGAGGCCCTCGCCGCCCTGGAGGAGATGGCGCTCGGCCACCTCGCCGACCGCTTCCCCGACGAGATGTCCGGCGGTCAGCAGCAGCGCGTGGCCATCGCCCGCGCCCTGGTCGGCGACCGGCGCCTGGTCCTCGCCGACGAGCCGACCGGCGCCCTCGACTCCGAGACCGGCGAGTCCGTCCTCGCCCTGCTCCGCTCCCGCTGCGACGCGGGCGCCGCCGGCGTCCTCGTCACCCACGAGCCCCGGTTCGCCGCCTGGGCCGACCGCGTCGTCTTCCTGCGGGACGGCGCCATCGTCGACCAGACCGTGCGCAGCGAGGCCGACTCCCTCCTCTCGGGCCGGGTGGCGGAAGCGTGAAGACCTGGTTCCACTCCTGGCGGGCCGCGATCCGCATCGCCCGCCGCGACGCCTGGCGCGCCAAGGGCCGCAGCGCCCTCGTCCTCGCGATGATCGCCCTGCCCATCCTGGGCGTCAGCGCCTTCGACCTGACCTTCCGCAGCGCGGAGCTGTCCCCCGCCGAGAAGGCGGACCGGACGATCGGCGCGGCCGACGCCCGCTTCCGGGACGCCGACATGGCCGGCGTGCCGATCCTCCAGGACCCGGCCGGTGAGATGAGCGCGCCGGCCAGGAAGGAGGACGACGAGCGGTGGCCGTCGGGCGGCACCGACGTCGGCAAGGCCTTCCCCGCGGGCGCCACCGTCCTCACGGACCGCGTCGGGTCGGCCAAGCTGACCACGTCCCACGGCCTGCTCATGACCGAGGTGCGCGAGCTGAAGGCGTCCGACCCGGTAGCCCGCGGCATCATGCCGCTCCTGGAGGGTCGCTACCCGGAGAAGAGCGACGAGGTCATGGCGACCTCGCACTTCCTGGAGACCAGCGGTCTGTCGATCGGCTCGACCCTTTCCGCTCGCAACTTCGAGCGTCCGTATCGGATCGTCGGCTCCTACGAACTTCCCGACTCGCTCAAGGCCGATCAGGTCAACGCGCTCCCCGGCGCCTTCCTCGCCCCGTACGCGACGGCCGTCGAGAAGGCCGGTCTGACGACCCCCGGCTCCTCCGTCTCGTACCTGGTGCGGAAGTCCGGTGGTTTCACGTGGAACGCCGTCCAGGAGATCAACACCAAGGGCGTCCTGGTCACCTCGCGCGCCGTGATCCTCGCCCCGCCCGCCGACGCCGACGTGCCGCTCTACCAGAAGGAGGGCTGGGGCAACTACGAGGCGGGACCCGCGGACCGGGCCGCCGAACTCGCCGCCGTCGCGACCGTCGTGGGCCTGGCGATGCTGGAGATCTGCCTCCTCGCCGGACCCGCCTTCGCGGTCGGCGCCCGCCGCTCGCGCCGCCAGCTCGGTCTGGTCGGTGCCAACGGCGGTGCCCGCAGCCACATCCGGGCGATCGTGCTGAGCGGCGGCCTGGTCATCGGCGTCGCGGCGGCCGTCGTCGGCACCGTGCTCGCCGTGGCCCTGACCCTGGCGCTCCAGCCGCTCCTCGAACAGGTGATGGGCCAGCGGTTCGGCTCCTTCGACGTCCGGCCGCTCGAACTCCTCGCCATCGCGCTGGTCGCGGTCCTGACCGGTCTGCTCGCCGCGATCGTCCCGGCCGTCACCGCCTCCCGGCAGAGCGTCCTCTCCTCGCTCACCGGCCGGCGCGGTGTCCGCCGCGGCAGCCGCGTGCTGCCGGTGATCGGTCTCGTGGCCCTCCTGCTCGGCGGGTCCGTCGCCCTCTTCGGCTCCCTCGTCACCGAGCAGGTCGCCGTGGTGGCGGCCGGCTCCGCCCTCGCCGAGCTGGGCGTCGTCGCGATGACCCCGGCCCTGGTGGGCCTGTTCGGACGCACCGGACGCTGGATGCCGCTCTCCCCGCGCCTCGCGCTGCGGGACGCCGTCCGCAACCGGGGCCGTACGGCTCCGGCCGTCGCCGCCGTGCTCGCCGCCGTCGCGGGAACGGTCGCCGTCTCCACGTACATGGCCAGCAGGGAGGCCGAGAACAGGGCCTCGTACGAGCCCAAGCTGCCGTACGGCGTCGCCGCCGCCTTCGTCCGCGAAGAGGGCGGCCGGGACGTCCCGGCGGTCCGCGAGGCCGTCCAGCGGTACCTTCCCGTCGAGCTGCGCGCCGACGTCGACCGCGTCTCGGTCGGCAAGCCCGGCTGTGCCCCGTGGAGCAACGACGCGGGCTGCGGCCGCTTCGAGGTCGTCGTGCCCCCGGCGAACGAGTGCCCGCTGTACGTGTCGGTCCCGGGCGGCGGCGACCCCGCGGAGAGGTTCACGCCCGACCAGCGGCGGAAGATCCTCACCGAGGACTGGCGCTGCAAGGAGTCCTTCCACAGCGGGATCTACGTCGACGGCGGTCTGGTCGTCGGTGACGCCAAGCTCCTCAAGGTGCTCGGCGTCGACGACCCCGGGGCCGAGAAGGCCCTCGCCGACGGCAAGGTCGTCACCTTCGACCGCGCCCAGATCGACAAGAACGGCACCATCGGTCTCAAGCAGGTCACCGACACCACCGCCGCCGACAAGGCCATGGAGGAAGGCCGTCCCGTGCCCGGCAAGGTCAGCTCCGTGCCCGCCTACCTGGTGCCCGGCGGCAAGAACTCCTACGGGCTCCAGGCCGTGATGACCCCGGCCGCGGCCAAGACCGCCGGCCTCTCCACCGTGCCGCTGGGCGTGTACGCCGCCACCGACCGGCTCCCGGACGGCGAGCAGCGACAGAAGCTCGACGGCGAGATCGCCAAGCTCGGCAGCGACGTCGATCTGCACGTGGAGGAAGGTTTCGTCAACGAGTACGGCATCGTCCTGCTCTCGCTGGCGATCTTCGCGGGCCTGGTCACCATCGGCGCCGCCGGCATCGCCACCGGGCTCGCCCAGGCCGACGCCGAGGCCGACCTGAAGACGCTGGCCGCCGTGGGCGCCCCGCCCCGGGTCCGCCGCACGCTCAGCGGTTTCCAGTGCGGGGTCGTCGCCGCGATGGGCGTGGTCCTCGGCTCGGCCGCCGGACTGCTGCCCGCCGTGGGGCTCCGGCTCACCGAGGAGCGCGACCAGCTCCGCTACCACGAGCAGAGCATCGCCGAGGGCTGGACCGGCACCGACACGGCGCCGCCGGACCTGCCGATCGTCGTCCCGTGGGAGACGCTGGCCGTCCTGCTCGTCGCCGTGCCGCTGGGCGCCGCCCTGCTCGCCGCCCTCGTGACCCGCTCGCGCGGCGCGCTGGCCCGGCGCGCGGCGACCTGACGCTCTTCGTCTCCCATCTGTGCCCCTGTACGAGGGTGGATCACCCTCGTACAGGGGCACACCCTGTGCTGAAGCACGTGTACGAGAGAATGGCGGCATGGAGATGCCGAGGAATGACAGGTCGCAGGAGAGCCCCCAGGTCCTCATCGTGGGACAGGACGGGATGGCGCTCGGCGGCACTCAGGGCGACGACGAATCCCGCGAGGTCCCGGTGACGGAAATGGTCGAGCAGCCTGCGAAGGTCATGCGGATCGGCAGCATGATCAAGCAGCTCCTGGAAGAAGTACGCGCGGCTCCTCTGGACGAGGCCAGCCGGGTCAGGCTCAAGGACATCCACGCCAGCTCCGTGAAGGAGCTGGAGGACGGGCTCGCGCCCGAACTGGTCGAGGAACTCGAGCGGCTCTCCCTGCCGTTCACGGACGAGGCGATCCCCTCCGAGGCGGAGCTGCGCATCGCGCAGGCGCAGCTGGTGGGCTGGCTGGAGGGCCTCTTCCACGGCATCCAGACGGCGCTGTTCGCCCAGCAGATGGCGGCCCGCGCCCAGCTGGAGCAGATGCGCCGGGCCCTGCCGCCGGGCGCCGGTCACGACGATGACGACGACCACGGCCCGGGCCACGCGGTCCGCTCGGGGCCGTACCTGTAGGACGGCGGCCGTACGGGTTCGTGGGGCGTTCGTACGCGGTCCTGGACGGTCTTGCGCGGTCGTACGCGCAGGGGCCCGGCACACGGTGTGTGTGCCGGGCCCCTGCGCGTATCGGGTCAGGCGCCGGGAGCGAGGAGCAGGACCTTGCCGACGTGGTCGCCGGCCTCCAGCGCCCGGTGCGCGTCGGCGGCCTCCGGCAGCGGCACCGTGCGGTCGACGACCGGCCGGACCGTGCCCGCCTCGATCAGCGGCCAGACGTGCTCCCGGACGGCGGCGACGATCGCCGCCTTCTCCTGCGGCGGACGGGACCGCAGCGTGGTCGCCATGACGGCACCGCGCTTCGCGAGCAGCGCCCCGAGGTTCAGCTCGCCCTTCACCCCGCCCTGGAGGCCGATGATCACCAGGCGTCCGTTCACGGCGAGCGCCTTCACGTTCCGTTCCAGGTACTTGGCGCCGACGATGTCCAGGATGACGTCCGCCCCGGCCCCGCCCGTCGCCCCGGCCAGCTCCTCGACGAAGTCCTGCTCGCGGTAGTCGATGAGGACGTCCGCGCCCAGCTCGGCGCAGCGCGCCAGCTTCCCGGGGCTTCCGGCGGTGACCACGACCCGGGCCCCGACCGCCTTCGCGAGCTGGATCGCCATCGTGCCGATCCCGCTCGCGCCGCCGTGCACGAGGAGCGTCTCGCCCGGCCGCAGATGGGCAATCATGAAGACGTTGGACCAGACGGTGCACGCCACCTCGGGGAGCGCGGCGGCCGTGGCCAGGTCGAGGCCCTTGGGCACCGGCAGGAGCTGACCTGCCGGGACCACGACCTTCTCCGCGTAGCCGCCACCGGTGAGCAGCGCGCACACCTCGTCGCCGACGGCCCAACCGGATGCTCCGGGGCCGAGCGCGGCGATCCGGCCCGAACATTCCAGGCCGGGGTACGGGGAGCTGCCCGGCGGCGGGTCGTAGAAGCCCTGGCGCTGGAGCAGGTCGGCGCGGTTGACCGCGCTCGCCGCCACCTCGACGAGCACCTCGCCCTCGCCGGGTACGGGATCGGGCACCTCGGACCAGACCAGGGCCTCGGGTCCGCCGGGTTCCGGAATCGTGATCGCATGCATGGCGGCGAGGCTACTCCGGCGATCACCGCCGGGGCGGGTTCGCCGTGGTGGATCGCCGCCGGGCGGGCCAGGGCCTGCCCGACCCTGATCCGCCGGACAGGCCCTAGTCCTCCGGCGGGGTGGAGAGCCGGGTCACCGGTGTGGCGCGCACGATGGTGATCACGCGGTCGGTGGGCTGGAGCGGGTTGGCCGCGGGGTCGTCGTAGCTGAGCAGGCGGTGGCCCCGGAGCACGCTCACCACCAGGTCCTCGGTCTCCCGGGGGCCCTTGCCCACCTCGCTCTTGGTCACGGGGCGGTCGACCAGGTCGAGGCCGGAGCCCTGCTGGATCAGGTCCTCCATCACCGTGCCGGCGCTGGGGCTCAGGACCGAGAGGCCGAGCAGGCGTCCGGCGGCGCTGGCGCTGGTGATGACCGCGTCCGCGCCGGACTGACGCAGCAGCGGCGCGTTCTCCTCCTCGCGGACGGCGGCGACGATCTTCGCGCCCCGGTTGAGCTGGCGCGCGGTCAGGGTGACCAGGACGGCCGTGTCGTCGCGCTGGGTGGCGATGACGATCTGCCGGGCCCGCTGCACCTCGGCGCGGAGCAGTACGGCACTGCGGGTCGCGTCGCCGATGACGCCGACGAAACCGTCCGCGTTCGCCGTCTCGATCACCTTGCTGGAGGGATCGACGATGACGATCTGCTCCTTGCTGAGCCCGGTCGCGCAGAGGGTCTGGATCGCGGACCGCCCCTTCGTGCCGAACCCGACGATGACGGTGTGGTCGCGCAAGGTGGACCTCCAGCGATTCAGCCGGAACTCCTCCCGGGTCCGCTCGGTGAGGACCTCCAGGGTGGTGCCGACCAGGATGATCAGAAACAGCACGCGCAGGGGCGTGACCAGCAGAATGTTGACGAGCCGCGCCGAGTCGCTGTACGGGACGATGTCGCCGTACCCGGTGGTGGAGAGCGTCACGGTCGCGTAGTAGGCGCAGTCGAGGAAGTCGAGCGTCTCGTCGGCGTTGTCGTGGTAGCCGTCCCGGTCGAAGTAGACGAGGAAGATCGTCACGACGAGGACGCCGAGCGCCATGAGCAGCCGCTTGCCGACCTGGCGGAGCGGCCGCTCCACCTCCCGGCGGGGCAGGGTGACCCGCGGGCCGGAGATCTTCTCCTCCGCCTGGCGGGCCATCACGTCACGACTGGGAAGTTTCACGTGAAACACGCTCCTTGGGCCGGTACGGCCCCCGCCGTCGGCGGCCAGGGAAGATCGAGGACGTCCAGTTCCTGTCCGGGCCGTGCCCCGCCGGGCGGGACGACGGCCAGGCCGTCCGCGGCGGCGATGCCACGGAGCATGGCCGGACCGCTGTAGCGCAGCGGAACGGCCGACCCGCTGCGGCGGACGACCGGGACGAGTCGTGTGTCATGGGGGTGCCCGTGCACCTCGTCCCGAACGGGCACACGGTACGGCACGGGGGTGCGGGCCTCTGATCCGGCCCCGTCCTCGGGGCGGCTCCCGCCCTCGGCGAGGGGGCCGGTCTCCGTGGGAGGTCCGGGCTCGGTCAGGGCGTCGAGCAGCGGGGCGGCGAGGGTGAGGAGCCCGGAGACGGCCGCGAGCGGGTTGCCGGGCAGGCCGACGAGATGGCGCACGTGGAGCGGGCGGGCGGGGTCGGCGCCGAGGCGGGCGAGGAGCATGGGGTGCCCCGGCCGCACTTTCACCCCGTCGATCAGGAGCGTGGCACCGGCCTTGTCGAGCACGCGGTGGACGTGGTCCACGGGCCCGGCGGCGGTTCCCCCGGTGGTGACGACCAGATCGGCGGCGGAGCCGGTGACGGCCGCGTACAGCGCTTCGGCGTCGTCGCCGATCCTGCGGGTGGCGAGGACGTCCGCGCCGAGCGCCGCCAGCCAGGGACCGAGCATCGGGCCGAGGGCGTCCCGGATGAGCCCTTCGCGGGGGAGACCGGAGGTGAGGAGCTCGTCGCCGAGGACCAGGACCTCCACGCGGGGGCGGGGCAGCACGGGGAGTTCGTCGTATCCGGCGGCCGCGGCGAGACCGAGGACGGCGGGGGTCACGGGGGTGCCGGCGGGCAGCAGCGCGTCGCCGGTGCGGCACTCCTGGCCCCGGGAACGGATGTCCTGCCCGGCGACGACCTCGCGCAGGGCGTGCAGCAGGGCGTGGTGCCCACCACCCGAGTGCTCGGTGCGGAAGGGCTCCGTGCGGGGAGGTTCGGTGCCGGAGGGCCTGGCGCGGGGAGGTTCGGTGTCGGAGGCCCCCGTGCGGGGAGGTTCGGTGCGGGCGTGCTCCGTGCGGGAGTGCTCGCTCCGGAGGACGGCCGTGGTCCCGGACGGGACGGGGGCGCCGGTGGCGATCCGTACCGCCTCGCCGCCGGCCAGGGCGGCGGCCGGGGCGTGTCCGGCGAGGACCGCGGTCTCCTCGCGCACGCGCCAGGGTCCGGGGCCCGCGACCGCCCAGCCGTCCATGGCGGAGGTGTCGAAGGAGGGCAGGTCGGCGAGGGCGGTGAGCGGTTCCGTCAGGACCTGGCCGAGCGCCTTCGCCGGCGGGAGCGCCGACGGCTCCCGGCCGGCCCGGGCCGCGATCCCGGCCCGGCGCGCGGCGGCCCGCGCCTCGGGCCAGGCGGTGGCCCGGTGCGGGTGCCCGGCTCCGGCGCCACCGGCGGGGCTGGGCGCGTCGTCAGCGGGTCCGGGGGAGCCGGGCGCGTCACCGGCGGGTCCGGGGGCCACGGGAGCGGGCTCCTTCAGGCTCATCCGGCCCCGTCCTGCTCGGCTTCCCAGCGCAGGGCGAGCGCCGCGGCCTTGCGGGCGGCCTCCGCGACCGCCTCCGGACCGCCCTCGCTCGCGCGCGCCGCCGCGTACCCCACCAGGAAGGTGGTCAGGGGCGCGGCGGGGCGGGCCACGTTGTGGGCGGCGTCGCGGGCCAGATCGAGCAGTACGCCGGTGTCGACGTCCAGCTCGATGCCCAGTTCGTCCTTGACTGCGGTGATCCATTCATCCAGCACGCTCCCATGCTCCCTGATGCGGGCGCGGGCCGTGGCGATGTCCTCCCAGGTGTCGCAGTCGAAGGAGGCGAGGGGGCCCGCGGGGAGCCGGGCGAGCCGGAGCGCGTGCGTGAGGCGGCGCAGGGGGAGACGGGCGAGACCGCCGTGCTCGTGCGCGAGCCGGTCCAGTTCGCGCCGCAGCGGACCGGACCGGTACGCGGCGACGAGCGGCTGGTCGCGCCCCTCGGCGTCGGTGAGGAGCACGGCCTCGGTCCCGGGATCCTCGTCCAGCGCGCCGAGGAGGCTCCGTACGGTGGCGCCGTCCAGGAAGGGCAGGTCGGCGGAGAGGACGAGCAGGACGGCGGCCTCCGTCTTCCGCGCCCCCGCGTCGAGGGCCGCCACCGGGCCGCCGCCGGGCGGCTCCTCCCTGGTCCAGCGGACGGGGCGGCCGGTCGGCCGGGGGGAGCCGACGACCACGGTCCGGCCGGCGTCGGAGCAGGCCGCGAGCACCCGGTCGAGGAGGGTCCGGCCGCCGACCCTTACCCCGGGCTTGTCGGTGCCGCCGAGGCGCCGGGCGGCGCCCCCGGCGAGCACGACGGCGTCGTATGCGGTGGTCACCCCAGCAGTATGGGCCGCCGGGGGCCACGGACGCCCGGCCCGTCCCACGGGGAGGGACGGGCCGGGCGGCGACGGGTGCCGTCAGACCGTGCGGAGCAGCACCGCCGGCTGTTCGACGCAGTCCGCCACGTACCGCAGGAAGCCGCCCGCCGTGCCGCCGTCGCAGACGCGGTGGTCGAAGGTGAGCGAGAGCTGCACCACCTGACGGACGGCCAGTTCGCCCCGGTGCACCCAGGGTTTGGGGATGATCCGGCCGACGCCGAGCATCGCGGCCTCGGGGTGGTTGATGATCGGCGTGGAGCCGTCGACCCCGAACACCCCGTAGTTGTTCAGGGTGAACGTGCCTCCCGTCAGGTCGGCCGGGGTGAGCGCGGACTGCCGGGCGGCCTCGGTCAGGCGCCCGAACTCCTCCGTCAGCGCCTCGGCCGTCCGCCTCCCCGCGTCCTTGACCACGGGGACGACCAGGCCGCGCGGGGTCTGGGCGGCGAACCCGAGGTGCACGTCCGGCATTCGGACGATCTCCCGGGCGGCGGTGTCGACCGTGGAGTTGAGCTCGGGGAACCGGGCCAGGGCGTGGACGCAGATCCGGGCGAGGAGCGCGAGCAGCGAGATCTTCGGCCCGCCCGCCGCGTTCATCGCCGCCCGCGCGGCCATCAGCTCGGTCGCGTCGGCGTCGACCCAGCAGGTCGCGTCGGGGATCTCCGTACGGCTGCGGGACAGCTTGTCCGCCACCGCGCCGCGCACCCCGCGCAGCGGGACCCGCTCGCCCGCCACCGTGACGGGGGCGACGGACGCCGTGGGGGAAGGAACGGGCGTCGGCGCGGTGACCTGCCGGTCCACGGCCGTCGTGAGGGCCAGCTCCACGTCGGCCCGCAGGATCAGCCCCTCGGGCCCCGAACCGCGCACCTGCCGCAGATCGAGCCCCCCGTCCCTGGCCAGCTTCCGTACGAGCGGCGAGATGACGGGCACGGGCCCCTGATGGACGGGGACGGGCACCGGCACTTTCTCAAGGGTTTCGGGCGTCGCGGCCGGGGCCGTCTGCCGCACCCGGCGGCGCCGGGCGGCGGGCCCGGCGGTGCCGTACCCGACGAGGACGTTGCCGGAGTACTCGGAGGAGACGGCCGACTCGGCGGCGTCCCCGGAGCCCTCCTCCGCGGCGGGAGCGGCCGTGGGCCCCGCCCCTTCCGTACCGCCCACGGCGACCGTCAGGAGCGGTGCGCCGACGGGCAGTTCGGTGCCCTCCTCGCCGTACCGCGCGGTGACGACGCCGCCGTACGGGCAGGGCACCTCGACCATGGCCTTGGCCGTCTCGACCTCGACGACCGGCTGGTCGACGGCGACGACGTCGCCGACGGCGACCAGCCAGCGCACGATCTCGGCCTCGGTGAGTCCCTCGCCGAGGTCGGGCAGCTTGAATTCGAGGACCTGGGCCATCAGTTGCCCGCCTCCCACTGGAGCCGGGCCACCGCGTCCAGGACCCGGTCCACGCCGGGCAGGTGGTGCCGCTCCAGCATCGGCGGCGGGTACGGGATGTCGAAGCCCGCGACCCGCAGCACCGGCGCCTCCAGGTGGTGGAAGCAGCGCTCGGTCACCCGGGCGGCGATCTCCGCGCCGGGGCCGCCGAAGCCGGTCGACTCGTGGACCACGACCGCGCGTCCGGTGCGCCGCACCGAGGCGCAGACGGTCTCGTCGTCGAACGGCACGAGCGAGCGCAGGTCGACGACTTCGAGGTCCCAGCCCTCCGCCTGCGCGGCCTCGGCGGCCTCCAGGCAGACCGGCACCGAGGGGCCGTAGGTGATCAGGGTGGCGCCGGTGCCCTGGCGCCGCACGACGGCCCTGCCGATCGGCTCGACGGGCGCGGGCGCCTCGGGGGACCAGTCGGACTTGGACCAGTAGAGCCGCTTGGGCTCCAGGAAGACCACCGGGTCGTCGGAGGCGATGGCCGCGCGCAGCAGGCCGTAGGCGTCCTCGACGGTGGCCGGGGTGACGACGTGCAGGCCCGGGGTGGCCGTGTAGTAGGCCTCGGAGGAGTCGCTGTGGTGCTCGACGCCGCCGATCCCGCCGCCGTACGGCACCCGGATGACGATCGGCATCGGCATCGCGCCGCGCGTGCGGTTGCGCATGCGGGCCACGTGGGAGATCAGCTGCTCGAACGCCGGGTAGGCGAAGGCGTCGAACTGCATCTCCACGACCGGCCGCAGGCCGTACATGGCCATGCCGACGGCCGCGCCGAGGATGCCGGCCTCGGCCAGCGGGGTGTCCGTGCAGCGGTCCTCGCCGAACTCCTTCGCGAGCCCGTCGGTGACCCGGAAGACCCCGCCGAGGGTGCCGACGTCCTCGCCCATCACGTGGACGGTCGGGTCCTCGGCCATGGCGTCGCGCATGGCGCGCTGGAGCGCCTGCGCCATCGTGGCGGGCTTGGCCTTCCCGGCCCTCCCGCCGGCCCCGGACGCCTTGGGGCCGGTCGTCGCGGTCGTCATCACGCCTCACCCTCGGCTTCGAGCTCGGCGCGGAGCTGCGCCGCCTGTTCGCGCAGTTGCGTGGTCTGCTCCGCGTACACGTGGGCGAACAGGTCCATCGGGTCGAGCACCGGGTCGGCGTTCATCCGTTCGCGCAGGTCGGCGGCCATCGTCTCGGCGGCCTCGGCCGCGGCACGCCTGCCGTCCTCGTCGAGCAGGCCGCGCCCGGTCAGTTCCCGTTCGAGGATCAGGACGGGGTCGTGCGCCCGCCAGGTCTCGACCTCGGCCGCCTCCCGGTAGCGGGTGGCGTCGTCGGCGTTGGTGTGGGCGTCGATCCGGTAGGTGACGGCCTCGACGAGGGTCGGTCCGCCGCCGCGCCGCGCGCGTGCCACGGCCTCGCCGAGCACCTGGTGGACGGCGACCACGTCGTTGCCGTCGACCAGCCGGCCCGGCATGCCGTATCCGACGGCCTTGTGGGCGAGGGAGGGGGCGGCGGTCTGCTTGGCGAGCGGAACGGAGATCGCGAAGCCGTTGTTCTGGACGAGGAAGACCACGGGGGCCTGCCAGACGGCCGCGAAGTTCAGCGCCTCGTGGAAGTCGCCCTCGCTGGTGCCGCCGTCGCCGACCATGGCGAGGGCGACGACGTCGTCGCCCTTGAGGCGGGCGGCGTGGGCGAGGCCCACCGCGTGCGGGAGCTGGGTGGCCAGGGGCGTGCAGAGCGGCGCGATCCGGTGCTCGTGCGGGTCGTAGCCGGTGTGCCAGTCGCCGCGCAGCAGGGTCAGGGCCTGGACGGGGTCGAGGCCGCGGGCCACGGCCGCCAGGGTGTCGCGGTACGAGGGGAAGAGCCAGTCCCGGTCCTCCAGGACGGCCGCGGCGGCGATCTCGCACGCCTCCTGGCCGGTGGTGGACGGGTACACGGCGAGCCGGCCCTGCTTGGTGAGGGCGGTGGCCTGCGTGTTGTAGCGGCGGCCGCGGACCAGCTCCGCGTAGAGCCTCAGCAGCAGCGCGGGATCGGCGTCGGCCACGGCGTCCGTGCCCAGCACGCGCAGCGGCTCGGCCTCCGGCAGCAGCGGCGCGGGGTCGGTGCGCGGCTGCCAGGCCGGCGGGGTGGTCCGGTGGGCGGGGGCGGCACCGGGCGGCTCTTGGACTGTCGAACTGCGCTGTTGCAACGAGTCCACCTCCTCGTGGGAGCGGGCATAAGACCCGAAGGCGGGTGGCGCGAGTGTGGCGCGCCTCACCTACCGATTGTTCGGTCGTGGAGGCATTTTGGCTACAGGCACCTCCAGCCTGTGGACAAACGGTTCTCCACAGCCTGGGATAAGGGCAGGTCGTCCATCGGAGAGAGGCGGGGGCACATGGCGGATGAACAAATGGCCGACGAGTGGGAGCAGGTCGTGTCCCCGGCTCCCGCGACGGAGCCGCCGGGCCCGCCCGCGCGCCCGCTGGACGCCGTCGACCGCGACATCCTGCGGATACTCCAAACGGACGGCCGTGCCTCGATCCGCTCCGTGGCCGACCGGGTGCACGTCTCCCGGGCCAACGCCTACGCGCGGATCAACCGGCTCATCGACGACGGGGTGATCCGGGGCTTCAGCGCCCGCGTGAACCACGAGCGGGCCGGCCACGGCGCCTCCGCCTACATCACGCTCAAGATCGTCCAGAACTCCTGGCGGACCGTGCGGGAACAGCTCCAGGCCCTGCCGGGGGCCGCGCACATCGCGCTGGTCAGCGGCGATTTCGACGTGCTGCTCCTGGTGCACACCCCGGACAACCGGACCCTGCGCGAGCTGGTGCTCACCAAGCTCCAGTCGATCCCGGAGGTGCTCTCGACCCGGACCCTGCTGGTCTTCGAGGAGACGGACCTCGACCCGGACCACTGAGGCGCCGCCCGGGCCACTGAGGCGCCGCCCGGGCCGACCGCCGTCAGCCGGCCGTCAGCCGGCCGTCAGCCGGCCGTCCGCAGCCCGTCGAAGGCCAGGTGGACGACGGTCCCGGCGATCCGCTGCCGCTCCGCCGCCGTGTCCGGGTGCGGCCGGTACCACTCCACCAGCGAGTTGATCATGCCGAAGAGCAGCCGGGTCGCGAGCCGGATGTCCACGTCGGCCCGCAGGTCGCCCTCGGCGACCGCCGCCTTCAGGAGGTCGGCCACCCGGTGGTCGAACTCGCGGCGCCGCTCCATCGCCCACCGCTCGGTGGCCGTGTTGCCGCGCACCCGGAGGAGGAGCGTCACGTACGGCAGCTCCTCGATCAGCACCTCGACCGTGCGGCGCGTGACGTACTCGACCCGCTCGACGGCCCGGCCCTGCCCGGCCCCCGGCTCGTCGAGGACCGCGAACAGGCCGTCGAGCGCCCGGCTGACCGCCCGCCGGAGCAGCTCCTCCTTGCCGGACACGTGGTGGTAGATCGACGACTTGGAGATGCCCGCCGCCTTCGACAGGTGCTCCATGGACGTGCCGTCGTAACCGCGCTCGTTGAAGACCCGCACCGCGACCGAGAGCAGCGTCTCGGGGGTGTACGTGTCGCGCTTCGCCGTGGTCATCGGGCGTCACGTCCTTCCTCGGCATATCCCCGGCGGGCGGTGCCCAGGCTCGGCGCGTACCGCCCCGTCGGGTAGCGCTCGTGCAGCGACAGGAGCAGTCCCCGTACGCGCGCGTGCCCCACCTTTCCGGCCCACTCCAGCGGCCCCAGCGGATAGTTCACGCCGAGCCGCATCGCCGTGTCGACGTCCTCGGCGGTGGCGACCCCCCGGTCGACCGCGTCGGCCGCCAGGTCGGCCAGCATCGCGACCGTACGGGCGACGATCATGCCGGGTACGTCGCCGATGACGGAGACCTGCTTGCCGAGGGCCTGGAAGAGGCCGACGGCCTCGGCGAGGGACTCGGGCGGGGTGTCCTCGCCGGTCGACAGCACGATCCGGGTCGCGCGCGCGTAGTCAAGGGCGAGGTCGAAGTAGATGATCTCCTCGCCGGGGTACTCGAAGGCGGTCTCGCCGTCGGCCAGGCCGAGCCGGGCGCCGCCGGGGAGCTGGATGTACCCGCTGCCGCTCTTGCGCCGGACCTTGATCCCCGCCTCCTCGAAGAGCTTCACCAGCGGCTCGGCGGGCTCCAGGTCGCCCCGGACGGTGATCTTCTCCGGCGCCTTCGCCGGCGGGGCCGTGTGCGGCTCGGGCCGCTCGGCGCCCTCCGCGTACGAGAACCAGCCGTGGCCCGTCTTCCGGCCCAGGCGCCCCGACTCGACGAGCCGGCGCTGCGCGAGCGACGGGGTGAACTTGGGGTCCTGGTGGAAGGAGTCCCAGACGGAGCGGGTGACGGCCTCGTTCACGTCCTGGCCGATCAGGTCGGTCAGCTCGAACGGGCCCATGCGGAAGCCGCCGCTCTCGCGCAGGGCCGCGTCGATGGTGGCCGGGTCGGCGCCGCCCTCCTCGTACACGCGCAGCGCCTCGGCGTAGAAGGGGCGCGCGACCCGGTTCACGATGAAGCCGGGGGTGTCCGCGCAGCGCACCGGCGTCTTGCCCCAGCCCTTCACCGTCCCGTACGCGCGCGTGGCGGTGTCCGGGTCGGTGGCGAAGCCGCTGACGACCTCGACGAGCGGGAGCAGCGGCGCCGGGTTGAAGAAGTGCAGTCCGACGAACCGGCCGGGCAGCCGCAGGCCCCCGGCGATGGCGGTAACGGAGAGCGACGAGGTGTTGGTGGCGAGGACGGCGTCGTCGCCGACGACCTCCTCCAGGTCGGCGAAGAGCCGCCGCTTGACCGCCAGGTCCTCGACGATCGCCTCGACGACGAGGCCCGCGTCCGCGAGCTCGGCGAGCTCCCCGGCCGCGTGCAGCCGTCCGACGGCCGCCTCGCGCGCGCCGGCGTCCAGACGGCCCTTCTCCACGAGCCGGTCGAGGCGGGCGGCGAGGGCGGCGACGGCCTCCCCGGCCCGGCCGGGGGCGCTGTCGTAGAGGCGCACGGGGTGGCCGGCGACCAGCGCGACCTGGGCGATGCCCTGGCCCATGGTCCCGGTGCCGACGACGGCGACGACGCGGTCCCGGGCGACGGGCTCCGCGGCGTCGGCACGAGCCGTCTCCGCGGCTCCGCTCCGGCCCGTCCCCCCGTCCCCGGTCCGGTCCGTCTCCACGGCTTCAACGCGTTCCTGCTCCACGGCGGCGGCCTTGTTGGCGGTCACGTCGTCGCTCCCCCTGACGGTCACGTCGGCACTCATGGGAGTGATCCTCCCCGATGGGTTTTCCACAGGATCGTCGGACCCCCCTTGTCCCGACCGATCGTTCGGTTACTCTAACTCCGTACGTGTCTCCCTGCCCAGCTCGACGAGGAGTTGGTCCATCCATGGCCACCGCTCAGCCGACCACCGACCGTCTGGCCGAGAAGCACCGGTCCACGCTCGACCAGGCGCTCGACACCATCCGCACCCGCGCCTACTGGTCGCCGCACCCCGAGCACCCGAAGGCCTACGGGGCGGACGGCTCGCTCGACGCGGCGGCCGGCCTCGCCGCGTACCAGTCCCTGCTGAACGGCCGCTTCGAGCTGGACCAGCCCGGCACGGACGGCTGGACCGGCGGCGAGGTCTCGCCGTACGGCCCGGAGCTCGGCGTCGAGTACCCGCACGCGGACGTCGACGTCCTGCTGCCCGCCATGCGCGAGGGGACGGGCGCCTGGCGCGACGCCGGGCCCGAGACGCGCGCCCTGGTCTGCCTGGAGATCCTCGCCCGGATCTCCGCCCGCACCCACGAGTTCGCCCACGCCGTCATGCACACCAGCGGCCAGGCGTTCATGATGGCGTTCCAGGCCGGCGGCCCGCACGCCCAGGACCGGGGCCTGGAGGCCGTGGCGTACGCGTACGCGGAGCAGACCCGCACCCCCGCCGGGCGGGCCGGCTGGTCCAAGCCCCAGGGCAAGCGCGACCCCCTGGAGCTGAGCAAGGAGTTCACCCCGGTCGGCCGCGGCGTCGCCCTGGTGATCGGCTGCAACACCTTCCCCACCTGGAACGGCTACCCGGGCCTGTTCGCCTCCCTCGCCACCGGCAACCCGGTCCTGGTCAAGCCCCACCCGCGCGCGGTCCTGCCGCTCGCGCTCACCGTCCGGATCGCCCGCGAGGTCCTCGCCGAGACGGGCTTCGACCCCAACCTGGTGGCGCTCGCCGTCGAGCGTCCCGGCGAGGGCATCGCCAAGACCCTGGCCGTGCGCCCCGAGGTCCGGATCATCGACTACACCGGCTCGACCGCCTTCGGCGACTGGCTGGAGGCCAACGCCCGCCAGGCCCAGGTCTACACCGAGAAGGCCGGGGTCAACACGGTCGTGGTGGACTCCACCGACGACTACCGGGGCATGCTCGGCAACCTGGCCTTCTCGCTGTCCCTCTACAGCGGCCAGATGTGCACCACCCCGCAGAACCTGCTGATCCCCCGCGACGGCATCGCCACCGACCAGGGCCCCAGGTCGTACGACGAGGTCGTGGCCGACCTCGCGGCGGCGGTCGACGGCCTCCTCGGCGACGACGCCCGGGCCAACGGCCTGCTGGGCGCCCTGGTCAACCCGGACGTGAAGGCGCGCCTGGAGGCCGCCGCCGAGCTCGGCGAGGTGGCGCTGGCCTCCCGCGAGGTGGTCAATCCGGAGTTCCCCGACGCCGTGGTCCGCACCCCGGTGATCGTGAAGCTGGACGGCGCCAAGCCGGAGGCCCGGGACGCGTACTTCTCCGAGTGCTTCGGCCCGGTCTCCTTCGCCGTCGCGGTGGACTCCACCGACGACGCCCTGGAGCTGCTGCGGCGCACGGTCCGCGAGAAGGGCGCGATGACGGTCGGCGCGTACACGGCCTCGGAGGAGGTCGAGCGCGCGGTGGAGGAGGTCTGCCTGGAGGAGTCGGCCCAGCTGTCGCTGAACCTGACGGGCGGGGTGTACGTGAACCAGACGGCCGCGTTCTCCGACTTCCACGGCTCCGGCGGCAACCCGGCGGCGAACGCCGCCCTGTGCGACGGCGCCTTCGTCTCCAACCGCTTCCGGGTGGTGGAGGTCCGCCGCCAGGCCTGACCTCCCGCGTGCGGCGGGGCCCGCGCGGGCCCCGCCGGACAAGGCCCTAAGGGGTCTCGATCTCCGCGTACCGCTGGATCCACGCGTGCATGGCGATGGCGGCGGCCGCTCCCGCGTTGATCGACCGGGTGGAGCCGAACTGGGCGATCGAGCAGACCGTCTCCACGTGGGCGCGGGCCTCCTCGGTGAGCCCGGGGCCCTCCTGCCCGAAGAGCAGCACGCAGCGGCGGGGGAGCACGGTCCGTTCGAGGGGCACGGCGCCGGGCAGGTTGTCGATGCCGATGACGGGCAGGCCCTCGGCCGCCGCCCACGAGGTCAGCGACTCGGTGTCCGGGTGGTGGCGGACGTGCTGGTAGCGGTCGGTGACCATGGCGCCGCGCCGGTTCCAGCGGCGCCGGCCCACGATGTGGACCTCCTTGGCCAGGAAGGCGTTGGCGGTCCGCACCACCGAGCCGATGTTGAAGTCGTGGCCCCAGTTCTCCACCGCCACGTGGAAGTCGTGGCGCCGGGTGTCCAGGTCGGCGACGACCGCCTCGCGCGTCCAGTACCGGTAGCGGTCGACGACGTTGCGCCGGTCGCCGCCGGCGAGCAGTTCGGGGTCGTACCGCTCGCCCTCGGGCCACGGCTCCGGGTGCGGCCCGACGCCGACCTCGGTACCGAACCCCTCGTCGTACTGGACGGGCTCCGGCTCGGGTCCGGCGGTCTCCTGCCCGGTCCCGGGCGTCTCTTCGGTGGTGCTCACCCGACGAGGGTACGGGGGGCGCCCTCCCCGTCCGCACGGCGTTCCCCGTCCGCACGGCGCTGCTCGGGCAGCGTCCCCGCCGGCGTCCGCCGCAGCAGCCGGTCCCTCACCCGCGTCACCCGTGTGCCCAGGGCCACCAGGAAGACCGTCGGCAGGAACACCGCGTCGGCGGAGATCATCGCCATCGAGAAGATCGGCAGGCCGAGGAGCAGGGCGATCCCGGCGTGCTCCAGCATCATCGCGACGAGGAGGACGTTCTTGACCTTGCGGTTGAAGAGCGTGAAGGGGAAGGCGACCTGCACGATCACCGTGCCGTAGGTCAGCACCATCACCATGATCCCGCCGGCGGCGAGCAGCTCGGAGAGGGCGGGCCAGGGCGTGAAGTAGTCGAGGTGGAGCGGGTAGAACAGCGCGGTGCCGTCCTGCCAGCGCGAGCCCTGGATCTTGTACCAGCCGGCCGTGGCGTAGATCAGGCAGACCTCCGCCATGAGCACCAGCAGGGTGGCGTTGTGCGCGAGGTTGGCGAGGGCGTCGAGCAGGGTGCGGGGCTCCCCCGGGGCGTACCGGCGGACCAGCCACCACAGCGCGTTCCCCAGCCAGAGCACCCACAGCAGCAGCAGCGTCCACCACTCGCCGCTGACGTCGGAGAACCAGGTGGCGGCCACGAGGAAGCCGCCGAGCACGGTCCACAGCAGCGGGCCGGTGAGGTCGCGGCGCGGGGGCTCCCCGGCGCGGGCGGCGCGGTCCTCGCGGGCCGCCCGCCGGGCGTCGAGGGACCACACCTGGGAGCAGCGGGTCAGGACGAGGTAGATCGCGGCGAGGTGGAGGACGTTGTCGCCGCCGTCGCCCACGAAGACGGCGCGGTTCTGGAGCGAAAGGACCCCGACCATGAAGACCACGGAGACGGCCCGGGTGCGCCAGCCCACCAGGAGGAGGGCGGTGGAGAGCACCGCGAGTCCGTAGACGATCTCGAACCAGATCCGGCCGTCCGACCACATGAGCACGGTGAAGGCCCGGTTGTCGGCGATCAGCCGCTCGGCCATCCCCCACGACCAGGGGCTTTCGGAGCCGTAGAGCTGGTGGCGGTGCGGCAGCTCGCGCAGCAGGAAGAGCAGCCAGGTCAGCGAGAAGCCGATCCGTACGATCGCGCTCTGGTACGGGCCGAGGGAGCGGCCGGTGACGTTCTGGACGGCGCGGGCGAGCCGGCGGTCGAAGGGCTCACGGGCACGCGCACGCGTGGGCGCGGACGTCGGCGTCGGGACCGGGGCGCTCATCGGGCCTCCTCCGTGCGGTGCGGGGCCGCGTCCGCGCTCTTCCGGTCGGCACCGGTGTCGGCGGACCGGTCGGCGTCGGTGATCCGCCACCACGGGAGGTCGCGGTAGGTGGGGGACGTCTTCGGCTTCTCGGTGCCCCACCGCGGCGCGGGGACCGGCCGGTTGACGGCGCGGAGCTGGACGCGCCGCACGTCGGAGCCGGCGAGGGCGGGCAGGGCGTCGAGCCGCTGCACCGCGATCCGGCGCATGTACTGCTCCGAGAGGCGGCCGCGCAGCCCGTTGGGGCGGTGGTCGTCGGAGTGCGAGTTGAAGTAGAAGTCCACGGCCCTGCGGAGCTGGTTCTGCTGGGTGTGGCTCGGCATCGGGTTGTGGCGGATGGCCTCGATGTCCTGGACCGTGAGGTCGATCCAGCCGGTGGTCCGGCGGGTACCGTCGGCGGCGGTGATCTCGGCGCGGGCCTCGACGGAGACGTTCTGCTGGAGCGGGTTGGGCGCGAAGAGCTTCCAGTTCTGCTCGAACTCGGGGTAGATCCAGTCGTCGACGGCCTGGCCGTTCTGCTTGGTCAGCGTGTTGGACGGCGCCACGTGCAGGAAGACCATCGCCAGGTGGACGCAGGCGAAGACGCCGACGACGGCGAGCGCGACGGCGACGACGACCTGGTACGGCAGGGACAGGGCCATGATCCCGCCGCCCGTCCCACCCGTACTGCCTACCCCGCCCGTACTACCCGTCCCGCCCGTACTGCTCGCCCCGCCCGTTCCGCCCGTATCGGCTGCTCCGGCGGCCTGCGGGGACGCGGGGTCCGGGTGCGCGGGCGGCGGTTCCTCCGGGGGCGTCCGCCGGTCGTCCCCCACCTCGACCGCGTCCTTTTCGACGTACGCGTCCATCCCGCCCCGATCCCGATCGGCCCACCTCGGTTATCCACAGGGTTGACACCATACGGGCCGCCGTCTCACCATTGAAGCCAATGAACCGAACGATCGGTCGGTAGGGGATCTGATGACCGCAGTGACGGCAGGAACGGCAGGGACCGCGAGCACGGCGGGCGGCGCGGGCACGACCGGCGCGGCGGACGCGGCCGCGGTGGAGGCGGCCGCCCACGAGGCCGTGTTCGACGCCGCCGTCGCCGCCGACGAGCGCATCGAGCCGCGCGACTGGATGCCCGAGGCCTACCGCGCCTCGCTCGTCCGGCAGATCGCGCAGCACGCCCACTCCGAGATCATCGGCATGCAGCCCGAGGCGAACTGGATCACCCGCGCGCCCTCGCTGCGCCGCAAGGCGATCCTGATGGCCAAGGTGCAGGACGAGGCCGGCCACGGCCTCTACCTGTACAGCGCGGCGGAGACCCTCGGCACCAGCCGGGACGAGCTGCTCGACAAGCTCCACTCCGGCCGCCAGAAGTATTCCTCGATCTTCAACTACCCCACGCTGACCTGGGCCGACGTCGGCGCGATCGGCTGGCTGGTGGACGGCGCCGCGATCACCAACCAGGTCCCCCTGTGCCGCTGCTCCTACGGCCCGTACGCCCGCGCGATGGTCCGGGTCTGCAAGGAGGAGTCCTTCCACCAGCGGCAGGGGTACGAGGCGCTGCTCGCCCTGTCGAACGGCACCGAGGCCCAGCACGCCATGGCGCAGGACGCGGTGAACCGCTGGTGGTGGCCCTCGCTGATGATGTTCGGCCCGCCGGACGACGAGTCGACCCACACCGCCCAGGCGATGGCCTGGAAGATCAAGCGCCACTCCAACGACGAGCTGCGGCAGCGCTTCGTCGACATCGCCGCACCGCAGGCCGACGCGCTCGGCCTCACCCTCCCCGACCCGGACCTGCGGTGGAACGAGGAGCGCGGGCACTACGACTTCGGGCCGATCGACTGGACCGAGTTCTGGGACGTCCTCAAGGGGAACGGCCCCTGCAACGACCAGCGGCTGAGCAGGCGGCGCCAGGCCCACGAGGACGGCGCCTGGGTCAGGGAAGCGGCGGCGGCCTACGCGGACAAGCACACCGGCGGGAACAACGGGAAGGCACAGGCATGACGAGCGACGGTTGGCCGCTGTGGGAGGTGTTCGTGCGCTCGCGCCGCGGACTGTCCCACACCCACGCGGGCAGTCTCCACGCGCCCGACGCGGAGATGGCCCTGCGCAACGCCCGCGACCTGTACACCCGCAGGAGCGAGGGCGTCTCGATCTGGGTCGTGCCCTCCGCGGCGATCACCGCCTCCTCGCCCGACGAGAAGGACCCCTTCTTCGACCCGGCGGCGGACAAGCCCTACCGCCACCCGACGTTCTACGAGATCCCGGAGGGGGTGAAGCACCTGTGAGCACCCCCGACATCCGCGAGGGCGCCGGCACCCGCGAAGGCGCCGCCGCCGTGCCCATCGGCGCGGCCCTCGCCCTCGGCGACGACGCCCTGGTCCTCTCCCACCGCCTGGGGGAGTGGGCCGGCTCCGCCCCCGTCCTGGAGGAGGAGGTCGCCCTGGCCAACATCGCGCTCGACCTGCTCGGCCAGGCCCGCGTCCTGCTCTCCCTCGTCGGCGACGAGGACGAACTGGCCTACCTCAGGGAGGAGCGCTCCTTCCGGAACGTCCAGCTCGTCGAGCAGCCGAACGGCGACTTCGCCCACACCATCGCCCGGCAGCTCTACTTCTCCACCTACCAGCACCTGCTGTACGGGCGGCTGGCCTCCGGCGACGGGCCCTTCGCCGGCCTCGCGGCGAAGGCCGTCAAGGAGGTCGCCTACCACCGGGACCACGCCGAGCACTGGACGCTGCGCCTCGGCGACGGCACCCCCGAGAGCCACGGGCGGATGAGCCGGGCCTGCGAGGCCCTGTGGCGGTACACCGGCGAGCTGTTCCAGCCGGTCGAGGGGCTCGACGTGGACCACACGGCCCTGGAGAGCACCTGGCTGGAGTCGGTGACGGACGTCCTCGGCAGGGCCACGCTCGACGTGCCCTCCGGGCCGCGCACCGGCGCCTGGAGCGCGGGCGCGGGCCGGCAGGGCCTGCACACCGAGTCCTTCGGGCGGATGCTGGCCGAGATGCAGCACCTGCACCGCAGCCACCCGGGGGCGTCGTGGTGACCATGACGGCCCTGGAGGAGGAGCTGAGCCGGGTCGCCGGCTCCGTCCCCGACCCGGAGCTGCCCGTCCTCACCCTGGAGGAGCTGGGCGTGATGCGGGGCGTCCACGTCACCGGCCCCGGCCGGGTCGAGGTCACCCTCACCCCTACGTACACGGGCTGCCCCGCGATCGAGGCCATGTCCTCGGACATCGAGCGCGCGCTCCACGACCACGGGGTCCCGGAGGTCTCCGTCGTCACGGTCCTCACCCCCGCCTGGTCCACCGACGACATCAGCGAGGAGGGGCGGCGCAAGCTCACCGAGTTCGGCATCGCCCCGCCGCGCCCGCAGGGCCCGGCCGGCGGCCCGGTGCCACTGACGCTGGCGATCCGCTGCCCGCACTGCGGCTCCACCGACACCGAGCTCCTGAGCCGCTTCTCCTCCACCGCGTGCAAGGCCCTGCGCCGCTGCACCGCCTGCCTCGAACCGTTCGACCACTTCAAGGAGCTGTAGATGGTGTCCTCAGGCGCGGGACGGGCCGGGTTCCATCCGCTCGCGGTGAGCGAGGTCGAGCGGCTCACGGACGACTCCGTGGCCGTCACCTTCGCGGTCCCGCCCGAGCTCCACGAGACGTACCGGCACCTGCCCGGCCAGCACCTCGCGCTGCGGCGCACCGGCGAGCGGGGCGAGGAGGTCCGGCGCACGTACTCGATCTGCGCCCCCGCCGCCCCGGCCGGCGAGCCGCCCGTCCTGCGCGTCGGCATCCGGCTCGTGGACGGCGGCGCGTTCTCGACGTACGCGCTCAAGGAACTGGCCGTGGGCGACCTCGTCGAGGTCATGGAGCCGACGGGCCGCTTCACGCTCGCCCCGCGCCCCGGCTACTTCGCGTCCGTCGTCGGCGGCAGCGGCATCACCCCGGTGCTCTCGATGGCGGCCACCCTGCTCGCCCGCGAACCGGGGGCCCGGTTCTGCCTGGTCCGGAGCGACCGCACCGCCGCGTCCACGATGTTCCTGGACGAGGTGGCCGACCTCAAGGACCGCTACCCCGGGCGCTTCCAGCTCGTCACCGTGCTCTCCCGGGAGGAGCAGCAGGCGGGTCTTCCGTCGGGCCGGCTCGACCGCGAGCGGCTCGCCGGGCTGCTTCCCGCGCTGCTGCCGGTCGGCGATGTCGACGGCTGGTTCCTGTGCGGCCCGTTCGGGCTCGTGCAGGGCGCCGAGCGGGCGCTGCGCGACCTGGGTGTCGACCGGAGCCGGGTCCACCAGGAGATCTTCCACGTCGACGACGGCTCCGCGCCCGCGGCCGCCCCGGCGGCCGACGCCCCCGCGCACGCCACCCTGACCGCGACCCTGCACGGCCGGTCCGGCACCTGGCCGGTGGAGCGGGGCGAGACCCTCCTGGACACCGTGCTCCGCGCCCGCGCGGACGCCCCGTACGCCTGCAAGGGCGGGGTGTGCGGCACCTGCCGGGCCTTCGTGGTCGGCGGTGAGGTGCGGATGGACCGCAACTTCGCCCTGGAGCCGGACGAGACGGAGGCAGGTTACGTCCTGGCCTGCCAGTCCCGCCCCACCACCGCCGACGTGGAGCTGGACTTCGACCGCTGACGGGGCCGGCCCGGAGGGAACGGGAGAACGGCGCGGGGGCCGGGAGGGATCAGAGGACGAACGCCTGGGCGCCGTTATCCGTCACCATCGGACGCCCGGCGCCGTCCCAGGCGATCATCCCGCCGTCGATGTTCACCGCGTCGAAGCCCTGCTGGACCAGGTACTGCGTGACCTGCGCCGACCGGCCGCCCACCCGGCACATCACATAGGCCCGGCCGTGCTCGGCCAGGGACTCCGTGACCTCGCCGAAGCGGGCCACGAAGTCGCTCATCGGCACGTGCACCGCGCCCTCGACGTGACCGGCCGCCCACTCGTTGTCCTCCCTGACGTCCAGCACCAGGGCATCGGCCGGCACGGAAGCCGCGTCCACCGAGGGCAGCGGGGAGAAATTCATGGGACCGGCCTTCTCTCGTCAGAACCGCCCGAAGGGGCTCGGGCGCACGGAAAAACCTACTGCACCAGACCGGACAGCTCGGTCTCCCGCTCGGAGACCTGCGCGAGCAGCTGCTCCGCGATCTCTTCCAGGAGCCGGTCCGGGTCGTCCGGCGCCATCCGCAGCATCGCGCCGATCGCGCTCTCCTCCAGCTCGCGCGCCAGCGCCGACAGCATGTCCTTGCGCTCCGCCAGCCACTCCAGGCGCGCGTACAGCTCCTCGCTCTCGCTGAGCCGCTCCTCGGCCGGTGCCGGACCGGCCTCCCACTCGGCGGACAGCTCGCGCAGCAGCCCCTCGTCGCCGCGGGCGTAGGCGGCGTTCACCCGGGTGATGAACTCCTCGCGCCGCTTCCGCTCGCCCTCCTCGCGGGCCAGGTCGGGGTGGGCCCTGCGGGCCAGCTCGCGGTAGAGCCTGCGGGCCTCCTCGCTGGGCCTGACCCGCTTCGGCGGCTGGACCGGCCGCTCGGTGAGCATGGCCGCCGCCTCGGGGGAGAGGCCGTCGGTGTCGATCCAGTCGTGGAACAGCTCCTCCACCCCGGGCATCGGCATGACGGTCGCCCGGGCCTCCTGGGCCCGCCGCAGGTCCTCGGGATCGCCGGTGCGCGCCGCACGGGCCTCGGCGATCAGCGCCTCCAGCTCGTCGAGCCGCGCGTACATCGGGCCGAGCTTCTGGTGGTGCAGCCGGGAGAAGTTCTCCACCTCGACCCGGAAGGTCTCGACGGCGATCTCGAACTCGATCAGCGCCTGCTCGGCCACCCGCACGGCACGTTCGAGCCGCGCCTCGGGCCGCTCGTCGCCCCCGGCTTCCGCTCCCTGCTCCAGGCCCTGGTCCACGTCGCTGTCCTCGCTCCGGCTCGTCACCCTCCCAGCGTAAGGGGCCGGAGCACCGGCCCCCGCGCGGGAGTCAGACGCCGAGCTCGGCCGCCACGCGCCCGGAACGGACGGCGGAGAGCAGGTCGGCGTGATCGGCCGTGGTGCGGTCCGCGTACGCGACGGAGAAGGAGGCGACGGCCTCGTCCAGCTCCTCGTTCTTGCCGCAGTATCCGGCTATCAGGCGCGGGTCGGCGCTGTGGGCGTGGGCGCGGGCGAGCAGGGCGCCGGTCATCCGCCCGTAGTCGTCGACCTGGTCGGCGCCGAGCGCGGCGGGATCGACGCTGCCCTTGCGGTTGCGGAACTGACGCACCTGGAACGGGCGCCCCTCGACCGTGGTCCAGCCGAGCAGGATGTCGCTGACGACCTGCATCCGCTTCTGCCCGATCACCACGCGCCTCCCCTCGTGGCCCGCGTCCCCCACCGGGAAGCCGGCGGCCGGGAGGTGGGGGAGCAGGGCCGAGGGCCTGGCCTCCTTGACCTGGAGCACCAGCGGCTCGCCCCGGTGGTCGAGGAGCAGGACGACATAGGAGCGGGTGCCGACGCTGCCGGTGCCGACCACCCGGAAGGCCACGTCGTGGACGGCGTACCGCGCGAGGAGCGGCAGCCGGTCCTCGGACACGGTCTCCAGATAGGTCCCGAGGGAGGCGGCCACCAGGGCCGCCTCGGCGTCCGGGACCCTCCGCAGCACCGGAGGGGCGTCGACGAACCTGCGGCCGCCGCCCTCGGCGTCCGCCACGGCCTCGGTCGACCGGGCGGCGAACCGGGCGCTGGTGTTGTTGCGGGCCTTGGTGGAGACCTTCTCCAGGATGCCGAGGAGATCGTGTGCGTCGGCGTGGGAGACGAGTTCCTCGTCGGCGATCGCGTTCCAGGCGTCGGCGGCGGGGAGCCGGGCGAGCAGGCGCATGGTGCGCCGGTAGGCGCCGACGGCGTCGAAGGCGGCGGCCCGGCAGACCTCCTCGCTCGCGCCGACCTCCCGTCCGGCGAGCACGAGGGAGGTGGCGAGCCGCTTGAGGTCCCACTCCCAGGGGCCGACGACGGTCTCGTCGAAGTCGTTGAGGTCCATGACGAGCCGGCCGCGCGCGTCCCCGTAGAGGCCGAAGTTGGCGGCGTGCGCGTCGCCGCATATCTGCGCGGCGATCCCGGTGACGGGGGTCCCGACGAGGTCCTGGGCCATCAGTCCGGCGGATCCGCGCAGGAAGGCGAACGGGCTCGCCGCCATCCTGCCGACCCGTATCGGCGTGAGCCCGGGGACCCGGCCGAAGTTCGACTCCTCGACGGCGCGGACGGCGTCCGGACGGTCGGCGACGACGTCCTGCCGGACGTGCGAGGAGCGGGGGACCCGCTCGCGCAGCGCCCTGCCCCGCTCCTTGAGGGAGGAACCGGTCCCCGCGGCCGCCCGGCGCGCGAATCCCGGCACGTGCGGGACGCGCTCCACGTCCGGCGCCACCCCGCCCGTACCGCGCTGTTCCGGCACGACAGCCGTGATCACGTCCATGGGACGCCCTCCCCCGATGCGATGCTCGTCCTCGTTCGGCCCTGACGGTACCCCCGCCGCCGATCGGCCGTCTCCCCCTGTGGACGAGCACCTGTGGACAACTCCCCGACGTGGGGACCGGGCGGGACTCAGACCGCGACGGCCTCCTCCATCTCCTCCTCTGCCTCGGCCTTCTCCTCCTCGGAGGACCCGACGACGGACCCACCTGAGGACCCGCCAGCGGACGCGGCAGAAGGCCCGGCGGAAGACCCGGTGGAAGACCCGGCGACGGACGCCCCCGCGGCCTGCTTCGCGCGCCGCGCCTCCGCGAGGCCCGCGACGGTCACGAGGGCGGCGCCGACGAGGAACCAGAGGGCGAGGACGAGGACGTTCCCGCCGAGGGCGTGGCCGTCGAAGTACACGTGGGAGCGCACGCCCTCGACGAAGCCCGCGCCGTTCCAGAAGGCGTGCAGGGCGCCGAAGAAGCCGGGCTGGAGCTCGGGCCGGTAAATGCCCCCGGAGCTCGTGAAGTTGAGCATGACGAAGAGGACCATCACGCCGAGCGTGGTCCAGCGGCGCAGGAAGGTGTGCAGACCGACGCCGACCAGCAGGATGCCCGCCGCGTACAGCCAGGACATCGCCCAGACCCCGCCGAGCCCCCGGTCGACCAGGTGGAAGACCGGCCCGGCGAAGAGGGTGCCGATCAGGCTGACGACGAACGACATGCCGGCGGCGAGAAGGACCCTGATCCGCATGGGCAGGACGGCTCCGGCGCCGCCGATGACGGCGACCGAGGCGTACGCGCCGATGCTGAGGGCGACCAGGAGGAAGAAGACGCCCTGGCCGGTGGGGTCGCCGGAGGCGGTGGGGGCGACGTCGGTGACCTCGAGCGGGGCGCCCTGCGCGGCGGCGACCTTGGTGAACACCTTCTCGACGGCCATGGCGCTGGTGTCGGAGGAGCCCGAGGCGACGAGGAGTTCGGGCTTCTCGCCCGGCACGTAGGCGCCGAAGCTGTGCTGCTCGCGAAGCGCGGTGACGGCCGTCTCCCGGTCGGCGACGGTACGGACGTCGAGGGCGCCCGCTCCCTTGTCCTGGAGCGACTGGGCGAGGACCTGGGTCGTGGGCCCCGAGCCGACGACGTCGACGCGCAGATCGTGGGGTTCGGGGGCGTGGAAGGCGCCGAGATAGGCGAGTCCCATGCCGACGCACATCAGCAGGGGGGTGAGCAGATGACCGAGGACGTGCTTCAACGCTCCCCTGGTGTTCGGTCCTGCGGACACCGAGACCTCCATGGTTGGCTTTTACAACTAAGGAACCGTTGTACTATACAACCGAAAGGCCGTGGTGGGCGAACAGCGCCCGCACGACGACGAGGGAGCCCCCATGACCGGCGGCGTGGAACCACCCCGTAAGGCGTCCCTGGACGTCATCCAGCGCGAGCTGACGGCCTTCGCCCGCCGGGCCCGTGCCGCGGCGGCCCGGGTCCATCCCGAGCTCCCGCTCGTCTCGTACACGCTCCTCGCCCACATCGAAGAGCGGCACGGCTGCCGCGCCACCGATCTCGCGGCCCACTACCTGCTGGACAAGTCGACGGTCAGCCGCCAGCTCGCGGGCCTGGAGAAGCTCGGCTTCGTGGAGCGCCGCCCGGCCCCCGACGACCACCGCGTGCAGGTCCTGCACGCCACGGAGGCGGGCACGAAGGTCCTCGCCTCGGCCCGGACGAACCGCCAGGCGGCCTACCAGGAGCGCCTCAAGGACTGGTCCGCCGAGGACCTGGCCCACTTCGCCGCGTACCTCCTGCGCTACAACGACGCCGGCGCGAGCGGCCTCCCGGACCACCCCGCGAGCTGACCCGGGCCCCACGCCCCCGCGCCCCAGACCCCGCGCCGCCCCGTCCCCGCCCGGTTCCTGCCCCGTCCCCAGCCCCAGCCCCAGGTTCCAGACCCGATCCAGGTTCCAGACCCAGCCCAGGTTCCAGATCCGGCCCACGTTCCAGACCCGGTCCCGGTCCCGGTCCCGGCCGACCCCGTCGCCCCCCCCTACAGCCCCGCGTCCCGCGCGAGCAGCGCCGCCTGGACCCGGTTCTCGCAGTCCAGCTTGGCCAGGATCCGGCTCACGTACGTCTTCACCGTGCCCTCGCTCATGTGCAGCCGCTTCCCCGCGTCCGCGTTGGAGAGCCCCTCCCCGAGCAGCGCCAGGACGTCCCGCTCCTTCTCGCTCAGCGCCGCCACCCGCCCCCGGGCCTCCTCGGCGCGGGCCGCCTCCCGCCCCTTGGCGAGCCGCTCCACCACGTGCCGGGTCGCCGCGGGCGACAGGTACGCGTCGCCCGCCGCAGCGGCCCGCACCGCCCCGATCAGCTCCGCGGGCGCCGTGTCCTTCAGCAGGAACCCGGCACCCCCGTGCTCCAGCGCCCGCAGGACGTTCTCCCGCTCGCCGAAGGTCGTCAGGATGATGACCCGGGCCGCGGGCGCCGCCCGCCGCAGCTCCGGCAGCGCCGAGAGCCCGTCGAGGACCGGCATCTGGATGTCGAGCAGCACCACGTCGGCGGCGTGCGCCCGTGCCGCCTCGACCGCCGCCCGCCCGTCGGCCGCCTCCCCGACGACCTGGATCCCGGGGTCCGAGATGAGGATCATCCGGATCCCGGCCCTGATCAGCGGCTCGTCGTCGGCGATCACGACCCTGATGGGCTGCCCTGCCACAGCTTCTCCCCCACGGCTCCGGTACGAGCGGCCGCGCTACCGCTGCTCGGCCATGTACGACTTCTTCTCGATCAGCTTGCCGTCCTTGAAGCAGAACCGGAAAACGGGCTCCTCGTCCCAGCTCTCGCTCGTCTCCGAGGACAGCAGCATCAGGCACTCGGATCCTTCCGGCCGCGCGGGCCCCGAGCCCTGGAGGCCGACCGTGGCTATCGAGTCGCCGGAGGGCAGTTGGGCACGGACCTCCTGCTCGCTCGCCCCGACCTTCACCGCCTCGTACTCCGCGGGCTCGATCATCCCCTTCTCCAGCGACCCGATCAGGAAGTAGAGGCCGAAGCCCCCCGCCACCAGAAGCAGGACGAGCGCCCCGAACGCGATCCCGCATCCCAGCGCGACCCCCCTGCCCGTGCTCGCGCCCCTGCCCCCACGCATCGCCATCGCCAACTCCCGCTCGGTGAAAGTCCAGTCGGCCGGTCCGGCCACTACCGGACGACCGTCTCCCACCAGCGGTTCCGTGGTCTGCTGCCGGAAGTCGTCGGCCGCATCGACCAAAGGCACCGCCTCCGCGACCGGCGCCGCCCCGTACGGCAGCATCCCGGCCACCCGGAACCCGCCGCCGTCGGCCGGCCCCGCGTGGCACATGCCGCCCACCAGCCGGGCCCGCTCGACGAGGCCGGTCAGCCCCTGACCACCGCTCACCATGTCCTCGGCGGGCCCGTCCGCCGGCTCCTCGTTGACGACCTCCACCACGAAGGCGTCCGGCTCGTACCGCAGTTCGACGCCGATCGGCGCTCCCGGGGCGTACTTGTAGGCGTTGGTCAGGGCCTCCTGCGCGATCCGGTACGCGGCGTGGTCGGCCGCCGGCGCGAGCGGCCGCTCCTCCCCCGTCCGCCGCAGCCCGACCTCGGTGCCGGCCGCACGGGCCGCCGCCACGAGCCCCTCGATGCCGGCGATCCCCCGGGCCGCCCTCCCCGTCTCGTCCCCGGCGGGCGCGGGCGCCGCCGCGGTCCCGTTCGCCGCCCCGACCCCGTCGCGGAGTATCCCGACGACCTCCCGCAGCTCGTGCATCGCGGTCACCGAGGCGTTCCGCAGGACGCCGACCACCTCGCGCTGCCGCTCGCTCAGCTCCCGGTCCACCTCCAGGGCTCCCGTGTGCACGGCGATCAGGGCCAGTTGGTGACCGAGGCTGTCGTGCATGTCCTGGGCGATGCGCTGCCGTTCCCGCAGCCGCGCCTGCCAGACCACCATGGTCCGCTCGCGCAGCAGTTGGGCGTTGCGCTCCTGGAGCGCGTGCAGCAGGGTCCGCCGCTGGGTCCAGTAGCGGTGGGCGAGCCCGGGGGCCAGGGTGGTCCCCAGGTAATAGAGGGTCGCCATGAAGACGACGGTGAAGAGCCGCTGCCGGTCCCAGGTGTCCAGGAGCGTCCCCCCGACGTCGAGGACGAAGGCGGCGATGAACGCGGCCAGCGCCCGTCCGGCGCTCGCGATGTACCGGCCGGCCGACCAGCCGGCCACGATCAGCAGCGGGCCGAACCCGGCGACGAAGGGGGAGAGCGCCGCCGTCAGGACGAGCACGCTCGCGGGGAGCCGCCGTCGCAGCAGCGACAGCACGGCGGCACCGGCGGCGACCGCCGCCAACCGCCACCCCTCGCCGCCCAGCAGCTCCTCGGTCCCGGCGGCGAGCAGCCCCACGACCACGGCGAGCGCCACCTCACCGGTGGTCCTGCGTCCCGACCACTGTCCGGGCACCGCGAACCAGGCCCACCCGGCGGCGAGTGCGGCCCCGATCCCGTACGAACCCCGGTCCCCCGACTTCGACAAAGCGTCCACGCCCGCACCCTAGGCACCGGTCCCACCGCCGGCCTTCCCCCTTTCGTCGCACTCGCCCACGACGAAGGTCTCGCACCCGGCACGAAGAGCGGGTGCGAGCGGACGAGAACGAGGGCAAGGAAGACGGAAGAAGAGGAGGAGGACCACCTGTGGAGTACCTCACACCACCCGTCCGGCAGGTGCCGGGAAAAGCGAGAAGGCCGACACCATCTTCATGGTGCCGACCTTCTCATCGGTACATCTGGAGCGATGCTCCTGGTGCGCGAGGGGGGAGTTGAACCCCCACGCCCTTTCGGGCACTGGAACCTGAATCCAGCGCGTCTGCCTATTCCGCCACCCGCGCATTGGGTGTGCTCCGGACTCTCTCACTTTTCGGTGGGAGCGCCTGGCGACATCAGAAGATTAGCACGTCGCAGACCGTGGATTCACATCCGTTGTTTCGGCTCCACTCGCGGAGACCAAGGTGTCCAGGGTGAGGGAGTGACAGGAGGACGGACGGGGGTAGGCCGGAGCGGAGAGGACGGAGGGAGGAGGGGAGGGGAGGGCCGAGCGGTCGGACGAGGAGGGACCGCCGGAGAGGACGGACGGGGGAAGAGCGGGAGAAGCCGGGGAAGAGGAAGAGCGGTGGGAGCGGGGAAGAGGACGGGCGGGGGAAGCGGGAGCGGGGAGGGGAACGCGGGAGGAACGGGGACGGACCGCCCGGACCCCGGACCGCGCCCCACTTCCACAGCCGGGTGCGGGACACTGTCCACAGGCCGCCTCTACGATCCGTGGGGGCAACCTGTGAGAGGTGACACTCGTCCACAGGGCAGAGAAGGGGAACCAGCCGATTTCCCGACGCGTGGATACGATCAGTAAGCAGTACCAGGACGGCAACGACGGAGGAGGTGCCCCATGGGAGTCCTGAAGCGTTTCGAGCAGCGTCTCGAAGGTCTGGTCAACGGCACCTTCGCCAAGGTCTTCAAGTCCGAGGTCCAGCCTGTCGAGATCGCCGGCGCTCTCCAGCGCGAGTGCGACAACAACGCGCAGATCTGGAACCGCGAGCGGACCGTCGTGCCCAACGACTTCATCGTCGAGCTGAGCACGCCGGACTACGAGCGTCTCAGCCCCTACTCGGGCCAGCTCGGCGACGAGCTCGCCGGCCTGGTCAGGGACTACGCCAAGCAGCAGCGGTACACCTTCATGGGGCCGATCAAGGTCCACCTGGAGAAGGCCGAGGACCTCGACACCGGCCTGTACCGCGTCCGCAGCCGCACGCTGGCGTCGAGTACGTCACAGTCCCAGCCGCCCGCGGCCGGACAGCAGCAGGGCCGCGACGGCTATGGGTACCCCCCGGCCGGCGCCCCGCCCATGCCCGCCTCCCCGCCCCCCGGCGCGCCCGGCCACCGGCCGTCGGCCGCCGCGGGACGTCCCGGCGCCATGCCCGGTCCCGCCACCCACGGCGGGGCGGGCACCCAGGTGCGCCGCTGGATCGAGATCAACGGCACCCGCCACCAGATCTCGCGCCCGACCCTGGTCCTCGGCCGCAGCACCGACGCGGACGTGAGGATCGACGATCCCGGCGTCTCCCGCCGGCACTGCGAGATCCGGACCGGAACGCCCCCGACGATCCAGGATCTCGGATCCACCAACGGCATCGTGGTGGACGGGCAGCACACCACCCGCGCTACGCTCCGCGACGGCTCGCGGATCGTCGTGGGCAGCACCACCATCGTTTACCGGCAAGCCGAAGGGTGAAGCGGGGGCAATGTCAGAGCTGACCCTTACGGTCATGCGGTTGGGTTTCCTGGCCGTTCTGTGGCTGTTCGTCATCGTGGCCGTGCAGGTCATCCGCAGCGACCTCTTCGGTACGCGGGTCACCCAGCGCGGTTCGCGGCGCCAGGAGGCGCGGCCCCAACAGGCCGCGCGCCAGGCCGCCGCGCCCCCGCAGCAGCGCGGCCAGCAGCAGAGCACGGGCGGTCGCCAGCGCCGTGGCGCCCCGACCAAGCTCGTCGTCTCCGAGGGCACCCTCACCGGCACGACCGTCGCCCTCCAGGGCCAGACGATCACGCTGGGCCGGGCCCACGATTCGACGATCGTCCTCGACGACGACTACGCCTCCAGCAGGCACGCCCGGATCTACCCGGACCGGGACGGCCAGTGGATCGTCGAGGACCTCGGGTCCACCAACGGCACGTACCTCGACCGGTCCCGTCTGACCACCGCCACGCCGATTCCGCTGGGCGCGCCGATCCGCATCGGCAAGACCGTCATCGAGCTGCGGAAGTAGTGGCTGCATCATGAAGAGGCGCGAGCGGAGCGAGCGAGCCGGGACGGTCCCCGTCGCGGGACGTGCCGCACTCGCGGCCGGAGTGGCCGGAGCGGTTGAAGCGTCCGGAGCGACTGAAGTGACCGGAGCGACCGGAGGGTGGGCAGTGTGGGTCGAGACCGGCTGTACCCCGATGCAGCGTCGACAGGGCAGGTGCGCATGACTCTGTCGCTGCGATTCGCCGCGGGCTCGCACAAGGGCATGATCCGCGAGGGCAACGAGGACTCCGGCTACGCCGGTCCCCGGCTGCTCGCCATCGCCGACGGCATGGGCGGCCAGGCCGCCGGTGAGGTCGCCTCCTCCGAGGTGATCTCCACCCTCGTCACGCTCGACGACGACGTCCCCGGCTCCGACATCCTCACCTCGCTCGGCACGGCGGTGCAGCGCGCCAACGACCAGCTGCGGATGATGGTCGAGGAGGACCCGCAGCTGGAGGGCATGGGCACCACGCTCACCGCCCTCCTGTGGACCGGCCAGCGGCTCGGTCTGGTGCACGTCGGCGACTCGCGCGCCTACCTGCTCCGCGACGGCGTCCTCACCCAGATCACCCAGGACCACACCTGGGTCCAGCGGCTCGTCGACGAGGGCCGGATCACCGAGGAAGAGGCCACCACCCACCCGCAGCGCTCGCTCCTCATGCGCGCGCTCGGCAGCGGCGACCACGTCGAGCCCGACCTCTCCATCCGCGAGGTCCGGGCCGGCGACCGCTATCTGATCTGCTCCGACGGCCTGTCCGGCGTGGTCTCGCACCAGACCCTCGAGGACACCCTCGCCAGCTACCAGGGCCCGCAGGAGACCGTGCAGGAGCTGATCCAGCTCGCGCTGCGCGGCGGCGGTCCCGACAACATCACGGTGATCGTCGCCGACGTCCTCGACGTCGACGGCGGCGACACCCTCGCCGGTCACCTCAGCGACACCCCGGTCATCGTGGGCGCGGTCGCCGAGAACCAGGCCCAGCTCAACGACGGCGGGGCCATGCAGACCCCGGCCGGCCGCGCCTCCGGGCTCGGCCGCCACGCCTCCCACCGGCAGCCCCCGGCCGGAGGCTTCGGTCCGCCCGGCAGCGGCGACGACCACGGTTACGGCTACGACGGGATGCCCCCGGAGGGCTCCTTCGAGTCGTACACCGAGGACGACTTCGTCAAGCCGCGCAAGGGCCGCAAGTGGCTCAAGCGCTCCTTCTTCCTCCTCCTGGTCCTCGCCCTCCTCGGCGGCGGCCTCTACGGCGGCTGGCGCTGGACGCAGACCCAGTACTTCGTGGGGTCCAAGGACCAGCACGTGGCGCTCTACCAGGGCATCAGCCAGGACCTGGCGTGGGTCTCGCTGTCGAAGGTCGAGAAGGACCACCCCGAGATCGAACTCAAGTACCTCCCCGCCTACCAGCGGAAGCAGGTCGAGGACACGATCGCGGGCGGCAGCCTCGTCAAGGCCCGGACGAAGGTCTCCGAGCTGGCCGTGCAGGCCTCCGCGTGCAAGAAGACCGAGGAGCGCCGCGCCGCCGCCGAGAAGGCCGCCGACCAGGCCAGCAAGCCGCCGGCCCAGAAGCCCGACGGCACCGCCCCCGACCCCAAGCCCACCACAGCCACTCCGTCCCCGGGTCCCACCCTCACGGGGGAGGAGCAGAAGCTGGCCTCGAACTGCGGCAAGCAGTAAGCACCCGTAGGGGGCCTTCACCACCATGAGCGTTGTCACCAATACGACCACCATCGGCGCGATCGAGGCGCCGAGCCGCCGCAACACCGAGCTGGCGCTGCTCGCGTTCGCCGTCATCATCCCGGTGTTCGCGTACCTCAACGTCGGTCTGGCCATCGACGGCAAGGTCCCGGCCGGCATGCTCGGGTACGGACTCGGCCTCGCCCTCCTCGCGGGCGTCGCGCACCTGGTGGTGAGGAAGTGGGCGCCGTACGCGGACCCGCTGCTGCTGCCCCTCGCGACGCTGCTGAACGGCATGGGCCTGGTGCTGATCTGGCGGCTCGACCAGTCGCCGCGGCTGATCGCCACCTCGATGCGGCGGTACGGCAGCTTCAGCCCGGACGCCCCCAGCCAGATGATGTACTCGGCGATCGGCATCGCCATGTTCGTGGGCGTGCTGCTGCTGCTCAAGGACCACCGGGTCCTCCAGCGCTACACGTACATCTCCATGGTCGTGTCCCTCGTCCTGCTGCTGCTGCCGCTCGTGCCGGGCCTCGGCATGGACAGCTTCGGCGCCAAGATCTGGATCCGGGTCGCCGGCTTCTCGATCCAGCCGGGCGAGTTCGCGAAGATCGTCCTCGCGGTCTTCTTCTCCGGCTACCTCATGGTGAAGCGCGACGCGCTCGCCCTGGCCAGCCGCCGCTTCATGGGGCTCTACCTGCCCCGCGGCCGCGACCTCGGGCCGATCCTGACGATCTGGGCGGTCAGCCTCCTCATCCTGGTCTTCGAGAACGACCTCGGCACCTCGCTGCTGTTCTTCGGCATGTTCGTGATCATGCTGTACGTGGCGACGGAGCGGACCAGCTGGATCGTCATGGGCCTCCTGATGTCCGTCGCGGGCGCGGTGGGCGTGGCGTCCTTCGCGAGCCACGTGCAGGCCCGTGTCGACGCCTGGGCCGACCCCTTCGGCTGTGCCACGGAAGGCGTCGCCGCCTGTCAGCAGATGACCCAGGTGCTGATGTCCTTCGGCTCCGGCGGCATCCTCGGCACCGGCCTCGGCCAGGGCAACTCCGACCTGATCGGCTTCGCGGCCAACTCCGACTTCATCTTCGCCACGGTCGGCGAGGAGCTGGGCCTCACCGGTGTGATGGTCTTCCTGCTCTTCTACGGCCTGATCGTCGAGCGCGGCATCCGTACCGCCCTCGCCGCCCGCGACCCCTTCGGCAAGCTGCTCGCGATGGGCCTCTCCGGCGCCTTCGCGCTCCAGATCTTCGTGGTCGCCGGCGGTGTGATGGGCCTCATCCCGCTCACCGGCATGACCATGCCGTTCCTCGCGTACGGCGGTTCCTCCGTGATCGCCAACTGGGCCCTGATCGGCATCCTGATCCGGATCAGCGACACCGCGCGCCGTCCCGCGCCCGCGCCCGCCCCGTCCCCCGACGCCGAGATGACCCAGGTGGTCCGTCCGTGAACAAGCCGCTGCGCCGGGTCGCGATCTTCTGCGGCCTGCTCGTCCTCGCCCTGCTCGTGCGGGACAACTGGATCCAGTTCGTCCGCGCCGACGAACTGAGCACCCACGCCTCCAACCGGCGCGTCCAGATCGAGCGGTACGCCAACGAGCGCGGCAACATCATCGTCGACGGCAAGCCGATCACCGGCTCCGTCGACTCCAAGGACGAGTACTACAAGTACAAGCGGACCTATCTCGACGGCCCCATGTGGGCCCCGGTCACCGGCTTCGCCTCGCAGGCCTACGACGCCACCCAGATCGAGAAGCTCGAGGACGGCATCCTCACCGGCAACGACGACCGGCTCTTCTTCGACCGCACCCTCGCCATGTTCACCGGCGAGAAGAGGAAGGGCGGCGACGTCGTCACCACCCTGAACGGCGCCGCGCAGAAGGCCGCCTTCGAGGGCCTCGGGAACAACACCGGCGCCGTCGTCGCCATCGAGCCGAAGACCGGCAAGATCCTGGCGATGGCCTCCACGCCCTCCTACGACCCCTCCTCCATCGCCGGCTACTCCGGCAAGGACGAGAAGGCGTGGATCGCCCTTGAGAAGGACAAGAACAAGCCGAAGCTGAACAGGGCGCTCCGCGAGATCTACCCGCCCGGTTCCGTCTTCAAGGTCGTCACCGCCGCCGCCGCGCTGGAGGCCGGCAAGGTCACCGACATCAACGCGCCGACCGAGACCCCCGAGGGCTGGAAGATCCCCCTCTCCACCAAGGAGATGGTCAACCACGCCAGCGGCTGCGCGAACGCCAGCCTGAACCGGGCGCTGGAGATCTCCTGCAACTCGGTCTTCGCGAAGCTCGGCGACGACGTCGGCCGCGACAAGATGGTCGAGACGGCCGAGAAGTTCGGCTTCAACGCCGAGCAGTACACCCCGGTCCGCTCCGTCGCCTCCGTCTACGACAAGAGGGCCG
Source organism: Streptomyces sp. NPDC055632 (assembly GCF_053618675.1). Taxonomy (NCBI): domain Bacteria; kingdom Bacillati; phylum Actinomycetota; class Actinomycetes; order Kitasatosporales; family Streptomycetaceae; genus Streptomyces; species Streptomyces sp. NPDC055632. Next base: position 262,861 of record NZ_JBSHHY010000002.1, on the reverse strand, counting down.
ACCGGGGCGGCAACGCGCTCTCCTCCATCGGCCAGTTCAACACCGCGACCACCCCGCTCCAGATGGCGATGGTCACGGCGGCGATCGCCAACGACGGCAAGCTGATGAAGCCGTACATGATCGACGAGCTGCGCGCGCCCAACGTCGACCTGGTCAAGAAGAACGAGCCCGAGGAGATGAGCCGCCCGGTCTCGCAGGAGACCGCCCAGAAGCTCCAGCAGATGATGGAGAACGTCGTCTCCAACGGCACCGGCGGCAACGCCGACCTGAAGACGGACGGCGTGAAGGTCGGCGGCAAGACGGGCACGGCCCAGCACGGCGAGAAGAACGCCAAGCGTCCCTACGCCTGGTTCATCTCGTACGCGAAGACCTCCGAGGGCTCCCCGGTCGCGGTCGCCGTCATCGTGGAGGACTCGGCGGGCACGAACCGCGAGGACATCAGCGGTGGCGGTCTGGCCGCCCCGATCGCGAAGGCCGTGATGAAGGCGGTCCTGAAGACCCGGGGCTGACCCCCGAACCCGGCGGGAACCCCGTAAGGACCCCGTAAGGGCCCGACACGGGCCAGGTACCGGTCGGGTATCAGCTACCGGCCCCGGGCGGAACGCCTGCCCGGGGCCGGTAGCGTATGCGCGAACAGCACACACCGCCGGACCACCCATGGGTGCGGTCGGGACAGACGGAGAGGGCTGGATTAGCTATGGAAGAGCCGCGTCGCCTCGGCGGCCGGTACGAGCTGGGCTCGGTGCTCGGCCGTGGTGGCATGGCCGAGGTGTACCTCGCCCAGGACACCCGGCTCGGCCGCACCGTCGCCGTGAAGACGCTGCGGGCCGACCTGGCCCGTGACCCGTCCTTCCAGGCCCGGTTCCGCCGTGAGGCACAGTCCGCCGCCTCGCTGAACCATCCGGCGATCGTCGCGGTCTACGACACCGGCGAGGACTACGTCGACGGGGTCTCCATCCCGTACATCGTGATGGAGTACGTCGACGGGTCGACCCTGCGTGAGCTGCTGCACTCCGGGCGCAAGCTGCTGCCCGAGCGCACCCTCGAGATGACGGTCGGCATCCTCCAGGCGCTGGAGTACTCGCACCGCGCCGGCATCGTGCACCGCGACATCAAGCCGGCGAACGTCATGCTGACGCGCACCGGCCAGGTCAAGGTCATGGACTTCGGCATCGCGCGCGCCATGGGCGACGCGGGCATGACCATGACGCAGACCGCCGCGGTGATCGGCACGGCCCAGTACCTCTCCCCGGAGCAGGCCAAGGGCGAGCAGGTCGACGCCCGCTCCGACCTGTACTCCACCGGCTGCCTGCTCTACGAGCTGCTCACCGTCCGTCCCCCGTTCATCGGCGACTCCCCGGTCGCGGTCGCGTACCAGCACGTCCGCGAGGAGCCGCAGCCGCCGAGCAACTTCGACCCCGAGATCACGCCCGAGATGGACGCCATCGTCCTCAAGGCGCTGGTCAAGGACCCCGACTACCGCTACCAGTCCGCCGACGAGATGCGCGCGGACATCGAGGCCTGCCTCGACGGCCAGCCGGTCGCGGCCGCCGCCGCGATGGGCATGGCGGCCGCGCCCGCGTACGGCGGGGGCTACGGCGGCTACCCGCCGGAGGACCAGCCGACCACGGCCCTGCGCCAGGCCGATCCGGGCGGCCAGACCGCCATGCTCCCGCCGGTCAACCCGAACGACGGCGGCTACGGCTACGACGACCGCCCGGACCGCCGTCGCGGGAGCGGTGGCCAGAAGAAGTCGAACACCTCGACGATCCTGCTGGCCCTCGCCGGCGTCCTGGTGCTCATCGGCGCGATCTTCATCGGCGTCGCGGTCTTCGACAAGAAGGACGGCGCGCAGCCGGTCACGGTGCCGAACCTGGTCGGCGAGAAGCTGGACGTCGCGACGAACCGCGCCGCCAACGTGAACCTGAAGGTCGAGCAGGCGGGCACGGAGCGCTGCGAGCAGCCCGCCGGCGCCGTCTGCCGTCAGGACCCGGTCGCGGACAACGTGACGAAGCTGGAGCCCGACAGCACGATCAAGGTGTTCCTCTCCGAGGGCGCACCGCTCGTGGAGGTCCCGGACGTCCAGGAGCAGTCCCAGGAGCGGGCCACGAAGTCCCTGGAGGACAAGGGCTTCAAGGTCAAGGTCGAGGAGGAGGAGTCCGACGAGGACCCCGGCTCGGTCCTGCGCCAGAACCCGGGCGGCGGCACCAAGGCGGAGAAGAACTCCGAGGTGACGATCACCATCGCGAAGAAGAAGCTGTCCCAGCTTCCCAACGTGAAGGACCGCGCCTACGACCAGGCCGTCCAGCAGCTGAACACGGTCGGCTTCACCAACGTGGTCAGGGAGGACGTCGACTCCGACAAGCCCGCGGGCACCGTCGTCGACCAGACCCCGCAGGGCGACTCGAACCAGCCGAAGGACGTCCAGGTCACGCTGAAGGTCTCCAAGGGCCCGCAGCAGACGCAGGTCACGATCCCGGACGGCCTCGCGAACCGCCCCTTCAAGGACGTCAAGGCGCAGCTCGAGGGCATGGGCCTGACGGTCGTCCAGAAGGGTTCGGACAAGGAGGACGCGCTGGTGGTCGCCACGAACCCGGGCGCGAACACCCCGGTCAACACCGGCTCCTCGGTGGACGTCTTCACCATGGGCGGCGGCTTCCCCAGCAACCCCGGTGACGGCAACAACGGGGACGACCACGGCGGCAACAACAACGGTGGCGGCGGCCTGTTCGGCTGATCACCGCCCGCCCGTACGACGGGAGAGCCCCGGCATCCGGAAGGACGGATGCCGGGGCTCTCCCGTTGCCGGGGCCGGACGCTCAGCGCAGCTCCGCCGGGGGCGTCCGGTCGCCGTCGACCCGTTCCGTGCGCTCCAGCTCGCCCCAGACGATGTAGCGGTAGTCCGAGGTGTACATGGGCGTGCAGGTGGTCAGCGTGATGTACCGGCCCGGCGCGGACCTGCCGGACTCCTTCGGGACGGGCTGGAGGACGTCCACGTTGTACTTCGTGGTCTCGGGCAGGGTCTTGTAGACCTTGTAGACGTACCAGGTGTCCTTGGACTCGAAGACGATCGCGTCCCCGGTCCTCACCTTGTGGATGTTGTGGAACTTCGCCCCGTGCCCGTCCCGGTGCGCGGCCAGCGTGAAGTTGCCCCGCTCCTCCTGCGGGAGCGCGGACTTGATCGGGTCGGTGTAGTAGCCGGCCACGCCGTTGTTGAGGACGTCGGGATCGGTGCCCCGCTTCACCAGGACCTCGCCGCCGCCCATCGCCGGCACGTGCAGGAAGCCGATGCCGTCGCGGGTGTCGAGCGCGCCCGGGGCGTCGTCGGCCCAGTGGTCGCGGACCTGGGCACCGTCCTGGTCGGCGGCGCGGTCGGCGAGGACGTTGGTCCACCACAGCGAGTAGACGACGAAGAGACCGAGCACCAGGCCGGCTGTGATGAGGAGTTCGCCGAGGACACTGATGATCCCGGCGATCCGGTTGCGCGCTCGTGCCACTAGGTCGTCCCGTCGTCCCGTCCGGAGGTGTGGGGTCTCAGCCTACGAGCGCTTCGGGCTTTCCCTTGCTGCGCGGACGCTCCTCCAGGAGCCTGCCCCACACGATCATGCGGTACGTGCTGGTGAACTCGGGCGTGCAGGTGGTCAGCGTGATGTACCGGCCGGGCTCGGTGAAGCCCGAACCCTTCGGGACGGGTTGGATCACGGACACATTGGAGGGCGGGGTCTGCGGCAGGATGCTCGCCATCTCGTACGTGTAGTACGCGTTCCGGGTCTCGACGACGATCGGGTCGCCGGGCTTCAGCCGGTTGATGTACCGGAAGGGCTCGCCGTGCGTGTTGCGGTGGCCGGCCACCGCGAAGTTGCCCTGCTCGTCGGAGGGCATGGCCGTCTTGAGGCCGCCCTCGGCGTAGTGGCCGACCATGCCCTTGTCGAGGACCTTGGTCTTGTCGATGCCCTCGGCGATGGGGACGACGACGTCCAGTTTGGGGATGTACATGATGGCGAAGCCCTCGCCCGGCTCGAAGGCGCCCGGCTGGTCCTCGCCCCCGCCCTTGGCCCAGGTGTCCTCGATCCGCTCCTTGGCCTGGTTCGTCTCCTGGCCGGCCAGGACGTTCGTCCACCAGAGCTGGTAGGTGACGAAGAGCAGCATGACGACGCCGAGGGTGATGAAGAGCTCGCCGACGATCCGGCTGGCGACGACGCCGACGCTCTCCTTGGCCTCGCGGGCGGCCCGTCGGGCCTCGACCCGGGAGAGGGGCGCGGCCGGCTTCGCGGCGGCGGGCGGGGTGGCGGGGCGGCGGCCCTTCCCCCGGCCGCCCTTGGCGGCACGGCGCCGCTCGGCCCGCCCGGGCCCGGGAGGCTGCCCGTCCGCCGCCCCCGAGGGCTTCGAGGGCCCTTCGACGACCGGCAGGACCGCCGTCTCGTCCGGCGGGGCCGCCGGCCCCTCCTCGGCGCCGTACGGCCCGTAGAGGGGCTCGTAGGGGCCCTCGGAGGAGGTGTCCCCCCGGGCGGAGGCCCGCTCCTGCGGGTACGACCGGGGCTGCGCGTAGGAATTGTCCGGTACGTACGGATCGGCGGCGGGCGCGTAGGGGTCGGCGGGCGCATACGCGTACGGGTCGGCTTGCCCATGCGCACCGGGCCGCCCGTGCGGCTCCGCCTCCGGCGCGTACCCGCCCTCCGGTACGTAACCGCCCCCCGGCACGTATCCGCCCTCCGGTACGTACCCGTCCCCCGCCGCGTACCCGCCCTCCGGTACGCGTCCGTCCCCCGGTTTCGGCTCCTGCCCCGGCTCGTGCCTCGCCCGGAACCACGGCGAGCCCGTCGTCACGCGACGGCCTTGCCCACCACCGGCGCGAGCCCCGCCGACCGGTCGACCGCTCCCTTGTCGCCGCACTCCTCCAGCCAGTTGGCGAGCATCCGGTGACCGTGCTCGGTGAGCACGGACTCGGGATGGAACTGCACGCCCTCGACCGGGAGTTCGCGGTGCCTGAGGCCCATGATGATGCCGTCCTCGGTCCGCGCGGTGACTTCGAGCTCGGCGGGCAGGGCGGAGGGCTCGGCGGCCAGCGAGTGGTAGCGGGTCGCCGTGAACGGCGAGGGCAGACCGGCGAAGACGCCCCGGCCCCCGTGCGTGACGGGCGAGGTCTTGCCGTGCAGCAGCTCGGGCGCCCGGTCGACGACGCCGCCGTACGCCACGGCCATCGACTGCATGCCGAGGCAGACGCCGAAGACGGGCACGCCGGTCTCCGCGCAGTGCCGGACCATGTCGACGCAGACCCCGGCCTGCTCGGGCGCGCCGGGCCCGGGCGACAGGAGGACGCCGTCGAAGCCGTCCTGGGCGTGGCTCAGCTCGACCTCGTCGTTGCGGAGGACTTCGCACTCGGCGCCGAGCTGGTAGAGGTACTGAACGAGGTTGAAGACGAAGCTGTCGTAGTTGTCGACGACGAGAATTCGCGCGCTCACTGGCCGTCCACCGTCACATCGTTGAACGGAAGCAGCGGCTCCGCCCAGGGGAACACGTACTGGAAGAGGACGTAGACGACCGCGAGGGCCAGCACGATCGAGATCAGCGCCCGCACCCACGCGTTGCCCGGCAGATGCCGCCAGATCCAGCCGTACATGACGTCGACCGCCCCTTCCGTTCGTTACGGGCACCAGAGTACGGGGCGCGGGGGTCGGGAGGGGTTGACTGTCCAAAGCCTGTGGACAACGCGCCGCGGCCGGGAATCGTCGTCCACAGCCCGTGGACGGGCCCACGGGCGGGATCCGGTCAGCCCACCGGCTTCGCGTAGTGGAGGTCCACCGTGCCCGAGTAGCCGGGGAGGGTCACCGACCGGTGCTCGTCGACCTTCCAGCCGAGCCCGTACGCCTTGACGTAGAGCTGGTAGTTCCGGATCGCCGGGGAGTCGGCCAGCGCCCTGCTCAGCCGCCCCCGGTCACCCACGGCGGTGATCTTGTACGGCGGCGAGTAGACGCGGCCCTGGAGGATCAGGGTGTTGCCGACGCAGCGCACGGCGCTGGTGGAGATGAGCCGCTGGTCCATGACCCGGATGCCCTCGGCGCCGCCCTGCCAGAGGGCGTTGACGACGGCCTGGAGGTCCTGCTGGTGGATGACCAGGTCGTTGGCCTGCGGCTCGGGGTAGCCGGGGGCGGACCGGGCGTTCGGCGGGGCGTCGTCGAGGGTGACGGTGAGGCCGGAGCCGGAGACCTCGGTGGTGCCGGCCGCCGCTTCGAGCGCTTCGAGCTTCTCGTCCTCCGCGCGCGTGGAGCCGTCGTCGCGGGCGGCGAGGGAGTCCACCTTGGAGCGGAGGGCGGCGGCGGTCTCGTCGAGTCCGGCGTTCTTGTGGCTGCGCTCCTCGATCAGGTCGGAGAGCCTGAGGAGGGAGGCGTCCGTGCGGAGGTTGGTGCCCTTGGCCGTGTTGAAGCTCGTGACGAAGATCAGTCCGGCGAGGGCGAAAACGGCAAGGGTGAGCAGCCGGACGGGGCGCCACCTCGCGGTGCGGCCCGGCCCTTCGGGAGTGTCGGCGGAATTGCTCAACGTACCCTGATCCCCTTCGGTGCCGCGGAACCACTACGCTAACGGACGCCTGGGGGACGCAGACGTCCTCCTTCGTCACATCCCGGCGCCAGCCACAGTTCCCTGCGCGGTCACGCAGCGCATCGACAGGAGAGTCCCTCGTGCCGAAGTCACGTATCCGCAAGAAGGCCGACTTCACGCCTCCGCCCGCCAAGCAGGCCACCAACATCAAGCTGACCAACCGCAGCTGGGTGGCGCCGGTGATGCTGGCGCTGTTCGCCATCGGACTGGTCTGGATCGTGGTCTTCTACGTCACCGACGGCACGATGCCGATCGAGTCGATCCGGAACTGGAACATCGTGGTGGGCTTCGGCTTCATCGCGGCCGGTTTCGGCGTCTCCACGCAGTGGAAGTAGCGACGGCCCGGTCGTCCACGGTGGCGACCTAGCGCCCGTGCCGGGTGCCCGTCAAGCTCTCCCCTGAGTTTATCCACAGCGTTGTGCACAGCACTGGATAACTTACGAAGATCTGTGGATAACTCACGCCGGGGTTGACGCCGGTATGACCGCGATCACCCTCGGCACGATGCGTCGCGCCCCTCACCTCCCTGGGAAATCCCCAGGTCAGAGGTGAGGGGCGCGTTCTTTCTCCACGGAGCGGGAGGAGTTCGCCACACACTGTGGATAACTCTGGGGAAAGCTCACACAGAAGCTCATCCACAGCCCTGTGCGCTCAGGCGAGCGCGGCCGATCGGAAGAGCACGATCCCCAGGTCGAGCAGGAGAACCAGTCCACAGGCTGTGTACTGCACCAGGTTCCGGCGGGCCCGGGGCGCGTGCAGCAGCGCGTACGTCACCAGGGCGCCGCCGACCAGACCGCCGATGTGGGCCTCCCAGGAGATCCCCGGACGGGTGAAGGTCAGTAGCAGGGACAGCGCGACGAAGAGGACGACCGGCCGCATGTCGTGCCGCCGGCGGCGGGCGAGGACGACCCAGGCGCCGATCAGCCCGAAGACGATCCCGGAGGCACCGAGCGAGAACTGGTTCTGCGGGGAGAGCAGATAGGCGAGCGCCGAACCGGAGAGCCCGGAGAGCAGGACCAGGGCCGTGTACCGGATCCGGCCCAGTTCGGGTTCGACGATCCCGCCGATCACCCAGAGCCCCAGCATGTTGAAGAGGAAGTGCGGGATCTCCTGGTGCAGGAAGGCCGAGGTCAGCAGCCGGTACCACTCGCCGTCCGCGACCCCGATCAGCTCGCCGGTCGGGAGGAAGGCGTACCCGATGAGCCCCAGGTCGTCGACGAGCCGGTCGCCCACCGCCTGGACGGCGATGAAGAGCGCCAGGTTGATCGCGATGACGATCTTGGTGACGAAACGTTCGTCCGTGGCCACCCGGCCGCCCGCGAGCGTCCGGGGCCGGTTGGCGTCGGGGGCGTGCCCGGTGCCCGAACCGCCGCGTACGCAGTCGGGGCACTGGAAGCCGACGGAGGCGGAGACCATGCACTGCGGACAGATGGGCCTGTCGCAGCGGACGCAGCGGATGCCGGTCTCGGTCTCCGGGTGGCGGTAACAGCGCGGCAGACCGGGCTGCGCGTCCATGGGAGGTCCCGTCCCTTCCGGCTCAGCGCTTCTCGATCACCACGGACTCGACGACCACGTCCCGGAGCGGACGCTCGGTGTGCGGATCGGTCCCGGCCTCCGCGATCGCGTCCACGACCTTCCGGCTCTCCTTGTCCACGACCTCGCCGAAGATCGTGTGCTTGCGGTTCAGCCAGGTCGCGGGGGCGACGGTGACGAAGAACTGCGAGCCGTTGGTCCCCGGGCCGGCGTTGGCCATGGCGAGCAGGTAGGGGCGGTCGAAGAAGAGCTCCGGGTGGAACTCGTCGGCGAACTCGTAGCCGGGACCGCCCGTGCCGTTCCCCAGGGGGTCGCCGCCCTGGATCATGAAGCCCTTGATGACGCGGTGGAAGACCGTCCCGTCGTAGAGGGGGTCCTCGGAGACCGCGCCGGTGGCGGGGTGCGTCCACGCGCGCTCGCCCGACGCGAGTTCGACGAAGTTGCGCACCGTCTTCGGCGCGTGGAACGGCATCAGCCGCACCTCGATGTCGCCCAGACTCGTCTTGAGGATCGCGTACAGCTGCTCGGCCACGGTCGCCTTCCGTCCACATCGGGGCGCGTCATGTCACGCCTGACTCTGCAGTGAACGATCCTCGCATGCCCCGGATGCCCGCCCCACATGCCGGACCTGGCTCCGACGGGCATGATTCCGAAGAGGATGGAAAGGCGAAAACCTGACATCGCCACCGAGGAGGAGGAATCCCGTGACCCGCATGGACAGCGTGCGCGCCGCCACAGGTTCGGCGAAGGAGAGCGTTCTGCACGCCGCGGAAGTGGTGGCGCCGTACGCGGAAACGGCCCGGGACCAGGCCACACAGTATGCGAACGAGGCGCGGGAGCTGATCGCGCCGAAGCTTTCGAAGGCCGCTCAGCAGGCCCGGACGCAGGCTCGTACGCAGTACGACGCGTACGTCGCACCGCGGGTACCGCCGCGGGTCGACGCGGCCGCACACCGTGCGGCGGTCAAGACCCGCCGGGCCGCCCGTCAGGCAGCCGACTACACCGCTCCGCGCGTCGAGAGCGCGGTCGCCGCGACCGGTCCCGTCCTGGAGGAGGCCGGTGCGCGTTCCACGGCCGCCTGGGCCGCGCTGCGCGGTCAGGTGACGCCGAAGGAGATTCGGAAGATCGTGAGGAAGCACGAGCGCCGGGCCAGGGCCGGGCGCCTCGCCAAGGGACTCGTCGTCCTCGGCGTGGTGGCCGGCGGCGTGTTCGCCGCCTGGAAGTGGTGGGACAAGCAGTCGAACCCCGACTGGCTGGTCGAGCCGCCCGCCGCCACCGAGGTGGACGAGGAGGTCACCGTGCTGACGTCCGTCGACGGCAGTGGGGCCACCCTCGATCCGGAGGTGGAGGCCAAGGAGGCCGAGGCCGAGGCGGAGGCCGCCGAACTGGACGCCACGGAGGCCGCCGAGCGCCGCGACGAGGGCCGCTGACCGGACGGGGGCTTCGTACGGGGTCCTGCCGGGCTCTGCCGCGCGGTTCCGGAGCCTGCCGGGTGCGGTTGGGTAGCGCCGGAGTCTGCCGGGTGCGGTTGGGTAGTGCCGGGTTCCACCCGGCCCTGCCATGCGGTGCCTGACCCTGTCGGGGCCTGGCGGGTGCTGCCGGATCCTGTCGGGTCCGGCCGTACGGTGCCGGGTGCCGCCAGGTGGTCCAGGTGCTTCGGACGTTTTGGATAACGCCGGTTCCTACTACTTGGTGCCGAATGGGCACTGCGTGGTGCCGAATGAGCACCAGTGGGGTGCGGGGAGTGCACGTCGTGGTCTCCCCGCGCCCTACGCCGCCGTGGCGAGCGCCAGCTCCGTCAGCGCGACCGGGTCGCTCTCGACGGCGGCGGGCACGGCCGAGCGCTGGCGCGCGGTGGGGGAGGAACCGTGGGCCTCGGCGGCGATGCGCTGCTTGATGGTGGGCGGCAGGGAGCGGTCCCCCGCGAGCAGCGGCCACCGGTGTGCCCGCTGTGCCGGTACGGAGGCGGACGCGCGCTCCCCCGCGGCGGAGGCGGTCGTGGCGGCGGCGGGAGCCACCGGCTCCTCGGGCTGCTGCACGGCGGGCTGCTGGGCCGCGGCGGCGGTGCCCGCCAGGCCGACGGAGGCGAGCAGGGCGAAGAGGACGGAGATGAAGGCGGCCCAGAACTGCTTGACCTTGGCGGTGGCCATGGCCCCTCGCTTTCGTGGTGTTCTCGGATGGTTCATTTCGAGTTGCGCGCTTTACATACCTTCCTCATGATGTGGCTGCGCCCCGGAATGGCACGGAGCGACGCCGCTCGTGCGCAGTTCTTCGGATGAACACCACTCGTACGGATCAGCGGGCGGTGTCCGCCCACCGCACGGCGGGGCCGGTCGCCGCACCCGCGACCAGGAAGACACCGCCCAGGAGCAGCCACCCGGGCGCGCCCCAGCCGATGAGCAGGGTCGTGACGAGCAGGGGTCCGAGGGTGCGGGCGACGGGGACCCCGGAGCCGTAGAAGCCCTGGTACTGGCCGATCCGGTCGGCGGGGGCCAGCGCGAAGCCGATCTGCCACGAGCCCGCGGAGTGCCGCATCTCGGCGAGGACCTGGAGCACGGCCCCGAGGACGAGCACCGCCACCGCGACCCCCGCCCCGGCGCCACGGCCGGCCTCCGACGTCCCCGAGAACGCGAAGACCGCGCACGCGGCGCACATGACCGCCCCCGACCACCGCACCGCACGCGCGGCCGTGGCGAGGTCCGTCACGGACCGGGCGGCACGGACCTGGAAGAGCGTCACCACGGCGGTGTTGAGGACGAAGAGCGCCGACACGGTCCAGCCGGGAGCCGCCGTCCGCTCCACGATCCACAGCGGCAGGGCGAGGCTGAGGAGCGGCATCCGCAGCAGCATCAGGGCGTTGAGGAGGGCGAGCAGCGCGTACGGCCGGTCCCGCAGCACCGCGAGCCCCGGCCCGCCGCCCGAGGACCCCGGGGCGGGCGCCACCGCGGGCAGCCGGCCCAGGACGAGCGCGCAGACCAGGAAGGCGGCGGCGTCCAGGGCGAACACGGCGAGGTACGCGCTCCGCGTCCCCGCGTGCAGCGCGAGCCCGCCGAGCGCGGCCCCCACGGCGAGCCCGCCGTTGAGGACGGCCTGGAGCCGGGCGAGCGCCCGCGTCCGCGCGGCCGGCCCGACGAGCCCGGCGAGCAGGGCCTGCCGGGCCGCGGCGAGCCCGCTCTGCGCCGTGGCGTACGCGACGGCCGCGCAGAGGAACGGCACGAAGGAGCGCAGGACGAGGAAGGACGCGACGGACGCGGCGGTGGCCAGGGCGAGCAGTACGGCGGTCCCGCGCGGCCCCCGCCGGTCGGCCAGGTGCCCCAGCGGCACCCCGGCGACCGACCCCACGGCCCAGGCGACCGCGAGCCCGGCCCCGATCTGCGGCGCGGAGAGCCCGACGATCCGCGTGAAGTAGAGCGCCGAGGAGACGTAGAAGGCCCCGTCCCCGACCGCGTTGACGAACTGCGCGACCACCAGCGCACGGGGCACCCGCCCGCCGGCCTCCCCACGCGCCTCCCCGCCGACTTCCCCGTCGGCCTCCCCGCGCGCGTGCCCGCCGGCCTCCCCACGCGCGTGCCCACGGATTTCGAGCGCGTACGGCTCGGGCTCGTCCGTCCGTCCCCCCGCGTTCCCTCTGTTCGCCATGGACACGACGCTAGAACCGAGTGGCCCACCGCTCCTGGTCCATTCGCGCCTCCGGAGCCTGGGCCACTTGGGCCCCTGCTCACCCAGCGCCACGCCCCCGGACCCCGGTCCCGGCCGCCGCCCCCGTACCGGAGGAGACGCGAAAGACCCCCCTGGCCCGCGCTTCCGCAGGTCAGGGGGGTCAGTCCGGAGTGGAGCCTAGGGGAGTCGAACCCCTGACATCTGCCATGCAAAGACAGCGCTCTACCAACTGAGCTAAGGCCCCGGAACGAGGACAGCGTACCGGGTCACCCCCCATGTCCGGCAAAAGGATTGGGACTCCCGGTCCGCGACCACGCTCCGTAAGATGCTGCCCGAGGTTCGCAGTGGCGAACCGCAGGGATGGGGAGAAGTGATGGACGCAGCGCAGCAGGAAGCCACGGCCAGAGCCAGAGAGCTTCAGCGCAGTTGGTACGGGGAGCCGTTGGGGGCGCTCTTCCGTCGGCTGATCGACGATCTCGGGCTCAACCAGGCCAGGCTCGCGGCCGTGCTCGGGCTCTCCGCGCCCATGCTGTCCCAGCTGATGAGCGGCCAGCGGGCGAAGATCGGCAACCCGGCCGTCGTCCAGCGCGTCCAGGCGCTCCAGGAGCTCGCCGTGCAGGTCGCCGACGGCAGCGTCAGCGCCGCCGAGGCCACCGACCGCATGGAGGAGGTCAAGAAGTCGCAGGGCGGCTCCGTCCTCACCGGCTCGGGCCAGACCGGAGCCGGAGCCGGCGCCGGCTCCGGCGCCCCGACCGTGCGCCGGGTGGTCCGCGAGATCCAGTCCCTGCTGCGCTCCGTCGCGGCCGCGGGCGACATCATCGACGCCGCCGACTCGCTCGCCCCGGCCCACCCGGAACTGGCAGAGTTCCTCAGGGTGTACGGCGCCGGGCGGACCGCGGAGGCGGTCGCCCACTACGAGTCGCACCAGAACTGAGGGGCCCGGCGGCCGGCCGGACCCGCGGAGAGACGACGCAACGGGGAGCGGGCGCAGCGCGATGGGTGAGGTCTTCGCCGGACGGTACGAGCTGATCGACCCGATCGGACGGGGCGGGGCGGGCGCGGTGTGGCGGGCCTGGGACCACCGGCGCCGCCGCTACGTGGCGGCCAAGGTGCTCCTGCAGAGCGACGCCCACACCCTGCTCCGCTTCGTCCGCGAGCAGGCGCTGCGGATCGACCACCCGCACGTCCTCGCCCCGGCCAGCTGGGCCGCCGACGACGACAAGGTCCTGTTCACCATGGACCTGGTGGCCGGCGGCTCGCTCGCCCACGTCATCGGGGACTACGGCCCGCTGCCGCCCCGCTTCGTCTGCGTCCTCCTCGACCAGCTGCTCTCGGGCCTGGCCACGGTGCACGCCGAGGGGGTCGTCCACCGGGACATCAAGCCGGCCAACATCCTCCTCGACGTCACCGGGACCGGACGGCCGCACCTGCGCCTCTCCGACTTCGGCATCTCCATGCGCAAGGGCGAGCCCCGGCTCACGGAGACCGACTACGTCGTGGGGACGCCCGGCTACTTCGCGCCCGAACAGCTCCTCGGCGCCGAACCGGACTTCACCGCCGACCTGTTCGCCGTCGGCCTGGTCGCGCTCTACCTGCTCCAGGGCCGCAAGCCGGACTCCCAGGCCCTGGTCGAGCACTTCCTCGCGTACGGCACCCCGAGCGCCCCCGAGGGCATCCCGGAGCCCCTGTGGCAGGTGCTCGCGGGACTGCTCCAGCCCGACCCGCAGGCCCGCTTCCGGACGGCCACGGGGGCGCGCAAGGCGCTGAGCGCCGCCGTCGAGATGCTGCCCGAGCCGGCCGCCGACGAGGAGCCGGTCGAGATCTTCGACCAACTCGGCCCCCTGCCCCCGGGCTTCGGCCCCGAAGGCCCCACGAGCACCACCGGCACCAAGAGCCCCACAAACCCTACGAGCGCCACAAACCCCACGATCCCCACGAGCGCCAAGAACCCCACCAGCCCCCCGCATCCCGCGACCTCCCCGGCCCACCACCCGGCACAGGACGGCCAGGGCGACCAGGCCCCCGCTGCGGCCCCCGCCGCGACCGCCGCCCCGGGCCCGCCCACGGCCACCGACCCCGGGCACCCCCTCCCCGCGCCCGTACCGGCCCGGGAACAGCCCGCCGGCCCCCCGCATCCCGTACCACCACAGCAGCAGCCCCCACACCCTGCCGCTCCGGCCACCACCCCGGCCGCCCCGGTCACAACCCCCGCCGCCCCGGCCACTCCGCCCCACCCCTCCGAGACCGGCAGCTTCCACCTGCCCCCGCCGGCCGCGTACCCGGGCCCCGCCTTCAACCAGGGGATCACCCCGGCGGGGCCGTACGGGCAGGCCCCCACGAACCCGTACACCGCCCACCCCGTCCAGGCCCCCGGCCCCTACGGGTACCCGCAACCGGTGACGGCCCCCGTGCCCGCCCCCGTACGCCGTCCGGGACCGCCCCCGAAGGTCGCGGTCCCGGTGCTCCTGCTCGCGCTCGTCTGCCTCGCGGTCGGCTTCTGGGCCCTCACTCAGGTCTGAGGCGTCACGCCGTCCGCCTCCGCGCCACCAGCGTCCACGCGCCGAGGCCGAGCAGCAGCACCGTCCCGGTGCCGATCCCGGCCGTGGCGACCAGCCGCATGGAGTCGCTGCGCTCCGCCTCCTCGGCCGACCTCTTGTCGTCGGGGGTCACGGCGAACGGGCCGGGGCCCCCGTCGTACCCGGGACCGGCCTTCGCCGCGTTCAGCACGTTCACCCGCAACGTCAGCGGCACCGGCCCGTCGCCGTACTCCTCGGCGATCTCCGGGTTGAGCGTGGCGGACAGGTAGTACCAGCCGGCGAACCGCATCCCGCTCGTGGCCTCGGTGTACGAGGTGCGGTTCTCGTGCGCCACCGGCCGCTGCGGGCCGAGCGCCAGCGTCGCCTGCTTCCCGCTGTAGCCGACGGTCTCGGCGTCGACGTGGCCGAGCGCCGGGTTCTCGAGGGAGAGCACCAGCGCGTTGGAGACGTAGTCGTCGCCCTCGACGCTGCTGCCCAGCTCGGCGGTGGCGAAGAGCTGCTGCCCCCAGTCGAGGGGGACCCGGTAGAAGAGGGTCTGCCCCGGCCGGATGTCGGACCGCCACTCGCCCTGCGTGAGCGAGGCCGCGTCGTAGACCCCCGAGCCGCCCTGCCGGGGCTTCGGTTCGCCCGTCAGGGGCGCGGGCGTGGCGGACGGCCAGGCCTCCGGAAGCTCGGTCGGCCCCGCCTTCTTCAGGAGCGGCTCGGCCAGGTGCCGGATCTCGACGTCCCAGTCGGACTGGTCGGAGCCCGTCTTCGTGGTGCGCTCGACGAGCACGTAGTAGTTGCCCGGCTGCCGGCAGCTGGAGCTGTCCGGGTTGACCGTGCGGCGGGCGTAGGCGGCGAGGGGGCGGGTGTACCGGGCCGAGGAGAAGCCCGCCTGCTGGTAGCCGCACTCCGTGCCGGAGTTGTCCTGGATGCTGACCTTGAAGCCGTCGCCGTACTCGACCTTGCCGCCCGGCTTGGGGACGGCGACCACGGAGACGTACGTGTTCCGCTTTCCGTCGAGGACGATCCGGTAGTAGACCTTGCCGTTCTTCCGGAGCGTGTCGCGGTAGGTCCGCCCGGTCTTCAGCTCCTGCGCGTCGGAGCTGGAGGCGGCGCCCCGGACCCGCTGGGCGGTGGAGTCGAAGGTGTACGGCGGGAGCGCCTCCCCGCCGGCGGCCCGGACCTGGGTCCGGGGCTGAGCCTGTGCCTGGGCGGGCGTCCCCGCCACCGTTCCCACCGCCGCGGCGGCCGCGATCAGGGCCCCCGCCCTCCTGCCGATGCCGGCCCGCTTCTTCACGCGCTCCCCCTCATCGCTTCCTCTTCGCTTGAGCAAGCAACATATTCGCCCGGGCAAACCGCCGACAGGGCCCGGTGGGACCGGGACGGCCCCGGAACAGAGCGAAGCCCCGGCCCGCACAAGTGCGGCCGGGGCTTCACCCACAGACGGTCTTCGTCTCAGACACCCGAACCTGCGGGCACGGAGTCGGTCGCCTCCGTCCACAGATCCTGCTCGGCGCGATCCGCCTGGATCTGGCGGTACACGAGGAGCCCGCCGATGGCGGCCAGTGCGACCAGGAGAAGCTTCTTCACCGCGCGACCTCGTCTTTCGTTGACGTAGGAGACTTCTGACGCCCACTCTACACATCGACCGATACCGATCGGTGACCTGTGCGAGTTTCAAACCCACGACGTCCCCGATTCACTCCGGGGCAAAGAGAATCGGCCCGGACGGTTGAACCGTCCGGGCCGATCTAAAATGTGGGGCTAACAGGATTTGAACCTGTGGCCTCATCCTTATCAGGGATGCGCTCTAACCAACTGAGCTATAGCCCCGCCGCGCTTTGCGGTGTGTGTCCCGCGCGCTGACTCCTGAAGATTAGCGCACGTGGGGGCCAGTCCCAAAATCCGTTCCCGGGAGTGGCCCCGCGCGTCCCGCTCGGCCGCTACTCGTCCTCGGCCAGCGTCAGCTCGACGCCGCCCACGAAGCCGGCCGACAGGTTGTAGATGAACGCGCCGAGCGTCGCCAGGGCGGTCATCAGGACCACGTCGATCACGGCGATCACCGAGGTGAACATCAGCACCCGCGGCAGCGACAGGAACGACTGCAGGTCGAAGCCGTTGGACTCGTTCGAGCCCGTGGCCTCGCTGATCGTCCCGCCGACCGTCGAGAAGACGCCCATGGCGTCCATGACCATCCACAGCACGGCCGCGGCCACGACCGTGCAGATGCCGAGCGCGATGGAGAGCAGGAAGCTCACCTTCATCACCGACCACGGATCGGCCTTCGCCACCCGCAGCCGGGCCTTGCGCGTCCGGGGCGTCGTGCGGGCGCCCGTCCGGGGCCGGCGCACGGCCCCGGACTTGCTGCCGCCCGCCGTGCCGCCCGTCGTCGGGGCGCCGTAGGCCTGCGGCGGGTGGTACGGCCCGCCGGCCTGCCCACCGGGCCGCTCGCCGGGCAGCGGCCCGTTGTAGCTGTCGTACGAGGGCTGCTGCCCCCGAGTGTCCGTCACCGCAACCCCCTGGGAGTCCGTGGCGGAACCACGGGCGCCGCTCGCGCCGGCACCTGCAGAAGAAGCTCCGGCGGCCGCCGATCCGGCGCCCGTGGCTCCACTCACGCTCTTACTCCTCGTGCTCCCCGGCCGAGGACTCCGTGCCCTCGGCTGTCCCGCCCTCGACCACCTCGGTCTCGGACACCTCGACGACGCCCTCGGCCTCGTCGGCGTCGTCGACCTCGTCGTCGCCGCCGGCCTCGGCGTTCCGCGCGATGCCGACGACGGCGTCGCGCTTGCCCAGGTTGATCAGCTGGACGCCCATGGTGTCACGGCCGGTCTCCCTGACTTCGTTGACTCGCGTACGAATCACACCGCCGGACAGCGTGATGGCGAGGATCTCGTCCGTCTCCTCGACCACCAGCGCGCCCACGAGCGAGCCGCGGTCCTCCACGATCTTGGCGGCCTTGATGCCGAGGCCGCCACGGCCCTGGACGCGGTATTCGTCGACGGGGGTGCGCTTCGCGTACCCGCCGTCGGTCGCGGTGAAGACGAACGTACCCGTCCGGACGACATTCATCGAGAGCAGTTCGTCGTCCTCGCGGAAACTCATGCCCTTGACACCCGAAGTGGCGCGTCCCATCGGACGCAGCGCGTCGTCCGTGGCGGTGAAGCGGATCGACTGCGCCTTCTTGCTGATGAGCAGCAGGTCGTCCTCGGCGGAGACCAGCTCGGCGCCGATCAGCTCGTCGTCCTCGCCGTTGTCGAGCTCGCGCAGGTTGATCGCGATGACACCGCCGGAGCGGGGCGAGTCGTAGTCCTTCAGCGCGGTCTTCTTCACCAGGCCGGCCTTGGTGGCGAGCACCAGGTACGGCGCGACGCCGTAGTCGCGGACCGCCAGGATCTGGGCGATCTGCTCGTCCGGCTGGAAGGCGAGGAGGTTGGCCACGTGCTGGCCGCGGGCGTCCCGGCCGGCGTCCGGCAGCTCGTACGCCTTGGCCCGGTAGACCCGGCCCTTGTTGGTGAAGAAGAGCAGCCAGTGGTGGGTGGTGGAGACGAAGAAGTGGTCGACGATGTCGTCCTGCTTCAGCTTCGTGCCCCGCACGCCCTTGCCGCCGCGCTTCTGCGAGCGGTAGTCCTCGGTCTTCGTCCGCTTCACGTAGCCACCGCGCGTGATGGTGACGACGATGTCCTCCTCGGCGATCAGGTCCTCGATGGACATGTCGCCGTCGAAGGGCACGAGCTTGGAGCGGCGGTCGTCGCCGAAGCGCTCGACGAGCGCGGCCAGCTCCTCGCTGACGATCGTCCGCTGCTTCTCGGGCGAGGCCAGGATCGCGTTGTACTCGTTGATCTTCGCCTGGAGCTCGTCGTGCTCGGCGACGATCTTCTGGCGCTCCAGGGCGGCGAGCCGGCGGAGCTGCATCTCCAGGATCGCGTTGGCCTGGATCTCGTCGATGCTCAGCAGGTCCATCAGGCCGCCGCGGGCGACCTCGACCGTGTCGCTGCGCCGGATCAGCGCGATGACCTCGTCGATCGCGTCCAGGGCCTTGAGCAGGCCGCGCAGGATGTGGGCGCGCTCCTCGGCCTTGCGCAGCCGGAAGCGGGTCCGGCGGACGATGACCTCGATCTGGTGCGTCACCCAGTGGCGGATGAACGCGTCCAGGGAGAGGGTGCGCGGCACGCCGTCGACGAGCGCCAGCATGTTGGCGCCGAAGTTCGTCTGGAGGTCGGTGTGCTTGTACAGGTTGTTCAGGACGACCTTGGCGACGGCGTCGCGCTTGAGCACGATGACCAGGCGCTGGCCGGTCCGGGACGAGGTCTCGTCGCGGACGTCGGCGATGCCGCCGATCTTGCCGTCCTTCACCAGGTCGGCGATCTTCTGCGCGAGGTTGTCCGGGTTGGTCTGGTACGGCAGCTCGGTGACCACCAGGCACTGGCGGTTCTGGATCTCCTCGACCTCGACGACCGCGCGCATCGTGATGGAGCCGCGACCGGTGCGGTACGCCTCCTCGATGCCCTTGCGGCCGACGACGAGCGCGCCGGTGGGGAAGTCCGGTCCCTTGATCCGCTCGACGAGCGCGTCGAGCAGCTCCTCGTGGCCGGCCTCGGGGTTGGCCAGGTACCACTGGGCGCCCTCGGCGACCTCGCGCAGGTTGTGCGGCGGGATGTTGGTCGCCATGCCGACGGCGATGCCGGCCGAGCCGTTGACGAGCAGGTTCGGGAACCGGGCCGGCAGGACCGTCGGCTCCTGGTTGCGGCCGTCGTAGTTGTCCTGGAAGTCGACGGTCTCCTCGTCGATGTCCCGGACCATCTCCATCGACAGCGGCGCCATCTTGCACTCGGTGTAGCGCATGGCGGCGGCCGGGTCGTTGCCCGGGGAGCCGAAGTTGCCGTTGGAGTCGACGAGCGGCAGCCGCATCGACCAGGGCTGGGCGAGGCGGACGAGCGCGTCGTAGATCGAGGTGTCGCCGTGCGGGTGGTACGTGCCCATGACGTCACCGACGACGCGGGCGCACTTGTAGAAGCCCTTCTCCGGCCGGTAGCCGCCGTCGTACATCGCGTAGAGCACGCGCCGGTGGACGGGCTTGAGGCCGTCCCGTACGTCGGGCAGCGCGCGGGACACGATGACGGACATCGCGTAGTCGAGGTACGAGCGCTGCATCTCGGTCTCGAGCCCGACGGGCTCGATCCGCAGCACGGGCTCCTGCTCTTCGGTGGTGCCGGAGGTGTTTTCGTCGGCCATTGCTGGTCGTCAGTCCTTTCGTACGGTCAGCGGGGACCGACTCAGATGTCGAGGAAGCGGACGTCCTTGGCGTTCCGCTGGATGAACGAGCGGCGTGCCTCGACGTCCTCGCCCATCAGCACCGAGAACAGGTCGTCGGCCTGGGCCGCGTCGTCCAGGGTCACCTGGCCGAGCACGCGGTGGTCGACGTCCATGGTGGTGACGCGCAGCTCCTCGGCGTTCATCTCGCCGAGACCCTTGAAGCGCTGGATCGAGTCCTCGCGGATCCGCTTGCCGTTCTGCTTGCCGAGCTCGACGAGCGCGTCCCGCTCCCGGTCCGAGTAGGCGTACTCGAAGTCGTCCCGGCCCCACTTGATCTTGTAGAGCGGCGGGCGGGAGAGGTAGACGTGGCCGGCCTCGACCAGCGGGCGCATGAAGCGGAAGAGGAAGGTCAGCAGCAGGGTGTTGATGTGCTGGCCGTCGACGTCGGCGTCCGCCATCAGGATGATCTTGTGATAGCGGAGCTTCTCGATGTCGAAGTCCTCGTGGACGCCGGTGCCGAAGGCGGAGATCAGCGCCTGGACCTCGGTGTTCTGCAGGATCTTGTCGATGCGGGCCTTCTCGACGTTCAGGATCTTGCCGCGGATCGGCAGGATGGCCTGGTACATCGGGTTGCGGCCGGACTTGGCCGAGCCGCCGGCGGAGTCGCCCTCGACGATGAAGATCTCGCACTTGGACGGGTCGTTCGACTGGCAGTCGGAGAGCTTGCCCGGCAGGGACGCCGACTCCAGGAGGCCCTTGCGGCGGGTCAGGTCGCGCGCCTTGCGGGCGGCCACGCGCGCGGTGGCGGCCTGGATGCCCTTGCGGATGATGTCCGCGGCCTCGTTCGGGTTGCGGTCGAACCAGTCCGTCAGGTGCTCGTGGACGACCTTCTGCACGAAGGTCTTCGCCTCGGTGTTGCCGAGCTTGGTCTTCGTCTGACCCTCGAACTGCGGCTCGCCGAGCTTGACCGAGATGATCGCGGTCAGACCCTCGCGGATGTCGTCGCCCGTGAGGTTGTCGTCCTTCTCGCGGAGCAGCTTCTTGTCGCGCGCGTACTTGTTGACCAGCGTGGTCAGCGCGGCGCGGAAGCCCTCCTCGTGCGTACCGCCCTCGTGGGTGTGGATCGTGTTCGCGAAGGAGTACACGCCCTCGCTGTACGAGGAGTTCCACTGCATCGCGATCTCGACCGAGAGCATGCGCTCCTTGTCCTCGGCCTCGATGTCGATGACGGTGGGGTTGATCAGCTCGCCCTTGCGCGAGTTGAGGTACTTCACGAAGTCGACGATGCCGCCCTCGTAGTGGTACGTCACCGTGCGGGCGGCCGGCTCGGCGGCGGCCTCGGCGTCCGGGTCGTCGGCGCCGACCGTGGCCTTCGCGGACTCGCGCTCGTCGGTGAGCGTGATGGTGAGGCCCTTGTTGAGGAAGGCCATCTCCTGGAAGCGGCGCGAGAGCGTCTCGAAGGAGTACTCGGTGGTCTCGAAGATGTCCGGGTCGGACCAGAAGGTCACCGACGTGCCGGTCTCGTCGGTCGCCTCATGCTGGGCGAGCGGGGCCGTCGGGACGCCCATCTTGTAGTCCTGCGTCCAGCGGTGGCCGTCCGTCCTGATCTCGACGGAGACCTTGGTGGACAGGGCGTTCACGACGGAGACGCCGACGCCGTGCAGACCGCCGGAGACGGCGTAGCCGCCGCCGCCGAACTTGCCGCCCGCGTGCAGCACGGTCAGGACGACCTCGACGGCCGGCTTGCCCTCGGAGGCGACGATGCCCACGGGGATGCCTCGGCCGTTGTCGACGACGCGGACGCCGCCGTCGGGCAGGATCGTCACGTCGATGGTGTCGGCGTGGCCGGCCAGGGCTTCGTCGACCGAGTTGTCGACGACCTCCTGCACCATGTGGTGCAGACCGCGCTCACCGGTCGAGCCGATGTACATGCCAGGGCGCTTGCGCACGGCATCCAGGCCTTCGAGGACCTGAATGTTGCTGGCGGTGTACTGGTTGTTCTCGTTGGGGTTGCCGGAATCGGCCACGAAGCGCCCTTTCTGGCACAGCACAGGCCGTTCTCCGGGCATACGGGAGCGGCTGCGTCGTTCGACATGTTCCGCAGGGTGGCGGGATTGTCTCCAGTCTACCGGTAGCTCTGACACTCATGGGGGTTTGCCGGTACCTGAGTCCGCATGTGCCGCCCTGAGCGGGAGCGAGACGACTCCCCATATCCGGACAGGGGCTCCAGGGCCCCCTGACGGCCACCTAGCGCTTCGGGCCGTAGCGCGGCGTGGGCGCGGGGTGACCGACGTTGTCAAGGAGCGCTCCCCCTTGTACCCGCACCACGAGAACGAGGCCCCGAAGGGCCCCGCGCGCAGAGGGAGCACCGGCCCCCGAGAACCCGGGCAGCCCGGCGCCTAGCCGTACGTGTCGCCGGGCCCCGTCGACCCCGGCGCCCGCAGCGGCCCGTACCCCCGCCGCGGCGCCCCCGGCCCCAGGACCTTGATCAGCCGCACCGTCCCGTGCCCCAGGTCCTCGTTGAGCCGCGCGACGAGCGTCGGCGCGAGGAGCCGCAGCTGCGTGGCCCAGGCGGTCGAGTCGCACTGCACGGTCAGCACCCGCGCGTCCGGCTCGTCGTCGAACCGCACCGGCACGCAGTGCTTCGCCAGATCCTCGCCGACGATCTGCGGCCAGCGGCCCATGACCCCGCCGACCGCCGCCGGCGTCTCCCAGCCCCGCTCGGTGATCAGCCGGTTGATCGCGGCGCCGAGCGCCATCGGGTCGCGCCCGTCGGCACGCGCGCCGGAGCGCAGCCCGCCGCCGCGCCGGGCCTGCTTCTTCTGCTGCGCGGCCGCGCCCCGCGCCCTCGCCTGCTCCTTGGCGGCGCGCAGCGCGACCCGGGCGAGGTCGACGCCCGAGGGCTCGGGCACCGCGGTCCCGGGGGCCGCGGCACCGTCCACAGGCTGGGGAAGGTCTTCCTCGCTCATGCGCGCTCCACGGTCATACGCGTTCCACCGTTCCCCCGGCCACCGCGTACCGCGCCCCGGCCAGGACGCCCGGCACGTCGTCGTCCACGGCGGCCGTCACCAGGACCTGCTCGCCGTGCGCCACCAGCTCCGCGAGCCGCTCGCGCCGGCGCGCGTCCAGCTCGGCGAAGACGTCGTCGAGCACGAGGACCGGCTCGTTGCCCTCGGCCCGCAGCAGGTCGTACGAGGCCAGCCGCAGCGCGAGCGCGTACGACCAGGACTCGCCGTGGCTCGCGTACCCCTTCGCCGGCAGGTCCCCGAGCTTGAGCAGCAGCTCGTCCCGGTGCGGTCCGACGAGCGTGACGCCCCGCTCGACCTCCTGCTTGCGCACCTCGGCGAGGGCGGCGAGCACCTGCTCGTACAGCTCCTCGCGGGTGCTCCCGGGGCCCGGCGCGGAGGGCCGGTACTCCAGGAGGATCGGTCCGCCGCCGGGCGCGAGCTGTTCGTACGCCTTGTCCGCGAGCGGCTGCAGCACGCCGATGAGGTCGAGCCGCTGGGCGAGCAGCTCGGCGCCCGCCCGCGCCAGGTGCTGGTCCCAGACGTCCAGGGTCGACAGGTCCATGCCCCGGCCGCCGTGCCGCCGGGCCATCGCGGCCGACTTCAGGAGCGTGTTGCGCTGCTTGAGCACGCGCTCGTAGTCGGAGCGCACGCCCGCCATGCGCGGCGAGCGCGCCGTGATCAGCTCGTCGAGGAAGCGCCGGCGCTCGCCGGGGTCGCCCTTCACCAGGGCGAGGTCCTCGGGGGCGAACAGCACGGTCCGCACGATTCCGAGCACGTCACGCGGTCTGACCTGCGAGGACCTGTTGATGCGGGCGCGGTTGGCCCGGCCCGGGTTGAGCTCCAGCTCGATCAGCTGGGAGCGCTCGCCCTGGGTGACGGCGGCCCGGATCACCGCGCGCTCCGCCCCCATCCGGACGAGCGGGGCGTCGGAGGCGACGCGGTGGCTGCCGAGGGACGCGAGGTAGCCGACGGCCTCGACCAGATTGGTCTTGCCCTGGCCGTTCGCGCCCACGAAAGCGGTGACGCCCGGGTCGAGCGGGACCTCGACCCGGGCGTAGGAGCGGAAGTCGGCCAGCGACAGATGCGTGACGTGCATGGTTGGGCGCCGACCTTCCCCGGCTGCTGTGCACCGCCGGGTGCACAGCCTGTGGATTACTTCTTCTTCTCGACCGCGTGGCCGCCGAACTGGTTGCGCAGCGCGGCGATCATCTTCATCTGCGGGGAGTCGTCCTGGCGCGAGGCGAACCGCGCGAACAGGGACGCGGTGATCGCGGGCAGCGGCACGGCGTTGTCGATGGCGGCCTCGACGGTCCACCGGCCCTCGCCGGAGTCCTCCGCGTAGCCCCGCAGCGCGTCCAGGTGCTCGTCCTCGTCCAGGGCGTTGACGGCCAGGTCGAGCAGCCAGGAGCGGATGACCGTGCCCTCCTGCCAGGAGCGGAAGACCTCGCGCACGTCGGTGACGGAGTCGACCTTCTCCAGGAGCTCCCAGCCCTCGGCGTAGGCCTGCATCATCGCGTACTCGATGCCGTTGTGGACCATCTTCGCGAAGTGGCCGGCGCCGACCTTGCCCGCGTGGACCGAGCCGAAGTCGCCCTCGGGCTTGAGCGCGTCGAAGACCGGCTGGACCTTCGCCACGTTCTCGGCGTCGCCGCCGTACATCAGCGCGTAGCCGTTCTCCAGGCCCCAAACGCCGCCGGAGACGCCGCAGTCGACGAAGCCGATGCCCTTGGCGGCCAGCTCCTCGGCGTGCTTCTCGTCGTCCGTCCAGCGCGAGTTCCCGCCGTCCACGACGACGTCGCCGGGGGAGAGCAGGGCGGCCAGCTCGTCGATGGTGGACTGGGTCGCGGCACCGGCCGGGACCATGACCCACACGACGCGCGGACCCTTGAGCTTGCCCACAAGCTCTTCGAGGCTGTGGACGTCGGCGAGGTCCGGGTTGCGGTCGTATCCGATGACGGTGTGGCCTGCGCGGCGGATGCGCTCGCGCATGTTGCCGCCCATCTTGCCGAGACCGACGAGACCGAGCTCCATCAGAGATTCCTTAAGCGTCGTGTGCGGTTCGTACCCGCGTCCGAGCCTACGCCCGGACGCGGGTGCACACCTGTGGGGTCGGCCGCTCAGGCGAAGCCCCCACGAAGGCCGCGGAGCAAGCGGATCAGCCGCTGAGGCACACCGGCATGCCGCGGTCTCCCGGGGGACGCCCCCCGGACCCCGGCAGGCCCCACCGGGCATCAGCCGCTGAGGCGCACCGGCATGATCAGGTACTTGTAGGCCTCGTCCGCCTCGGCGTCCACGGCGGGCTTGCCGCTGAGCAGCGCCGGCTTGGTGGAGGTCGTGAAGGAGAGCTGGGCGACCGGGGAGTCGATCGCGCTCAGGCCGTCGAGCAGGAAGGTCGGGTTGAAGGCGATCGAGATGTCGTCGCCCTCCAGCTGCGCGTCGACCCTCTCCACAGCCTGTGCGTCGTCGCTGGAGCCCGCCTCCAGGATCAGCACGCCCTGCTCGAAGCTCAGCCGGACCGGGGTGTTGCGCTCGGCCACCAGGGCCACGCGCTTGACGGCCTCGACGAAGGGGGCGGTCTCGATCACCGCGACCGAGTTGAACTCGGTGGGGAAGAGCGTCCGGTACTTCGGCAGGTCGCCTTCGAGCAGCCGGGTGGTGGTGCGGCGGCCCGCGCCCTCGAAGCCGATGAGGCCCTCGCCCTTGCCGGAGCCGGAGAGCGCCAGGGTGACCGTGTCGCCGCTGGTGAGCGCCTTGGCGGTGTCCAGGAGGGTCTTCGCGGGCACCAGGGCGACCGCGGAGGCGTCCGGGGACTCCGGCTTCCACAGGAACTCGCGGACCGCGAAGCGGTAGCGGTCGGTGGAGGCCAGGGTGACCGTGTCGCCCTCGATCTCGATGCGCACGCCGGTGAGGACGGGGAGCGTGTCGTCGCGGCCGGCGGCGATGGCCACCTGCGCGGCGGCGGAGGCGAAGACCTCGCCGGGGACGGTGCCCGTCGCGGTGGGCATCTCCGGCAGCGCCGGGTACTCCTCCACAGGCAGGGTGTGGAGGGTGAAGCGGGAGGAGCCGCAGACCACGGTCGCCCGTACACCGTCTGTGGAGATCTCCACGGGACGGTTGGGGAGGGCGCGGCAGATGTCGGCGAGCAGGCGGCCGGAGACGAGGACGGTGCCGTCCTCCTCGACCTCCGCCTCGACCGAGACCCGCGCGGAGACCTCGTAGTCGAAGCTCGAGAAGCTCAGGGCGCCGTCCTCGGCCTTCAGCAGAAGGCCCGCGAGTACGGGCGCCGGCGGACGGGCCGGGAGGCTGCGGGCCACCCAGGCCACCGCCTCCGCGAGTACATCGCGCTCCACCCGGATCTTCACCGGAACCGCCTCCTGCTGTTGCTGGCTCTTCGTCGACTGCGGGAACCAGTCTGACGTACGCCGCCGACACTCGGTGCTGCTCGGGGTCAAGTCGGGACGAGGGGCGGTCGGAGCTCCGGCGCCGAGTTGTGCACAGGCCCCGCTTCAAAGCGGATTCCGAGCTAACTCTAGGTGGGAGTAGTAGTAGGGCCTGTGGAAACCGTGGATAACCCCGTCCACGCAGGTCAGACCCAGTTTTTTATCCACTGCGCCTGTGGGTGGAACCGGTGGAAAACCAGGGGTCTCTGTGGACACCCGAAAGTTCTGCACACCCCATACACAGGACACAGGGAGTTCTCCCCAGCGCTGTCCCCAGCTTTACCCAGGTTCCCCACAGCCCAATCGTCTCCCTTGGTGTGACGGCTTTCACTCGACGAGGTGAGGACGGGTGTTTCGTTGCCGAACAGTGGACAGCGCTGTGGAGAAGCTGTGGGCAACCGACCACTCCCTGTGGGCAGCCAGTGGACAACCTTCGAGGCCTCCTGTGGACGAAGGTTCTGTCCACAGTCTGTGGATAACGTTTGCCAACAATTCCCCAGGGACCTGATCTGGGGCGATGCCCTGTCACCAGGCAGCCCTGTGGACAAAATCCGGATAACTTCGCAGTCCCCACCCTGTGGACGGGTGATCATCCCGCAATCTGTGGAGAACCCGCCAGCGGAACGCCGCAATCGAACAGCTCCGCCTCGCCGCCGACCTGCCGTCGGCCCGTCCCCAGCCTGTGACCGGCCCGTGCCCGCCCCCCGACCGGCCCGCCCCGCCCGCTCGGAGCCCCCGAAACGCGCCCCCGGGATGCCTCCGGGGATGCCGCCGGGGAACGTCCTCCTGGGAACACCCCCCCCGGAAATGGCCCCGGAAACGCCGACGGGCGCCCCGGGAGGAGTCCCGGGGCGCCCGTCGGAGGTCGGAGGCGGTGTCGGCCGCCGTCGAGGGTGTCAGCCGTTCTTGATGCGGTTGGTCAGCTCGGTGACCTGGTTGTAGATGGAGCGCCGCTCCGCCATCAGGGCGCGGATCTTCCGGTCCGCGTGCATCACCGTCGTGTGGTCGCGGCCGCCGAACTGCGCGCCGATCTTCGGCAGCGACAGGTCCGTGAGCTCGCGGCACAGGTACATGGCGATCTGGCGGGCCGTCACCAGGACGCGGCTGCGGGAGGATCCGCAGAGGTCCTCCACCGTCAGGCCGAAGTAGTCCGCGGTGGCCGCCATGATCGCGGGAGCGGTGATCTCCGGCGCGCTGTCCTCGCCGCCGGGGATCAGGTCCTTGAGGACGACCTCGGTGAGCCCGAGGTCCACCGGCTGCCGGTTGAGGCTCGCGAAGGCCGTCACCCGGATCAGCGCGCCCTCCAGCTCGCGGATGTTCCGCGAGATCCGGGAGGCGATGAACTCCAGTACCTCCGGCGGGGCGTTGAGCTGCTCCTGCACCGCCTTCTTGCGGAGGATCGCGATGCGCGTCTCCAGCTCCGGCGGCTGCACGTCGGTGGTGAGGCCCCACTCGAAGCGGTTGCGGAGCCGGTCCTCCAGGGTCACCAGCTGCCGGGGCGGCCGGTCGGAGGAGAGCACGATCTGCTTGTTCGCGTTGTGGAGGGTGTTGAAGGTGTGGAAGAACTCCTCCTGCGTCGACTCCTTGCTCGCCAGGAACTGGATGTCGTCGACGAGCAGGATGTCCACGTCGCGGTAGCGCTTGCGGAAGGTGTCGCCCTTGCCGTCACGGATCGAGTTGATGAACTCGTTGGTGAACTCCTCGGAGCTCACGTACCGCACGCGCGTGCCCGGGTAGAGGCTCCGCGCGTAGTGTCCGATCGCGTGCAGCAGATGGGTCTTGCCGAGCCCCGACTCCCCGTAGATGAAGAGGGGGTTGTACGCCTTCGCCGGCGCCTCGGCCACCGCGACCGCGGCCGCGTGCGCGAACCGGTTCGAGGAACCGATCACGAAGGTGTCGAAGAGGTACCGGGGGTTCAGGCGCGCGTGCTGCTCGCCGGGGGCGCCGGAGCCCTGCCCGGAGGAACCGGAGGACGAGGAGCCGTGGACGCCCCCGGGGACGGGGCCGCCGCCCGGCCGGGGGCCGGGACGCGCGGCGTGGCCCGGCGGGTCGGGCAGCTCGGCGCGCTCGGGCCGCTGCTGCTCGTAGCCGTGGGAGGGCTCGTCGTAGCGCGTCTGCCGGGACTGCTCGGGCCCGGTGTACGGCGCGCGCTCCTGGTAGCCGCCGAGCCGCGGCTGCTGCCAGGAGAGGTCCTCCTGGGTGCGCGGCCAGGAGCCGGGGTCCGGCCGCTGCGGCTGCTGGTAGTCCGGGTAGGCCGGGCGCGCGGTCGGCAGCCCGTCGTCGGACATGGGCCGGTGCCCGTAGCCGTCGTACTTGTCGTACGAGTCGGACCGGTCGCGCTCGTCGTAGCGGGGCTGCGGCTGCGGCACGGTGGGCACGGGCGGCGCCGGCTCGCCGACGGAGTCGTCGACGGTGATCGCGATCCGGATCGGCCGGCCGCACTCGCGGCTGAGGGTCTCGCTGATCAGCGGGGCGAGCCGGCCCTCCAGGACCCGCTTCCCCCACTCGTTGGGCACGGCCAGGAGGGCTGTGTCGGCGACCAGGGCGAGCGGCTGGCAGCGCTCGATCCACTGCTTGTCCTTGGGCTCGATCCCCTGCTGGCCCTCGGCGAGGAGCTGTTCGAGGACCCGCGGCCACACTGCGGCAAGATCGGCAGGTACGTCAGCCACAGGGCACGCTTTCTCGCAGGTCCCACGAAGGTGTGGTTCTCGGGGACGGTGGATCGAAGTCCGGAAGACCGGTCCGTTGAGGACAGGTGAGGACAGAACGGAAAAGATTGTGG
The DNA here is from genome assembly GCF_053618675.1 of Streptomyces sp. NPDC055632. NCBI lineage: Bacteria > Bacillati > Actinomycetota > Actinomycetes > Kitasatosporales > Streptomycetaceae > Streptomyces > Streptomyces sp. NPDC055632. The sequence goes on along the minus strand of NZ_JBSHHY010000002.1, from coordinate 234,066 downwards.
AGTCCGCCCACGGTAGTCGGGCGGACTGACGTGGTTCAAGTTGTTGTCCACAGCCTGTGCACAATGGGGGGTGACGACAGGTCGGTTTGACCGGATGGCGTAGCCGCGCGTACCGTAACCAGGTCGAGTTGTCGATGGCTGCTGCCGCCTGCCTCCGATGGGCAAAGATCACTCTCCGTGATCACGAAGCGGTGCACTCGGGCGTATTGCGAGCTACTCGTGGGCGCACGGTGACAGCCAGGCGATGTCCCGCCACCACCCGAATCATTTCTGGAGCCCCCGAGTGAGCAAGCGCACCTTCCAGCCGAACAACCGTCGTCGCGCCAAGACCCACGGCTTCCGCCTGCGGATGCGTACGCGCGCCGGCCGCGCCATCCTTGCGAACCGCCGTTCCAAGGGTCGCTCGGCGCTGTCCGCCTGATCCACTTAAACAGGTCATGACGTGCTGCCTACCGAGAATCGGCTGAGGCGGCGCGAGGACTTCGCAACCGCGGTACGCCGAGGGCGCCGGGCCGGTCGCCCGCTCCTCGTCGTCCACCTACACAGCGGTGCAACGGACCCGCACGCGCCTGGGGAGAGCGCTTCCCCGACGCGTGCGGGTTTCGTCGTGAGCAAGGCCGTGGGCGGTGCGGTCGTACGCAACCAGGTGAAGCGTCGTCTGCGTCACCTCGTCCGCGACCGCCTCTCCGCCCTGCCCCCCGGTAGCCTGGTGGTGGTACGGGCGTTGCCCGGAGCCGGCGACGCCGATCACGCACAGCTGGCCCGAGACCTGGACGCCGCTCTTCGGCGGCTCCTGGGAGGGGGCACGCGATGAAGTACCCGCTGCTGGCTCTCATCAAGCTGTACCAGTGGACGATCAGCCCCCTGCTGGGCCCCGTCTGCCGGTACTACCCGTCGTGTTCCCACTACGGATTCACGGCCATCGACCGGCATGGCGCGATCAAGGGCACGGCCCTGACCGCCTGGCGCATCCTGCGGTGCAACCCGTGGTCGCCCGGCGGTGTGGACCACGTCCCCCCGCGGAAGCGCCCCCGCTGGCACGAAATGCTGAGGAACGCGTTGCGCGGCGACAAGGGCGGGTCCACCGCCGAGACGAGCCCGGCCGCAGAGACCTCGCCCAATGCTCAAGGAGCCTGATTAGTGGACACGATTGCCAGTCTGTTCAGCTTCATCACCTGGCCCGTTTCCTGGGTCATCGTCCAGTTCCACAAGGTGTACGGAGCGATCTTCGGCCCCGACACCGGGTGGGCCTGGGGTCTGTCCATCGTGTCCCTCGTGGTCCTGATCCGCATCTGTCTGATCCCGCTCTTCGTGAAGCAGATCAAGTCGACGCGGAACATGCAGGCGCTCCAGCCGAAGATGAAGGCGATCCAGGAGCGCTACAAGAGCGACAAGCAGCGTCAGTCCGAAGAGATGATGAAGCTGTACAAGGAGACGGGCACCAACCCGCTCTCCTCGTGCCTTCCCATCCTGGCCCAGTCGCCGTTCTTCTTCGCCCTCTACCACGTGCTGTCCAACATCGCGTCGGGCAAGGAGATCGGCGTCATGAACCAGGCGCTGGTCGACAGCGCCCGGCAGGCCCACATCTTCGGCGCCCCGATCGCGGCGAAGTTCATGGACAGCCCGGAGAAGGTCGAGGCCCTCAACGCCTCGCTGACCGACGTCCGCATCGTCACCGCGATCATGATCATCATGATGTCGGCCTCGCAGTTCTTCACCCAGCGCCAGCTGATGATGAAGAACGTCGACCTCTCGGTGAAGACCCCGTACATGCAGCAGCAGAAGATGCTCATGTACATCTTCCCGGTGATCTTCGCCGTCATGGGCATCAACTTCCCCGTCGGCGTCCTCGTCTACTGGCTGACCACCAACGTGTGGACCATGGGCCAGCAGATGTACGTGATCAACCAGAACCCGACGCCGGGCAGCAAGGCCCAGGACGCCTACCTCCAGCGCCTGCTCAAGAGCATCACCCACCACGGCGAGGTCCGCGGCCGTCGCCGGAAGAGCGTCGTCAAGGTCGTCGTCGCCAAGGGCAGCGACCGCAACGAGAACGAGCGCCGCTTCTTCGGAGGCCTCGCCAAGGCGGGCTTCGCCGCCCAGGCCGACGGCACCGTGATCAAGGGCGACACCATCGCGGCCGAGGCCGAGGGCGGTGCCGCCGCCAAGCGCCAGCAGCCCAAGCGCCAGACCAAGGCCCAGCGCCAGGCCGCCGCGGCCCAGCCGGCCACGGCCAAGGACATCGACGAGGTCTCCGAGCCCGTCGCCGAGAAGGCCTCCCCCTCGCTGGAGAAGAAGCCCCAGGGTCCGGCCAAGACCGGTGCCTCCGACGTCACCGCCGCGAAGGACGAGGCCCAGGGCGACAAGCCCGCGCGTCCGAGCCGTGCCAACTCCGGCAACTCCCGCCAGCAGGGCAAGGCCGGTCAGCGCAAGGGCCAGCAGCGGCCCAAGCACCCCTCCTCCAAGAAGTAAGCCTCCCCCGACGCAAGAAGGAGCCCGTCCGTGACGGAAGGCACCACCTCCGCCGCCGCCGAGGGTGGCGACACCCTGACCCGCCTGGAGCAGGAGGGTGAGATCGCGGCCGACTACCTCGAAGGCCTGCTCGACATCGCCGATCTCGACGGCGACATCGACATGGACGTCGAGGCGGACCGGGCGGCGGTCTCGATCATCAGCGACTCCCACAGCCGTGACCTCCAGAAGCTGGTGGGCCGCGACGGCGAGGTCCTGGAGGCGCTCCAGGAGCTGACCCGCCTGGCCGTGCACCGGGAGACCGGGGACCGCAGCCGCCTGATGCTCGACATCGCCGGCTTCCGTGCCAAGAAGCGCACCGAGCTCGCCGAGCTGGGCGCCAAGGCCGCGGCCGAGGTGAAGGCCGGCGGCCAGCCGGTCAAGCTCGACCCGATGACGCCGTTCGAGCGCAAGGTCGTGCACGACGCGATCGCCGCCGCCGGTCTGCGCAGCGAGTCCGAGGGCGAGGAGCCGCAGCGCTTCGTCGTCGTGCTCCCGGCCTGACCCCTCACGTAGTCTCGGCCCCGTCTGTTCACAGGCGGGGCCGATCTTTGTCAGCCCGATAGTTCAGCCACCACCACAGTGCGCTCGCACGTCATGCGTGCGGTACGGAAGGACGGTTCCCGTGACGGAGGCAGCGGAGCTCCCCGAGGCGCCGGAGCAGGCACGGACAGTCTTCGGCGAGTACTTCCCGGAGGCCGTGCGGTACGCCGAGCTCCTCGCGGACGCGGGGGTGAAGCGCGGTCTGATCGGCCCGCGCGAGGTCCCGAGGCTCTGGGAACGCCACCTGCTGAACTGCGCCGTCCTCTCGGAGGTCGTCCCCGAGGGCGTCACGGTCTGCGACGTCGGCTCGGGTGCCGGTCTGCCCGGCATCCCGCTGGCCCTGGTCCGGCCGGACCTGAAGATCACGCTCCTGGAACCGCTGCTGCGCCGGACGAACTTCCTCCAGGAGGTCGTCGAGCTGCTCGGTCTCGACCACGTCACCGTGGTCCGGGGGCGCGCGGAGGAGATGCTCGGCAAGATCACGCCCGTACACGTGGTGACCGCGCGCGCGGTGGCTCCGCTGGACCGGCTGGCCGGCTGGGGCGTTCCTCTGCTGCGTCCGTACGGAGAGATGCTGGCGCTCAAGGGCGACACCGCGCAGGAGGAGATCGACGGTTCTCGTGCCGCCCTCTCCCGGCTCGGCGTGGTGGAGACCTCGGTGCTGCACGTGGGCGAGGGGATCGTCGATCCGATGTCCACGGTCGTCCGGGTGGAGGTCGGCGAGAGCCCCGGCGGTGTGCGGTTCGCGGCCAAGCGGGCCAAGGCCGCCCGTACGAGCAAGACCCGCCGACGCCGCTGACGGGACCCCGACGGCAGGGCCGGCTGACACCGCCGGGCGTCGCATACGTCCGATTTCGGAGTGTCGGCCGGTCCCGGCGGGATGGCACGGGCATGGTGTTTCACGTGAAACATCGCTCACTGCTGCAGGGGATCATCAGCCGTGGTCGGGCAGCCGCCACGCCCCGGGACCGTAGGCCCCGCGTGAATCCACCCGCGAGGGTTACGGAGATGTCCACAGAGGCGGATTCATCCACAGAACCCCCGACCTCGCTGGTTCGCGACCCCGAAAGCATGGCAGGCTCTCCTCATTGCGAGCCCGAAGTCGAGGAGAGTGAATCCTTGCGGTCCGACGCCAACATCGCGGGACCGATGACCGATCCGGTCCCCGGCCCCCGAACCGAATCGGTGGGAGGCGATGTTTCACGTGAAACATCGCCCTCCATGGAAACGCCGCCCCCCATGGACGACACCCCCATCGGTCGTGCTGCCCAGCTGGCAGTGGAGGCCCTGGGGCGTGCCGGTGAGGGGCTTCCCCGCCCGGCCCAGACTCGCGTCATGGTGGTCGCCAACCAGAAGGGTGGCGTGGGCAAGACGACCACGACGGTCAATCTCGCCGCGTCCCTGGCCCTGCACGGCGCCCGCGTCCTGGTCATCGACCTGGACCCACAGGGCAACGCCTCCACGGCGCTCGGCATCGACCACCACGCCAGCGTCCCCTCGATCTACGACGTCCTGGTGGACAGCCGGCCGCTCTCCGAAGTGGTGCAGCCCGTCATGGACGTGGAAGGCCTCTTCTGCGCCCCCGCCACCATCGATCTCGCCGGTGCGGAGATCGAGCTGGTGTCGCTGGTGGCGCGTGAGAGCCGTCTCCAGCGGGCGATCCAGGCCTATGAGCAGCCGCTGGACTACATCCTGATCGACTGCCCGCCCTCGCTCGGTCTCCTCTCGGTCAACGCCCTGGTGGCGGGGGCCGAGGTGCTGATCCCGATCCAGTGCGAGTACTACGCCCTGGAAGGCCTCGGGCAGCTCCTGAAGAACGTCGACCTGGTCCGTGGGCACCTGAACCCCACGCTCCACGTCTCGACCATCCTGCTCACCATGTACGACGGCCGCACGAGGCTCGCCTCCCAGGTCGCCGAAGAGGTGCGCACCCACTTCGGCGAGGAGGTGCTGCGGACCAGCATCCCCCGTTCCGTCCGCATCTCGGAGGCGCCGAGCTACGGCCAGACGGTGATCACGTACGATCCGGGCTCCAGCGGTGCTCTGTCGTACATCGAAGCGGCCCGTGAGATCGCCCTTCGGGGCGTCACCGTGAACTATGACGCCCAGCACGCACGTGTGGGGCACCAGAACCATCAGCGCAGCATGTCGGAGGGAATTCAGTGAGTGAGCGACGTAGGGGATTGGGGCCGCGTGGGCTCGGTTCGCTGATCCCGCAGAGCGCTCCGTCTCCCGAGTCGGCGGTGGCATGGGCCGAGGCAGTGAAGACGGCCGAGCCGAAGGCCCCCGCCGGGGCGTACTTCACCGAGATCCCGATCGACGCCATCGTGCCCAACCGGCACCAGCCGCGACAGATCTTCGACGAGGACGCCCTCGCGGAGCTGGTCACCTCCGTCAAGGAGGTCGGTCTGCTCCAGCCCGTGGTCGTCCGCAAGGTCGACGGCGACCGCTATGAGCTCGTCATGGGTGAGCGTCGTCTGCGGGCCTCCACGACGGCGGGTCTGGAGCGGATCCCGGCGATCGTCCGGGAGACCGACGACGAGAAGATGCTCCTGGACGCGCTCCTGGAGAACCTCCACCGGGCGCAGCTGAACGCGATCGAAGAGGCGCACGCCTACGAGCAGCTGCTCAAGGACTTCGGCTGCACTCATGACCAGCTCGCGGACCGGATCGGACGCTCCCGCCCGCAGATCTCCAACACGCTGCGGCTGCTGCGCCTCTCTCCCCCGGTGCAGCGCCGGGTCGCCGCCGGGGTGCTCTCCGCCGGCCACGCACGGGCCCTGCTCGGTGTGGAGGACATGGAGAGCCAGGACAAGCTGGCGGCCCGGATCGTCTCCGAGGGCCTCTCGGTGCGCTCCGTCGAGGAGATCGTGAGCCTCATGGGCTCCGAGGAGTCCGCCGGTGCGGTCAAGCCGAAGAAGCCGCGTGCCGGTGCCCGCGTCTCGCCCGCTCTCACGGACCTGGCCACCCGGCTCTCGGACCGCTTCGAGACCCGGGTGAAGGTCGACCTGGGGCAGAAGAAGGGCAAGATCGTCGTCGAGTTCGCCTCCATGGACGATCTGGAGCGGATCCTCTCGACCCTGGCCCCGGGCGAGGGCCGGGTCCTGGACCAGAAGAGCGTCGAACAGGGCGCCAAGGGCTGACCCCCTCGCGCACCCGCTTCACCGAGGTCACGCGAGGGCGGGCCACGATCCGGTTCCACCGGGCCGTGGCCCGCCCTTTGCCTGTGGGCGGTGTCCTCCCAATCGTCCGATCGATACGATTCCGAGAGGCACATGCGTACGCGAAGGCGAGGGAAGTGAGGAACAGCCGTGGGGCGTCGGCTCGTACCGCTCACGCTGGACAACCTTCCGGACCTCCCCACACGATGTCGCTCCTGCGTCTTCTGGGAGCTCGACCCGGTCAGCGGTGAGGCCGCCGTGAAGGCGGGACGCGCGGAGCCGGAGAAGGAGTCCTGGATCTCGGCCGTGCTCCTGGAGTGGGGCTCCTGCGGTCGGGTGGTCTATGTCGACGAGGTGCCGGTCGGATACGTCCTCTACGCTCCTCCGGCCTATGTGCCGCGGTCGACGGCCTTTCCGACGAGTCCCGTGGCGGCTGACGCCGTCCAGCTGATGACGGCGTGGATCATGCCGGGTTATCAGGGCCAGGGGTTGGGGCGCGTGATGGTGCAGACCGTGGCCAAGGACGTGCTGAGGCGGGGCTTCAAGGCGATCGAGGCGTTCGGGGACGCCCGCTGGAAGGAGCCGGCCTGTGTGCTGCCGGCCGATCATCTGCTCGCGGTGGGCTTCAAGACCGTCCGGCCGCACCACGCCTTTCCCCGGCTGAGGCTGGATCTCAGGACGACGCTCTCCTGGAAGGAGGACGTCGAGATGGCCCTGGACCGCCTGCTCGGAGCCGTACAGAAGGAACCGGCCCTACGGCCCCTCTAGGTTCCGGATACGAGAACGGCCCGCCCCGGTGAGGGAGCGGACCGCTGCTGTTCCGTGTGCGTGTTTCACGTGAAACAGCGAAGGAGCGTCAGGCCTTGGTCGGCTCGACGAAGCCCTCCAGGTCGCGCAGGATGGCCGCCTTCGGCTTGGCGCCGACGATGGTCTTCACGACCTCGCCACCCTGGTAGACGTTCAGCGTCGGGATGGACATGACGCCGTACTTGGCGGCCGTGGCGGGGTTCTGGTCGATGTTGAGCTTCACGATCTCGATCTCACCGTGCTCGGCGGCGATCGCCTCAAGGGAAGGGGCGATCTGGCGGCACGGGCCGCACCACTCGGCCCAGAAGTCCACCAGAACGGGCTTGCCGCTCTTGAGGACCTTCTCTTCGAAGTTGGCGTCGGTCACGGACTCCAGGGCCATAGGGGCCTCCTTGAACTCGTGGGGTGTAGGGGGAATGGGCAGAGGTCAGGCCACGGGGGTCTCGGCCAGCTTCTCGGGCTCGGCCACCTTCTCGGTGTCGGCGAGGGCGGCCAGGAAGCGCTCGGCGTCGAGCGCGGCGGAGCAGCCGGTACCGGCGGCCGTGATGGCCTGGCGGTAGGTGTGGTCGACGACGTCACCGGCACCGAAGACACCCGGGAGGTTCGTGCGCGTCGACGGGGCGGCGACCTCGAGGTAGCCCTCGTCGTCCAGGTCCAGCTGGCCCTTGAAGAGCTCGGTCCGCGGGTCGTGGCCCACGGCGATGAAGAGGCCGGTGACCGGGAGCTCGCGGGTCACGCCGGTCTTCGTGTCGCGCAGGGTCACGCCGCTGAGCTTCTGGTCGCCGTGGATCGTGGTGACCTCGCTGTCCCAGGCGAAGGAGATCTTCGGGTCGGCGAAGGCGCGGTCCTGCATGGCCTTCGAGGCGCGCAGGGTGTCGCGGCGGTGGACGATGGTGACGGACTTGGCGAAGCGCGAGAGGAAGGTGGCCTCCTCGATCGCGGTGTCGCCACCGCCGACGACGGCGATGTCCTGGTCCTTGAAGAAGAACCCGTCGCAGGTGGCGCACCAGGAGACGCCGCGGCCGGAGAGGGTGTCCTCGTTGGGGAGGCCGAGCTTGCGGTGCTGGGAGCCCGTGGTGACGATGACGGCCTTGGCGCGGTGCACGGTGCCGGCGGTGTCGGTGACGGTCTTGATCTCACTGGTCAGGTCCACGGCGACGACGTCGTCGGGGACGAGTTCGGCGCCGAAGCGCTCGGCCTGGGCCCGCATGTTGTCCATCAGGTCCGGGCCCATGATGCCGTCACGGAAGCCGGGGAAGTTCTCGACCTCGGTCGTGTTCATCAGGGCGCCACCGGCGGTGACCGCACCCTCGAAGACCAGAGGCTTCAGCGACGCTCGGGCCGTGTAGAGCGCAGCGGTGTATCCCGCGGGCCCCGAGCCGATGATGATCACATTACGGACGTCGCTCACGGGTTTCTTCCTCGTCTCTGCAGACTGCCACTGCCTACGGGGGTGGTTGTCTCGGTTGCTCACCCCACCCAACGGATCCTAAGGGGCGTGCATTCCCGAGACCGCCGCGCGGCACGTGACAGGGGCGGGAGAGAGGGGTTCAGGAGCGGGGGTAGGCCTTGCTGAGGAGGATCTCGGCGGCGGGGGCCCCGCTCTCCGCCCGGTCGGCGCAGGAGGCGTCGACCACATAGGCCTGGACGCGTGTGGTGTCGGTGGGGTCAGGCAGGACGAGCAGATAGGCGGCCTTCCCCTGGTACTCGCCCCGCTCGTGGCCAAGGACCGTGTCGGTGCGGCCGGTGCCGGCGAGGACACAGGCGGGGACGGCACTGTCGCCGCTCCGCCGGGGGGACGTGGCCCCGGTGTCGGAGGACATCGATTCGGGCCCGACCCCCTGGGGGGTTCTCAGCGTCTTGTCCGGGACCAGGAGGTCCTGGACCCGCTTCTCGACCGGTGATCCGGAGAAGGGGGCGGCAGCGGCCTCGACGGAGGCGTCGGCCTTCCTCGTACCGTTCGCCACGCCGTCGCCGGCCGTGTCGCCCGCCTGGCTGAGGTACAGGCTCGTTCCGAAGATCACGGCGCCGAAAGCGGCACCGACCGTGGAGAGCAGGGCGATCCGGCGGCGGTGCCGCCGGGGGCGCCCCGGGCCGGTGGCCGCGCGGGGACGTCCGGCGGGACGGTCCGGGACAGGAGAGGAGGAGGGGGACGGCTCTACGGAGGAGTGCGATGTTTCACGTGAAACGGCGGTCTCGCCGTCGTTGTCCGGGGCGGTGGCGTCGAGGAGGGCCTCGGCGGCGAGGGCGGCGTCGATCCGGCCCGCGATCTCGGCGGGCATCCGGGGCGGCCCGGGCAGGGTGCCGAGCAGACTCCGGATCTCCTCCAGGGAGGACCGCACGTCCGCACAGAGAGGACAGTCGTCCACGTGCCGGCGCACGGCCGCGGAACGGGACGGCGAGAGCAGCCCCTCGGTCAGGTCGGAGATCTCCGAGACGTCCGGGTGCTGTGTGGTGTCAGCCCTGTCGGCCGTGGAAGTCACGTGCGCCCACCTCCGCCCTTCACAGCAGCTGGATCAGTCGGTCCGGTGTCCGTCGGCCCCGGCACCGGTGGGACGGATGTCCCCGGCGTCCGGTTCCTTCCCCCTTCGGCGGCCTCGTTACCCACGGTGTCGGCACGCAGATGAGTGACCAGGGGAAGGAGGCGTGCCCGGCCCCGTGCGCAGCGGCTCTTCACGGTTCCGGCGGGAACGCCGAGGATACGGGCCGCTTCCGCGACCGGGTATCCCTGCATGTCGACCAGGACGAGGGCGGCCCGCTGGTCGGTGGGGATCGAGGCGAGCGCGGCCAGGACCTCGCGGTGGAGGTCCCGGCGCTCCACAGGTGCCTCGGCGGACTCGTGGGGGTCGAGGAGCTGTTCGAAGCGGTCGTCGTCGTTGACGGGCGAGGTCCGGCGGGAGGCGGTCTTGCGCGCCCGGTCGAGGCAGGCGTTCACCGTGATCCGGTGGAGCCAGGTCGTGACGGCCGACTGGCCGCGGAAGGTGTGGGCGGCGCGGAAGGCCGAGAGGAGCGCGTCCTGGACGGCGTCAGCGGCCTCCTCGCGGTCCCCCAGGGTCCGCAGGGCCACCGCCCACAGCCGGTCACGGTGCCGCCGCACGAGCTCACCGAAGGCATCGTGATCCCCGGCGACGTGACGGGCCAGGAGCTCCCGGTCGTCGGTGGCCTCGTCTATCGGATCGTCCAACGGTGAGCCCCCTCCCTGTGCGGTCGTCAGCCCAGGATCTTGATTTCCGTCAGCTTGCCGCGGAAGCCCCCGTCGTTGGCGGGCAGCTCGGTGAGCCAGATCAGAACGTAGCGGGTGGTGACGGGCCCGGTGGTCTTCAGCGTCATGTCGGTACCGGATGTGGATGCCCGGGTCGTGAACTGATCGGGCATGGTCGGCGCCGACACCGCGTCCGCGGGTGCGGTCCGCAGCTCCGCCGAGGTGTGTCCCAGGAACGACAGGTCGACCGAGCTGACCTTCTGGGCCTTGCCCAGGTCGAGGACGATGCCCACGCCGGACTTCAGGTTCCCGAAGCGGGCGGAGTAGTAGCTGTCGGTGTACCAGTAGGTGCCGGGGTCACCGTCGTAGGCCTTCGGTATGGCCTGAGGCTTCTCCGAACCGCCGCCCAGCGGGTCGAAGTCGTGCGCGGATTCGATGGAGATCGGCTTGGGCTGCACCGGCTTCTCGTCGGTCACGACCGTCGGGGGCGCTTCCGGTGTCTTGGGGGTGGCCTCCTTCGGGCCGAGGAGCCGGTCGGCGATCTGCCAGCTGCCCAGGCCCAGGGCGGCGATCAGCAGGGCCGAGACGGTCCACTTCAGCGCCCTGCCGGTGCGGCTCTGGAGCGGGGGCGGCGGGACGACGACCGTCTGGGTGGCCGCCGGGTGCGGCTGCGGACGCCCGTACGTGCCCTGCTGGTACGTCGTGCGCTGGTACTCGGGCGGGGCCGCGAACTCCGGCTCCGGCGGCTTCACGCGGGGCATCGTGGACACGGCCCTGGCCAGCTCGTCCGGCGTGGTGCAGGGCTGCTCCTGGCGCGAGGCGGTGGCCCCGTCGTTGGCGAGGGCGCGCATGGCGATCTCGGAGAGGCCCCGGTGGACGCCGGCGCGGACCTGGTCGGGGGGCAGCAGTCCGACGCCCTTGGGGAGCCCGGAGAGGCCGTGGGCGTCGCTCTCGTACGGCCAGCGCTGGGTGAGCGACGCGTACAGCAGGGCGCCGATGGCCTCGGTGTCGGTGCGCTGCGGACGTTCGGCCGTGATGCCGCGCAGGGCGGCGTTCACGGCGAGCCCGCGGATCCGGTACTGGCCGGTGGAGCTGCGCAGGACCGCGCTCGGGGTGAGCCGGAGGTGGGAGAGGCCTTCCCGGTGGGCGGCGGCCATGGCCTGGGAGACCTGGCTGACGAGCTGGTAGGCGTCGTGGGCCTCCAGCGGGCCGGCCGCGAGCAGCGCGGTCAGCTCGACGGAGTCGGGCAGCCACTCGTGCACGACGTACACGAGGTCGTTCTCCTCGACGGCGTCGAGGACCTGGACGAACCGGGGGTCGCCCAGGAGGGCGGCGGAGCGGGCCGCGGCCAGGACCGAACGTGCCCGGGGGTGGTCGGCGGGCAGCAGATGGACTCCGACGGCGCGCCGGAGCTTCTCGTCGACGGCCCGCCAGCTGCTGAAGCCGTCCAGACGAGTGACGCACTCCTCCAGCCGGTAGCGCCTGGCCAGTTTGTGGCCGCTGTGCAGTTCCGGAGCCGGGAGGGAGGGCTGTTCACCGCTCTGTCGTTCGACCGCCTTGTCGTCCGTGGCCTCGGCGGTCTTCCCCGCCGTTTTCTGTTCTTCCGCCACCCCGTCGGTCGCGGCCTTGTCCGCCTTGGCGGCCAGCGGGTCGTCACCGCTGTTGTCGGCCACGTCGACGGCAGCCGTGCTACGTTCCGCCACCGTCGTTCCTGCCTCCCCATCCGTTGCGCCACATCCAACAGCCAAGCCAATTGTGCCCACAGTCGGACGCTATGCACGACACGCGGTCCCCGTCGATGGTTGTGCGGGACCTCCGGTTCAGCGTCCCAGGCGGCCGCGGACCATGCCGACCAGGGTGTTCAGTTCCGTGATCCGCATGCGCTTGGCCGCGACGAAGAAGACTCCGAGGAGCACGGCCCCGCCGGCGACCAGGGCGACGAGCGAGCCGAGCGCGCCCTCGCCCAGGAGCTTCAGGAGACCGAACCCGACGGCACCGGCGACGATAGCGGCGGGCACGGAGGCCATGCAGAGCCGGGCGTAGGTCCGCAGCACGTGGGTGCCGTCCAGGTCGCCGCCCAGCCGGTTGCGGAGGCGGCGCCAGGCGACGCCGACGCCGACCGCGTAGGCGAGGCCGTACGAGGCGGCCATGCCGACGACGGCCCACTGGGCGGGCAGGACGACGTAGCAGACCGCCGAGGCGGCCGCGTTGACGGCGGCGACGATGACCGTGTTGTAGAAGGGCGTCCGGGTGTCCTCGTAGGCGTAGAAGCCGCGGAGCACGACGTACTGGACGGAGTAGGGGATCAGGCCGAGGCCGAAGGCCATCAGGATGAAGCCCATGCCCTGGGCGGCCTCGATGCCGCTGGAGGCGTAGAGCAGGGTGCACATGGGGACGCCGAGAGCCAGGAACGCGAAGGAGACCGGGACGATCGCGACGGCCGAGTTCCGCAGGCCCTGCGAGATGTCGTCGCGGACGGCGCCCGGGTCGTCGTCGTGGGCGGCGCGGGAGATGCGCGGCAGCAGCGCTGCCATCACGGAGACGGTGATGATGGCCTGCGGCATGCCCCAGATCAGCTGGGCGTTGGAGTAGGCGAGGAAGCCCGCGCCGTTCTTCCCGGACTCCTCGCCCGCGGCGGTGGCGAGCTGGGTGACGACCAGGACGCCCGCCTGGTTGGCGAGGACGAAGAGCACGGTCCACTTGGCGAGCTTGACGGTCTTGCCGAGCCCGTGGCCCTTCCAGTCGAAGCGGGGCCGGAAGCGGAAGCCCGTCTCGCGCAGGTACGGGATCATCGCCAGGGCCTGGACGACGAGGCCGAGCAGGGTGCCGATGCCGAGCAGGCGGATGCCCTCGTCCGGAATGGTCTGCACGCCCATCTGGGACTCGGCGGAGGTGCCGTAGACCCAGATGAACAGGCCGAAGGTGACGATCATGACGATGTTGTTGAGGACCGGGGTCCACATCATCGCGCCGAACTTGCCGCGGGCGTTGAGGATCTGCCCCATCACCACGTGCACGCCCATGAAGAAGATCGTGGGCAGGCAGTAGCGGGCGAAGGTGACGGCCACGCTGTTGGCCGCCGCGTCGTCGGCGATGGTGTTCGACATGAGCCGGATCAGCAGCGGCGCGGCGAAGACGGCCAGGGCGACGATCGCGGCGAGCGCCACCATGACCAGGGTGAGCAGACGGTTGGCGAAGGCCTCGCCGCCGTCCTCGTCGTTCTTCATCGAGCGGACGAGCTGCGGGACGAAGACCGAGTTGAGGCCGCCGCCGACGGTGAGGATGTAGATCATCGTCGGCAGGGTGTAGGCGATGGTGAAGGTGTCGCCGAGCAGGGCGGCGCCGAGCGCGCCGGTGATCACCAGGCTGCGGACGAAGCCGGTGAGGCGGGAGACCAGGGTGCCGGCCGCCATCACCGCGCTCGACTTGAGCAGCCCGGAGGCACGGCCGGTCTTCTTGGGGGCGGGCGCGGGCAGTGGGTCCGGCTCCGGGGTGGGCGGCGGCACCTGGCCGGGCGCCTGCTGGTCCCGGTAGAGGTGCGCGAAGGCGTCCGGCTCGGGCGCCTCCTCGCTCGCCCGGGTCACCAGGTCGTCGACGCCGGTGAACTGGACCGTGCGCGCGTCGTCGCCGTACGGAAGGTGGCGCGAGGGGCCGTCGGGCTCCGGCGCCGGGGTCTGCGCCCACACCCGGGGATCGGGGGCGTGCGGGGGCACGGCCGGCTGCTGGTAGAGCGCCTGGGGGTCCTGGTAGGTGCCGGGGGGCGGCGGCGGGTGCGCGGCACGGTCGTAGAGCGCCTCGGTCACCGGGTCCTGCGCGGAGAGGTCCTGCGCCCGGTACGGATCGTGGGCGTAGGCGTCCTGGACGTAGGGGTCCTGGGGGTAGGCGCCCTGGGCGTACGGATCCTGGGCGTAGGGGTCCTGCGCGTACGGGTTCTGCCCGGGCGAGTGCTGTGCCGGGGCACCCTGCTGAGGGGCCGGCGGGTGGCCGGGACCGGAGGGTGCCGCGGGCGTCCCACCGGACGGCGCGGTGCCGCCCGCGCCCTGGCCGCGGTCACCGTCGTACGGCGCGTTCATGGTTACCCCACCTCATCGTCCCCGGCCGACCGGCCACGACATCGCTCAACGGTCCACTTTCTCACCCGTGGCCGACGGGTCGCCGCTTTCGGGCCCGGTGTCCGGTGTCGGGTCACTCGGCTGCTCGGGTCCGTCCGCGCCGTGCTCCCCCGGCTCCGCGACCGGCCCGTCCGCCCCGGCCTCTTCCGACTCCCCGGCCTCGTCGGTCTCTTCGGTCGCCTCGGCCTCTTCGGCTTCCGCGGCCTGGGCCGCCAGTCGCTTGCGCTGGGTGTACATCCGCACACCGGCGAGGACGAGGAGGAGGACGCCTCCGGCGATCACCAGCATCACCGTGGGGGTGATCTCGGAGACCTTCACGGTGAACGACATCGGCTTCCCGTACGGGGTGCCGTCCTCGGTGTAGAGCTGGGCCGTCACCGGCACCTGGCCGTTCACGGCGGCCGTGGCGTCGAACTTCACCGACTGGCTGTGTCCGGCGCCGACCTTCACGGGCAGTTCGGCGATCCGTTCGCCGTTGATCTTCAGCCGGTTCCTGTTGTTGGAGGTGAGGCGGAGGACCAGGTGGTCCACGCCCTGCAGCAGCTTGTTCTGGACGGTGACGGGGATCGTCGCGCTGCGGCCGGAGAGCGTGAGGTCCGACTTGTCGACCAGCTGGATGCTCTTGGTGAGCCGCTGCAGATAGCCCTGGACGTTGCCCCGGTAGATCGCGGCCTCCCTGGTCCGGTCACGCCAGGACGTCGACATCTCGCGGTTGACCGCGTTGCCGAACGGGGTCACGACGCGGTCCGGGAACGTCAGGACGACCTTGAAGTCGTTCAGCTCGTCCCGGGTGGTCTTCATGTCACGGAAGGCCTCGACCGGCAGCTCACGGTCGCGCAGCTTCTTCGGGTACCGCGAGGCGGCGGGCACCGCGGTGGAGGCGTCCGGATCGGGCTTGGCCGTCGCCGCCGCGACGAGGTCGCTCGGCTGGCTCCAGCGCCGGCCGGAGAGGCCGCGCAGGGCGGTCGCCATGGTCTGCGCCTGGGCGACGGTCGGCACCCGCTGGGGGGCGACCACGACGTTCCGCTGCTTCTCCGGCTGCTCCAGGGTGATCGCGAGCGACTGGGAGAGGAACTCCTGGACGGCGAGCGTGGAGTTCTCCGCGCGGACCATGTCGCCCTCGAAGGCGGTGGACAGGAGCGCGTCGCTCACCACGGCCGTGGTGCTGCCGTCGCCCAGGGGGCGGGCCGCCGTGGGCGTGTAGGGGAGCTCGTCGCGGACGCTGTCGCTGCGGGCGATCACCTTGTCGGCGCCGGCCGAGGTCGCGACCGCCACGATGGCGGGGTCGACGGCCCCTTCGACGGGCCAGGCGAAGTCGGTGGAGGGCTGCACGTGGAGGACGGTCTCGACCGTCATCCCGGCGAGGGCGGTGGCCGACTGGAGGTGCCCCAGGGAGCCGGGGACGTCCTTGCCGCGGTGGGCCAGGGAGGCGAGGTCGGGGTCGGCGAAGGGGAGGGCGACGACCTTGTGCCCCTGCACCGCCTTCTCCAGCGCGTCCAGCCACCGCCCGGCGAGTTCCTTGTGGGTGCCGGGGACGTGCAGGGAGCCGTCCTTGATGCGGTAGCCGTTCGCCATGGCGTCGACGGTGGCCAGCAGATCGGGATCGATCACCCAGGTGACCGGCAGGTCCTTGCCCAGCGCCACCATCTGGTCGAGGCGCCCGCCCGGGCGCAGCTCGGTTACCAGGGCGTCGTCCTCGAAGACCGGGGTCTGCTGGTCGTCCGTGGCCGTCTCCGCCGAGACGTGGGCCGAGGCGATCAGCGGCCAGAGGTAGGTGATCTGGGTCTTCTTCTCGGTGGGCTCGGGCTGGTACGGCAGGAAGGTCCGCTCGATGCCGAGCACCCGGGGGTAGGAGCGGTCCGGGGTCTGCCCGGTGAGGGAGACGCCGAGCTGGTAGACGCCCGCCCCGTCGAGTCCGAGGTCGGCGACCGGGACGGAGAGGGAGAACTCCGCACTGAGACCGGCGCCCAGCTTGGGGATCTTGGCGGTGGGGGCGTCCGGCACGGGAGCGGGATCACTGTCGTCCCGGTAGCCCGTGCGCCCCGTCACCTGCTCGATCTCGCTCCGGCTGGTCATCAGGGGCCCGACGCGCAGTTCGACGGACGCGTCGGTGACGGGCTTCTTGCCCCGGTTGGTGACCGTGCCCTTGAGGGTGACGGTGTCGCCCTCGACGGGGGTGTTCGGCGTCAGGGTGTCGATCGACACGTCGACGGTCTTCGATCCGTTGGCGTCCTCGGCGGTGATCGCCGAAGGAGCGGTGACTGCGGAGGAAGCTGTGACTGCGGAGGGGGCGACTGCCGCGGGGGAGGCGGAGACCGGAGCCTGGAGCAGTCCGGCGAGAAGGGGTGCTCCTACGGTGACGGTGAGTGTGCGCCGCAGCCATCGGCGGGCAGGTGAGGGAGCGGTCCCCTTGATGTCTGCCGCCTCGGCCACGCGTTCGCCCGTCCTCGTCGTTGTCTGTGGTGTCGGGGGTTCCCGGTTGCTGTGTCCAGGCATGGTAACGAGGCATGCTGGGAGCAAGTGCCGGGGACTGCTCCAGGCGATCTTCGACCGGCCGCCGGCGCACGCGGACCGGTGTCCCGCACCCGGGAAGTGGGGCGGCCCCGCTCCCGGAAAACGAGGACGTCGGGGTGAGCCGGGGCACGTACCCTTTTCTGTTGTGCCGAACGCCAACGAAGACACCCCGACTGCACTGAGCCAGGTGCAACGCCGCGCGGTCAGTGAACTACTGCGCGTGTCCCCCGCCGCCGACGACCTCGCCCGCCGCTTCGAGGAGGCCGGGTTCAGCCTCGCGCTGGTCGGTGGCTCGGTACGGGACGCCCTGCTCGGCCGGCTCGGCAACGACCTGGACTTCACCACCGACGCGCGCCCCGAGGACGTACTGAAGATCGTCCGCCCGTGGGCCGACGCCGTGTGGGAGGTCGGCATCGCCTTCGGGACGGTCGGCTGCCAGAAGGACGCCCGCGTCGGGGACACCGTTCAGCGCTTCCAGATCGAGGTCACCACGTACCGCTCGGAGGCGTACGACCGGACCTCGCGCAAGCCCGAGGTCTCCTACGGCGACTCGATCGAGGAGGACCTCGTCCGGCGTGACTTCACCGTCAACGCCATGGCCGTGGCGCTCCCCGCGAAGGAGTTCATCGACCCGTACGGCGGCCTTGAGGACCTGGCCGCCCGGGTGCTGCGTACGCCGGGCACGCCGGAGGAGTCCTTCTCCGACGACCCGCTGCGCATGATGCGGGCCGCGCGGTTCGCCGCGCAGCTGGACTTCGAGGTCGCCCCCGAGGTCGTCACGGCCATGAAGGAGATGTCCGGCCGGCTCGAGATCGTCTCCGCCGAGCGCATCCGCGAGGAGCTCAACAAGCTCCTCCTCTCGGCGCACCCGCGGAAGGGCCTCGGCCTTCTCGTGGACACCGGTCTCGCCGAGCACGTGCTGCCCGAGCTGCCGTCGCTGCGGCTGGAGAGCGATGAGCACCACCGGCACAAGGACGTCTACGAGCACTCGCTGACCGTGCTCGACCAGGCGATCGACCTGGAGGAGGACGGCCCCGACCTGGTGCTGCGCATCGCGGCCCTGCTGCACGACATCGGCAAGCCGCGCACCCGTCGCTTCGAGAAGGACGGGCGGGTCTCCTTCCACCACCACGAAGTCGTGGGCGCGAAGATGACCAAGAAGCGCATGACCGCGCTCAAGTACTCCAACGAGATGATCAAGGACGTCTCGCGCCTCGTGGAGCTGCACCTCCGCTTCCACGGTTACGGGACCGGAGAGTGGACCGACTCGGCCGTGCGCCGCTATGTGCGGGACGCCGGTCCGCTGCTCTCGCGCCTGCACAAGCTGACCCGCTCGGACTGCACCACGCGCAACAAGCGCAAGGCCGCAGCGCTCTCCCGCGCCTACGACGGCCTGGAGGAGCGCATCGCCCAGCTTCAGGAGCAGGAGGAGCTGGACGCCATCCGTCCCGACCTCGACGGCAACCAGATCCAGGAGATCCTGGGCATCGGCCCCGGCCCGGCCATCGGGCAGGCGTACAAGTTCCTCCTTGAGCTCCGGCTGGAGAACGGCCCCATGGAACACGACCGGGCCGTCGCCGCGCTCAAGGAGTGGTGGGCGACGCAGGGTTGAACGGATCCCGACGGGTGGGCCGGTGTTTCACGTGAAACACCGGCCCACCCGTCGGGAGCGTGACGAGGGGTGGCGTTTCACGTGAAACATCACCCCTCTTTGCGTGCTCCGTGCAGGGCCACGGCGATCGATCCGTAGATCACGGCCACCAGGACGATCAGCGGGGCGGAACGCCCGTCGGACGGCAGCATCAGGGCCGCGACCCCCGCCGCGCCGACGAAGGCGACGTTGAAGAGTACGTCGTAGAGCGAGAAGACCCGGCCCCGGTAGGCGTCGTCCACGGACGTCTGCACCACCGTGTCCGTGGCGATCTTGGCTCCCTGGGTGACGAGTCCGAGCAGGAAGGCGGCGACGAGGAAGGGCACGGGGGCGAAGGTCAGGCCGAGTGCCGGTTCGAGCACGGCCGCCATCGCCGTGCACACGGTCATCCAGCCGAAGGGTCCGAACCGCCGGACCGCCCACGGGGAGAGGATCGCGGCGGCGAAGAAGCCCGCTCCCGACAGGGCGACGGCCAGTCCGAGGAGGCCGAGTCCCTCGGACTCGGTGGAGCTCCAGGTGTAGCGGCAGAGCATGAGCACGGTGACGAGCAGGGCGCCGTAGCAGAACCGCATGAGGCCGACCGCGGTGAGCGCCCGGAGGGCGGGCCGCCGTTCTGCGAGATGGCGCAGCCCCTCGGCCAGGCCGCGGGCCGTCGACCGCAGGGCCGTGGTGAGGCGCTGGGACACGAGGTCCGGATCGGGCCCGAGGAGCTCCCGGGACATCCGCAGGGAGGCGAGGGCCGCGCAGAGGTAGAGGACGGCGCCGAAGGCCACCACGGCGGCGTCGGAGCCGTCGGCGAGCAGGCGGACGCCGAAGGCGAGGCCGCCTCCGACGGTCGCGGCGAGCGTGCCGGCGGTGGGGGAGAGCGAGTTCGCCACGACCAGCCGTTCGTCGTCGACGACGCGCGGGAGCGAGGCCGAGAGCCCCGCGAGGACGAAGCGGTTGACGGCCGTGACGGAGAGCGCGGAGGCGTAGAAGAGCCAGTCGGGCACGGAGGCGAGGACGAGCAGCGCGGTCCCGCACGCGAGCAGGGCGCGCAGGAGGTTCCCGTACAGGAAGACCTGGCGGCGTTGCCAGCGGTCGAGGAGCACACCGGCGAAGGGCCCCACGAGCGAGTACGGGAGCAGGAGCACCGCCATGGCGGAGGCGATCGCCGTGGGGGAGGTCTGTTTCTCGGGGGAGAAGACGACGTACGTGGCCAGCGCCACCTGGTAGACGCCGTCGGCGCACTGGGAGAGCAGCCGGACGGCGAGCAGGCGCCGGAAGTTCGTCAGGCGCAGGAGTACGCGCAGATCACGTACGACGGACATGGCAGCAAGACTCACACACGAGGAGGGCCCCGGGCAGTGCCCGGGGCCCTCGATCGTCAGGCGTGCGGCGTGATCAGCGCTCGACCTCGCCCTTGATGAACTTCTCGACGTTGGCGAGGGCCTCGTCGTCGAAGTACTGCACCGGCGGGGACTTCATGAAGTACGAGGACGCCGAGAGGATGGGGCCACCGATGCCCCGGTCCTTGGCGATCTTCGCGGCGCGCAGGGCGTCGATGATGACACCGGCCGAGTTCGGGGAGTCCCACACCTCGAGCTTGTACTCCAGGTTCAGCGGAACGTCACCGAAGGCGCGGCCCTCGAGGCGCACGTACGCCCACTTGCGGTCGTCCAGCCAGGCCACGTAGTCCGACGGGCCGATGTGGACGTTCTTCTCGCCCAGCTCGCGGTCCGGGATCTGCGAGGTGACGGCCTGCGTCTTGGAGATCTTCTTGGACTCCAGGCGCTCGCGCTCCAGCATGTTCTTGAAGTCCATGTTGCCGCCGACGTTGAGCTGCATGGTGCGCTCGAGACGGACACCGCGGTCCTCGAACAGCTTCGCCATCACGCGGTGCGTGATGGTCGCGCCGACCTGCGACTTGATGTCGTCGCCGACGATCGGGACGCCCGCCTCGGTGAACTTGTCCGCCCACTCCTTGGTGCCGGCGATGAAGACCGGGAGGGCGTTGACGAAGGCGACCTTGGCGTCGATGGCGGCCTGCGCGTAGAACTTCGCGGCCTCCTCGGAGCCCACGGGCAGGTAGCAGACGAGAACGTCGACCTGGCGGTCCTTGAGGATCTGGACGACGTCCACCGGCTCCTCGGCGGACTCCTCGATGGTCTGGCGGTAGTACTTGCCGAGACCGTCGAGGGTGTGGCCGCGCTGGACCGTGATGCCCTTGCTCGGGACGTCGCAGATCTTGATGGTGTTGTTCTCGCTGGCGCCGATGGCGTCGGAGAGGTCGAGGCCGACCTTCTTCGCGTCGACGTCGAAGGCGGCGACGAACTCGACGTCACCGACGTGGTACTCGCCGAACTGGACGTGCATGAGGCCGGGGACCTTGGTCGCCGGGTCGGCGTCCTTGTAGTACTCGACGCCCTGGACCAGCGAGGCGGCGCAGTTGCCCACGCCGACGATGGCTACGCGAACCGAACCCATTCCGGTTGCTCCCTGTGTGATCGTGTGAAGCCCTGCTGTGCGCGGGATTCACGTGGTGGTGTCGTCGGACGGATCCGGCCGGGTACTGCCCCCGTGCCGGGGCAGGCCGCCCGTTTCTCCAGAATCGTTGTCGTGCAGAGCGGCGGTCCCGGGACCGGATCGTCGATCCCGCCCCGCCCGCTCGCTCTCGATGAGCTCGTTCAGCCAGCGCACTTCGCGCTCCACGGACTCCATGCCGTGGCGCTGCAGCTCAAGCGTGTAGTCGTCGAGGCGCTCGCTCGTCCGGGCCAGGGAGGCGCGCATCTTCTCCAGGCGCTCCTCCAGTCGGCTGCGGCGGCCTTCGAGGACGCGCATCCGCACCTCGCGCTCGGTCTGCCCGAAGAAGGCGAAGCGGGCGGCGAAGTGCTCGTCCTCCCAGGAGTCCGGCCCGGTGTGGGAGAGGAGCTCCTCGAAGTGGTCCTTACCTTCCGGGGTCAGCCGGTAGACGATCTTGGTCCGGCGTCCCGCGAGCGACGCGGCGAGGGTGTCCTCGGGAGCGCTGCCCGGTTCCTCGATCAACCAGCCGTTTGCGACCAGCGTCTTGAGGCAGGGGTACAGCGTTCCGTAGCTGAAGGCCCGGAAGACGCCCAGCGAGGTGTTGAGCCGCTTCCGCAGCTCGTATCCGTGCATCGGAGCCTCGCGCAGCAGGCCGAGGACGGCGAATTCGAGGATGCCGGAGCGTCTACTCATCCGTCGCCTCCTCCTTCTGCCGGTGTCCTTATGCCGCACTGATGTATCGACTCGATACATCAGCACGATAGAACGGTCACTCTGTGGCGACAAGTGGACCCGTCGTGACCGGCGTCACATCCTCAATTCACAGCAGGTGACTTGCCTGATTTGGGGTGAAGTCCGGCTCTAGGTGGTTTTTGGCCGTGCGTAGTCTGTGCGGATGCAGACCACCGGGAACCGAGCGACGCCGTGGGGCGTCAGTGCTGCGGGTGACCGGCTGCGGTACGGGGGGACCTCCGATGGGTCCTGGCCGTGCGCATTTCGGGGGGACCGGAACTCAACTGCCGCTTCCAGGCGTACTCGCCTGCCCGAGGAGTAGTCGTTCGATGAGCGAGCATCGTCGCAAAGCGCCGCAGCAGCAGCCACCGACGGGTGGACGCGCGGCGGCACGGCGCGCTGCCCAGCAGCCGGCGGGCCGCAGGTCGGCCCCGGTCCGAGACGCCGGTACGGGGGCCCCTTCGGCTTCCTACGGACCGCCCTCCGCCCAAGGCGGAGAACAGCGTCCCTACGGCGGACGCGCGGAGGCCCGTCGTGCCGCCCAGCGCGGCAGCCGCAGGAAGGGAGCCGGCTCCGGTCCCGGCGGCCCCGGCGGGTCCGGTGGCGGCCGGCGCGGTGGCGGCGGGGGGCGCGGCCCGGGAGACGGTCCGGAGGGACGCGGACCCGGCAAGAAGCGGATCATCGACTATCCGCGCCACAACAAGTACGGCTGGCGGCGCTGGCTGCCCTCGTGGCGGCTCGTGGCGGGCACGTTCCTGTTCTTCGCGGTGAGCCTGATGGGCGCGGCTGCCTTCGCGTACACGCAGGTGGACATCCCCAACGAGGCCGACACCGCCAAGTCGCAGAACAACATCTACCACTGGGCCGACGGCTCCGTCATGGTCGCGACGGGCGACGGCGCCAACCGCCAGATCGTCCAGCTTCCGGGCATCTCGAAGAACATGCAGAACGCCGTGGTCTCGGCGGAGAACAAGACCTTCTGGGACGACTCGGGCATCGACCCGAAGGGCATGGGACGCGCCATCTGGAACATGGCCAAGGGCGGCCAGACCCAGGGCGGTTCGACGATCACCCAGCAGTACGTGAAGAACAACCTCCTCGACGACCAGTCGCAGACCCTCACCCGCAAGGCGAAGGAATTCTTCATCGCCCTGAAGGTCGGCAACGAGGTCGACAAGGAGAAGGTCATGGCCGGCTACCTGAACACCGCGTACTACGGGCGCGGTGCCTACGGCATCCAGGCGGCCTCCCGTGCCTACTTCAACACGGACGCCGCCAAGCTCGACCCGAGCCAGGCGGCCCTGCTGGCCTCGGTGCTGAAGGGCGCGACGTACTACGACCCGGCCGGCTACCCCGAGATCGACCCCAACGCCACCGCCGAGAAGAACACCGAGCGGGCCACCAAGCGGTGGAAGTGGATCCTCGACGAGATGGAGAGGGACGGACGCATCACGTCCGCGGAGCGGGCGAAGTACACGGAGTTCCCCAAGATCCAGAAGCCCGGCCAGAGCGCCAACCTGGGCGGTCAGATCGGCTACCTCGTCAGGACCGCCAAGGCGAACATCAAGACCCAGTTCGACCTCGGTGAGGCGGAGCTGGAGCGCGGCGGCTACGAGATCTACACGACCTTCGACAAGAACAAGGTGGCCGCGCTCGAGAAGTCGGTCAAGAAGGTCTACGACGAGAACATCGATCCCAAGAAGCGCCCCGACAAGGACACGCACGTCCAGTTCGGCGGCGCCTCCGTCGACACGGCGACGGGCGAGATCGTCGCGATCTACGGCGGTGTCGACGCCACCAAGCACTTCAGCAACAACGCCGACGCCACCGGCGCCATGGTCGGCTCGACGTTCAAGCCCTTCGTGCTCGCCTCCGCGATGACGGACGGCGTGCGGGACAAGGAGCTGGGCGCGGACCAGGACGCCTCCACCCGCACGATCGTGGACCCGGACAAGAGCCGTTACTCCGGCAAGAACGGGCTGGTCGTCCGGAAGTACAACGGCGAGATCTGGCACAACGAGAAGGGCGAGGAGTGGCGCCAGACCAATGACGGTCAGGAGGACTACGGCAGCATCTCGCTGCGCAGGGCCATGATCCGGTCCGCCAACTCGCCCTACGTGCAGCTCGGCATGGACGTCGGCATCGACAAGGTCCGCGAAGCCGCCGTGAAGGCCGGTCTGCTGGAGAGCTCGCTCGTCAAGGGCGAGGTCCCCTCGTTCTCCCTCGGCATCTCCAGCCCGAGCGCCATCCGCATGGCCGGCGCCTACGCGACCTTCGCGAACGCGGGCAAGCAGAACGACCCCTATTCCGTGCGGGAGGTGAAGAAGGACGGAAAGACCCTCCACGAGCACAAGGCGGACACCGACCAGGCCTTCTCCCCGGCCGTAGCCAGCAACGTCACCGACGTCCTGCGGGACGTCGTGGACGACGACGAGGGCACCGGCAAGAAGGCGCGGCTCGCCGGCCGTGACGTGGCCGGCAAGACCGGTACGACCGACGACAACCGTTCGGCCTGGTTCGTGGGCTACACCGCGCAGCTGGCCACGGCGATCGACATGTACCGCTACGACGACGACGACACGAAGAAGGACCGCAAGTTCGAGAAGATGTACGGCACCGGTGGCCGTGACACGATCCACGGTTCGTCGTTCCCCTCGGAGATCTGGCGCGACTACATGACCGTGGCCGTCAAGGGCGACAAGAAGGTCAAGTTCCCCAAGCCGGGGAACCTGGAGGGCGCCGAGCCCGTCTTCGGCGGCGGCGCGTCGAGCCCGACGCCGACGCCGACGGTGACCGAGTCGCCGACGACCACCCCGACGCCGACCGAGACCGTGACGCCGTCGACGACCCCGCCGACCACCCCGTCGACGACTCCCCCGGCGACCAAGACGCCGAAGCCGGACAAGTCGACGTGCAGCATCTGGAACCCGGACTGCTACAACCCGGGCGATCCGGGCGGCAACACCGGACAGCCCACGGGCACGCCGACGCGGACCGACGGGCCGGACCCGACCGACACACCGACGGACGACGGAGGCGGCAGGCCGGGCGGTAACAGGCCCGGAGGCGGGGCCTGGGCCCCCTAGGCCTGTCCGACGCTGATCCCCCGCACAGGCCCCAGGGCCTGGGCGGAAAGTCCCGCCGCTCCGCCCGGGGCACTCCTCAGGGGCCGTCGCGGCCGATCCGTACCTCCCGTACGGATCCGGCCGCGGCGGCCCCCGCCGTTTTCCCGGAGACGTACGGCAGGATGTCCCCCATGCCGAGCCTCCAGAAGACGAGCGCGCCGCGGGAGCGCTCGCAGACGGTCATCCCCACCCACCGGGACGAGGTGGCCGCAGCGGGCAGCGAACTGATCGGCGGTCCCTACGGGCGGCGGGCGCTGCCCGGCACCGGACGGCTGTCCCCGGTGCGGGTGGTCGCCCTCGTGGCCATCGGCATGTTCGCCCTGGGCATGGTGCAGAAGCTGCCCTGCTACAACTGGGCCTGGTTCCGGGGGGCGACCTCCCAGTACACGCACGCCTGTTATTCGGACATCCCGCACCTCTTCTCCGGGCGGGGCTTCGCGGAGGGTCTGGTCCCCTACTTCGACCGGCTGCCCGGCGGCATACCGTTCCTGGAGTACCCCGTCCTGACCGGGCTCTTCATGGAGGTCGCGGCCTGGATGACACCGGGCGGCGGCGACCTGACGGAACGCGAGCAGACGTACTGGCTGGTCAACGCCGGTCTGCTGATGGTCTGCGCGGCCGTCCTCGCGGTCTGCGTGGCCCGGACGCACCGCCGGCGCCCCTGGGACGGGCTCCTGGTCGCCCTCGCGCCCTCGCTGGCGCTCACGGCCACGATCAACTGGGACCTGCTCGCCGTCGCGCTGACCGCCGCCGCCGTCCTGATGTGGGCGCGGAGCCGGCCACTGGCCTTCGGGATCCTGCTGGGCCTGGCCACGGCCGCCAAGCTCTACCCGGTCCTGCTGCTCCTCCCGCTGCTGCTGCTCTGCTGGCGTGCCGGGAAGTGGCGGGCGTACGGGGCCGCGGTGCTCGGTTTCGCGGGGGCCTGGCTGGTCGTGAACCTGCCGGTGATGCTGCTCGCGCCGGAGGGGTGGAAGCAGTTCTACCTCTTCAGCAGGCAGCGGAACGTCGACTTCGGCTCGGTCTGGCTGCTCGTCAGCCAGCGCACGGGCACCACGATCACGCCCGACCGGGCCAACCTGTACGCGCTGCTGCTGCTGGGCATGGCCGTGATCGCCCTCGCCTACCTGGCGTTCATGGCCCCCCGCAGGCCCCGCTTCGTCCAGCTGGCCTTCCTGGCCGTCGCCGCGTTCGTCCTCGTCAACAAGGTCTACTCGCCGCAGTACGTGCTGTGGCTGGTCCCGCTGGCGGTGCTCGCCCGGCCGCGCTGGCGCGACTTCCTGATCTGGCAGGCGTGCGAGGTCATGTACTTCCTGGGCGTCTGGACGTATCTGGCGTTCACGATGGGCGGCAACAAGCAGGGCCTGCCGGTCGAGGGCTACCAGTTCGCGATCGTCCTGCACCTGCTCGGCACCCTGTACCTGTGCGCGGTGGTCGTGCGCGACGTCCTGGCGCCCGAGAAGGACCCCGTCCGGCAGGACGGCTCGGACGACCCCTCGGGGGGCGTCCTGGACGGCGCGGAGGACGTCTTCGTGGCGGGCGGCGCGGCGCACCCGGCCCGGCACGCCGCCCCCGCCTCCGAGGAGGCGCAGCGGGTGCGGTGGGGCGCTCCCGAGGAGCAGGGCTCCCGGGGCTGAACGGCCGTCACCGGTCCGGGGCTCCGTGAGCCCCGGACCGGGTGATCAGCGCTCGACGATCCGGTCGAACTGCGTCGTGGTGTGGCGCAGGTGCGCCACGAGCTCGTCGCCGACCCGGGGCTCCTGGGCGTCGGCGGGCACGAACAGGATCGACACCTGCATGTGCGGCGGCTCGGCGAACCAGCGCTGCTTCCCCGCCCACACGAACGGCGACAGGTTCCGGTTGACGGTGGCGAGACCGGCCCGCGCCACGCCCTTGGCGCGCGGCATGACGCCGTGCATCGCCTTGGGCGCCTCCAGGCCCACGCCGTGCGAGGTGCCGCCGGCGACGACGACCAGCCAGCCGTCCGACGCGGCCTTCTGCTGGCGGTAGCCGAACCGGTCGCCCTTGGAGACCCGGGTCACGTCGAGGACCGCGCCCCGGTACTCCGTGGCCTCGTGGTCGCCCAGCCAGAGCCGGGTGCCGATGCGGGCGCGGAAACGTGTCTGCGGGAACTGCTGCTGGAGCCGGGCCTGCTCCTCGGCCCGCAGGTGGCTCACGAACATGGTGTGCAGCGGCAGCCGGGCGTTGCGCAGCCGGTCCATCCAGGCGATGACCTCCTCGACGGCGTCGGTGCCGTCCGGGCGGTCCAGCGGGAGGTGGAGGGCGAAGCCCTCGAGACGTACGTCCTCGATGGCGGCGTGGAGCTGGTGGAGCTCCTCCTCGCGCACGCCGTGCCGCTTCATCGAGCTCATGCACTCGATCACGACCCGGGCGCCCACCAGGGCGTGGACGCCGTCCACGGAGGACACGGAGCGCACCACCCGGTCGGGCAGCGGAACCGGTTCCTCGCCCCGGCGGAAGGGGGTGAGGACCAGCAGGTCGCCGCTGAACCAGTCCTTGATGCTCGCGGCCTCGTACGTGGTGCCCACGGCGAGCATGTCGGCGCCGAACCGGGCCGCCTCGTCCGCGAGCCGCTCGTGCCCGAAGCCGTAGCCGTTGCCCTTGCAGACGGGGATGAGACCGGGGAACTGGTCGATGACCGACTTCTGGTGCGCCCGCCAGCGAGCGGTGTCGACGTACAGGGAGAGCGCCATGGCCGGCCCGGAACCTTTCTGGTGGCTGCGGTGTGTCGCGGAGGTGTCGGATGACTACGAGGGTGACTACGAGGGTACGGAACCGGGGGCGGCACGTCCTGGGCCGCGCCGCCCCGTGTCGGTCAGCGCCGGGACATGTACATGTCGAGCGCCTTGTGCAGCAGCTTGTTCAGCGGGAAGTCCCACTCGCCGACGTACTCGACGGCCTCGCCGCCCGTGCCGACCTTGAACTGGATGAGGCCGAAGAGGTGGTCGGTCTCGTCGAGCGAGTCCGAGATGCCCCGCAGGTCGTAGACGGTCGCGCCCATCGCGTAGGCGTCGCGCAGCATCCGCCACTGCATCGCGTTCGAGGGCCGGACCTCGCGCCCGATGTTGTCGGAGGCGCCGTAGGAGTACCAGACGTGCCCGCCGACGACGAGCATGGTCGCGGCGGAGAGGTTCACCCCGTTGTGGCGGGCGAAGTACAGCCGCATGCGGTTGGGGTCCTCGCTGTTGAGGACGGTCCACATGCGCTGGAAGTACGAGAGCGGGCGCGGCCGGAAGTGGTCGCGGACGGCCGTGATCTCGTACAGCCGCTGCCACTCGGCCAGGTCCTCGTAGCCGCCCTGGACGACCTCGACGCCGGCCTTCTCGGCCTTCTTGATGTTGCGGCGCCAGAGCTGGTTGAAGCCCTTGAGGACGTCGTCGAGCGAGCGGTTCGCGAGCGGGACCTGGAAGACGTAGCGGGGCTGCACGTCGCCGAAGCCGGCGCCGCCGTCCTCGCCCTGCTGCCAGCCCATCTTCCGCAGCCGGTCCGCGACCTCGAAGGCGCGCGGCTCGATGTGGCTGGCCTCGACGTCCTTGAGGCGCTTGACGTCCGGGTTCTGGATGCCGGACTTGATGGCGGCCGAGTCCCAGCGGCGGATGACGACCGGCGGGCCCATCTTCACCGAGAAGGCGCCCTGCTGCTTGAGGTGCGCCAGCATCGGCTGCAGCCAGTCGTCGAGGTTGGGCGCGTACCAGTTGATGACCGGGCCCTCGGGCAGGTAGGCCAGGTAGCGCTTGATCTTCGGGAGCTGGCGGTAGAGCACCAGGCCGGCGCCGACGAGCTCGCCGTTCTTGTCGAACCAGCCGAGGTTCTCCGAGCGCCACTCCGTCTTCACATCAGCCCACGCCGGGACCTGGCAGTGGCTCGCCGCGGGCTGGCTCTGGATGTACGCCAGATGCTGCTCACGGCTGATGGTCCTCAGGGTCAGGCTCATGCGGGGCGCTCCTCGGCAGGTGTGTCCCCATCGGTCAGGGGCTCCGGCTCTCGCGCCGAAGCCTACTGTGACCGGGGAGCGCCCCGTATGTCTGTACGGGCCCTGACGTGCCGCTGGGCCGCCCGGACCGGCTCCGGTGCGGCCCTGCGGGCCTTTCGACCCGTTCGGCGGCCCAGGGGCCGGTCGGGGGACCCGGGCTCAGTTGATGACGCCGGTGAAGAGGCCGCCGTGGGCCATGCCGAGGTAGAAGCCGAACGCCGACGCGCCCAGCCCGATGATCAAGAGGAAGCGTTCGCGGGTCGTCACGGAGATGAACTGCCCGTATCCGCCGGTCAGGATCCCGATCAGCCCCGCCCAGGAGCTGAGCAGGTGGAGGCTGTGGAACTGCGCGGTGACGAAGGCGAGGACGCCGAGCACCAGCGTCACGCCGACCAGGGTGTCCTGGAGCGGGTGGGGCTTGCCGTCGGTGGCGAAGAGGGAATGGCCGGGGTCGCGTCGCATTGCCTGTGCCATGGGGCACCTCCTGGCGTGCTTGCCGGAAGGCGGCGCATCCTAGCGCCGCCCACATCCGTTGTGTACAGATTGCGTCCCTTCACCAGGGAATTTCAACCGGAAGCGGTTGTACGGGTACGCTGTACGGTCTGCACCGGTGTCTGCCCAGGTCCCTCCCGGGATCCCGGCGGTGTTCCTCGTCCGACGCGTTCGGCGAGGGGGACTGTCAGTGGCGGCGGATACCGTTGCTCACGCATCACGACCCTCCTGCCACGGAACGACCGTGGCCGCTGAGTCCAAAGGAGGTGGGTTCCACATGCGTCACTACGAGGTGATGGTCATCCTCGACCCCGATCTCGAGGAGCGCGCTGTCTCCCCGCTGATCGAGAACTTCCTCTCCGTCGTCCGTGAGGGCAACGGAAAGGTCGAGAAGGTCGACACCTGGGGCCGTCGTCGTCTCGCCTACGAGATCAAGAAGAAGCCCGAGGGCATCTACTCGGTCATCGACCTGCAGGCCGAGCCTGCGGTCGTCAAGGAGCTCGACCGCCAGCTCAACCTGAACGAGTCGGTCCTCCGGACCAAGGTCCTCCGCCCCGAGACCCACTGAGCGTCTAGCTCAGAGGTCATCGGGTTCGAGTAGCAACACAGCAGCCAGAAGCAATCCCGCCGAGAGGTTCCCCCATGGCAGGCGAGACCGTCATCACGGTCGTCGGCAATCTTGTCGACGACCCCGAGCTGCGCTTCACCCCGTCCGGTGCGGCGGTCGCGAAGTTCCGTATCGCGTCCACCCCCCGCACCTTCGACCGCCAGACCAACGAGTGGAAGGACGGCGAGAGCCTCTTCCTCACCTGCTCGGTCTGGCGTCAGGCGGCGGAGAACGTCGCCGAGTCGCTCCAGCGAGGCATGCGCGTCATCGTGCAGGGCCGGCTGAAGCAGCGGTCCTACGAGGACCGTGAGGGCGTCAAGCGCACGGTCTACGAGCTGGACGTCGAGGAAGTCGGCCCCAGCCTCAAGAACGCCACGGCCAAGGTCACCAAGACCACCGGTCGCGGCGGCCAGGGCGGATACGGCGGCGGTGGCGGCCAGCAGGGCGGCGGCGGTGGCGGCTGGGGTGGAAACTCCGGCGGTGGCCAGCAGGGTGGCGGCGGTGCTCCCGCCGACGACCCGTGGGCGACCGGCGCTCCCTCCGGCGGCGGCCAGCAGGCCGGTGGCGGCGGTGGCGGCTGGGGTGGGAACTCCGGCGGCGGCTACTCGGACGAGCCCCCCTTCTAGGGCACGCCCTGGAAGCAGCTCGTACCCAAAACTTCTTGATCACACAGGAGAAACACCATGGCGAAGCCGCCTGTGCGCAAGCCTAAGAAGAAGGTCTGCGCGTTCTGCAAGGACAAGACCGCGTACGTGGACTACAAGGACACGAACATGCTGCGGAAGTTCATTTCCGACCGCGGCAAGATCCGTGCCCGCCGCGTGACCGGCAACTGCACGCAGCACCAGCGTGACGTCGCCACGGCCGTCAAGAACAGCCGTGAGATGGCGCTGCTGCCCTACACGTCCACCGCGCGATAAGGAAAGGGTGACCGACTAATGAAGATCATCCTGACCCACGAGGTTTCCGGCCTCGGTGCCGCTGGCGACGTCGTCGACGTCAAGGACGGCTACGCTCGCAACTACCTGGTCCCGCGCGGTTTCGCGATCCGCTGGACCAAGGGCGGCGAGAAGGACGTGGCGCAGATCCGCCGCGCCCGCAAGATCCACGAGATCGCGACCATCGAGCAGGCCAACGAGATCAAGGCCCAGCTCGAGGGCACGAAGGTGCGCCTGGCCGTTCGCTCCGGCGACGCCGGCCGTCTCTTCGGCTCCGTGACCCCGGCCGACATCGCCTCGGCGATCAAGACCGCGGGTGGCCCGGACGTCGACAAGCGTCGCGTCGAGCTCGGTTCGCCGATCAAGACCCTGGGCTCGCACCAGGTGTCCGTGCGTCTGCACCCCGAGGTTGCCGCGAAGCTCGGCGTCGAGGTCGTCGCCGCGTAACGCTGCCCCCGGCAGTGCTTGTACATGGCAGTGCTTGTACATATGCGTGTGCAGGAAGGAAGGGCCGTACCCCTCGGGGTGCGGCCCTTCCGCCGTTTCACGTGAAACGGCGGCGCGAAGCCGGAAGCGCGAAGCCGGCGGTCCGAAGTCCGTGGCCCGGTTGGTCGGCAAGCGGCCCGGGTGGTCAGCGAGTGGCACCCGTGACGATCCAGCGGCCCGAGCGGGAGCGGAACCACAGCGTCAGCATCCGGACCGTCATCATCAGCGTCATCGCCCACCACACCGCGGTGAGCCCGCCACCGAGGACCGGGACCAGAAGGGCGACCGGGGCGAAGACGGCGAGGGTCAGCAGCATGGCCCAGGCCAGGAAGGGGCCGTCCCCCGCACCCATCAGGACACCGTCGAGGACGAAGACCACCCCGGCGATCGGCTGCGAGACCGCGACCACGAGCAGGGCCGGGAGCAGGGTGTCCTGGACCGCAGTGTCACCGGTGAAGAGCGGAAAGAACAGGGGGCGGGCGACGACCAGGAGCGCGCCGAGCACCACCCCGGAGACCACGCCCCACTGGACCATGCGGCGGCAGACCTGCCGGGCGCCGTCCGGGTCGTCCGCGCCGAGGTAGCGGCCGATGATGGCCTGGCCCGCGATGGCGATCGCGTCCAGGGCGAAGGCCATCAGGCTCCACAGGGACAGGATGATCTGATGCGCGGCGACCTCCGTGTCCCCCAGCCGGGCCGCGACGGCCGTGGCGATCATCAGGACGGCCCGGAGCGAGAGCGTACGGACGAGGAGCGGGACGCCGGCCCGGGCGGACGCCCGGATGCCGGACGCGTCGGGGCGCAGGGAGGCGCCGTGGCGGCGGGCGCCCCGCACGACCACGGTGAGGTACGCGGCGGCCATGCCGCACTGGGCGATGACCGTGCCCCAGGCGGAGCCCGCGATGCCGAGCCCGGCCCCGTAGACCAGGCCGAGGTTGAGCGCGCCGTTGGCCGCGAAGCCGCCGATCGCCACGTAGAGCGGGGTACGGGTGTCCTGGAGGCCGCGCAGGACGCCGGTGGCGGCCAGGACCACCAGCATGGCGGGGATGCCGAGGCTGGAGATCCGGAGGTAGGTGACGGCGTGGGGAGCGGCGGTGTCGGAGGCGCCGAAGACGCCGACGAGCCAGGGCGCGGTGGGCAGGGTGAGGACGACGACGGCGGCGCCGAGGAGGAGGGCGAGCCAGATGCCGTCCATGCCCTGCCGGAGGGCGGCCGGCAGGTCGCCCGCGCCGACGCGCCGGGCGACGGCCGCCGTGGTGGCGTAGGCGAGGAAGACGAAGACGCTGACGGCGGTGGAGAGCAGCGCCGCGGCGATCGCGAGACCCGCGAGCTGGGGCGTGCCGAGGTGGCCGACGATGGCGCTGTCGACCATGAGGAAGAGCGGCTCGGCGACGAGGGCGCCGAAGGCCGGCAGGGCGAGGGAGACGATCTCGCGGTCGTGCTGACGGCGGACGGCCTTGGAGGTCGGAGGAGCCTGGCTCATGCGAGCAATCTAATCTTCCACAGGTAAGAGATACAAGAGGAGTACGACCCTTACCTGTGGAGGGCGGGGAGCTTCACTTGTGGGCCGTTTGTTCTGATCTTGGCCCCGGAGGAAAACTTTTTCTCCCCCACAGCCGGTGGATGGCAAAAGCGCAGGTCATGCGGGTGTTGTGGAGAGCGGTATGAGTTTGTCCACAAGGCTGTCCCCCGCTCTGTGCACAGGATCCGGCAAGTTCTCCACAGCATCTGGGCGTTCACCCACAGGGCCTGTGGATAACTGGATTGGCTGGAGCTCTCCACAGGCCTACCCTGGTCCGTCGCCCGACCTCCTGGAAGCGGTCGCGAAGCCACCCTCTGAACAGGTCCGTGGCGTGAAAGAGTGGCACGGCTAGGTCCGCGGAGCGGACGGAGGAGGTGGCTTGGTGAGCGTTCCCGAGGCCCTGGACGACCCCTGGGCCGACAGCGGACCGAGCGACCGGCTGCCCACCCGTACCCGAGGCGAACGCGGTCGCGGCCGCGGGCGCGACGACCAGCACGAGCGGGGCGGCGAAGGCCCCTGGGACGGCGGACTCTCCGGGTTCGAGCGCGTTCCTCCGCAGGACCTCGACGCCGAGCAGTCCGTCCTCGGCGGCATGCTGCTCTCCAAGGACGCCATCGCGGACGTCGTGGAGATCATCAAGGGCAACGACTTCTACAAGCCCGCGCACGAGACCGTGTACGCGGCGATCCTCGACCTCTACGCCAAGGGCGAGCCGGCGGACCCGATCACGGTCGGCGCCGAGCTCACCAAGCGCGGCGAGATCACCCGGGTAGGCGGGGCCTCCTACCTCCACACCCTGGTCCAGTCGGTGCCGACCGCGGCCAACGCCTCGTACTACGCCGAGATCGTCCACGAGCGCGCCGTCCTGCGCCGTCTCGTCGAGGCGGGCACCAAGATCACGCAGATGGGGTACGCGGCCGACGGGGACGTCGACGAGATCGTGAACTCGGCCCAGGCCGAGATCTACGCGGTCACCGAGCAGCGCACCACCGAGGACTACCTGCCGCTCGGCGACATCATGGAGGGGGCGCTCGACGAGATCGAGGCGATCGGCTCCCGCAGCGGCGAGATGACGGGTGTGCCGACCGGCTTCACCGACCTCGACTCGCTGACCAACGGCCTGCACCCCGGTCAGATGATCATCATCGCGGCCCGTCCCGCCATGGGTAAGTCGACGCTCGCCCTGGACTTCGCCCGCGCGGCCTCCATCAAGCACAACCTGCCCAGCGTCATCTTCTCCCTCGAAATGGGCCGCAACGAGATCGCGATGCGCCTGCTCTCGGCCGAGGCCCGGGTCGCGCTCCACCACATGCGCTCCGGCACGATGACCGACGAGGACTGGACGCGCCTGGCCCGCCGGATGCCGGACGTCTCCCAGGCCCCGCTCTACATCGACGACTCGCCGAACCTGTCGATGATGGAGATCCGGGCGAAGTGCCGGCGGCTCAAGCAGCGCAACGGCCTCAAGCTCGTCATCATCGACTACCTCCAGCTCATGCAGTCGGGTGGTTCGAAGCGCCAGGAGAGCCGTCAGCAGGAGGTCTCCGACATGTCGCGAAACCTCAAGCTCCTCGCCAAGGAGCTGGAACTGCCGGTGATCGCGCTCTCCCAGCTGAACCGTGGACCCGAGCAGCGCACCGACAAGAAGCCGATGGTCTCCGACCTGCGCGAGTCCGGCTCGATCGAGCAGGACGCCGACATGGTGATCCTGCTGCACCGCGAGGACGCCTACGAGAAGGAGTCCCCGCGCGCGGGCGAGGCGGACATCATCGTCGGCAAGCACCGAAACGGCCCGACGGCCACGATCACCGTCGCCTTCCAGGGCCACTACTCCCGCTTCGTGGACATGGCCCAGACCTGACGGGCCTCCCCCTTACGCGGAAGCCGGTTCGGCTTCGGGGTAGGGGCTGAGCATGGTGTCGAAGTAGCCCTCCGGGTCCTCCTCCAGGAAGGTCGACAGGTTCTCCAGGAAGGCGCGCAGCGGGGGCGTCGCGTTGTGGCGGTCCAGGTCCTCCTGGGACCGCCAGACCTCGTACAGGAAGAAGCGGCCGTCCTCGTGCTCGTGGAGGTGGTACTGCAGGTTGCCGGGTTCCTGTCGGGTGGGTCCGACGAAGGAGGAGAGGATGCGGCGGACCTCGTCCGCGCGCTCCGGCCGGGGGCGGAGGAAACCGTAGAGGGAGAGGGGGCGTTCCGTGTTCGTCATGGCCGTGACCCTAAGATCTCACATGGATGTGAGGTTCAAGGGGGTGTGAGGAGCACCACGCGAAGAAGGGGCGCCGCATGAAGATCGGTGAGCTCGCCGCCGCGACGGACACGTCCGTTCGGCTGCTGCGGTACTACGAGGAGCAGGGCCTCCTGGAGTCCCACCGCCTCGACAGCGGCCACCGCCGCTACGACGGCGACGCCCCCGACGTGGTCCGCCGCATCCGCTCGCTCCTGGACGCCGGCCTGCCGACCCGGGTCATCCGGGACCTGATGCCGTGCGTTCGCCAGGACGGCACGGTCGCCGCCTGCAAGTTGGAGACCCTTCAGGAGCACCTCCAGGACCTGAACGACCGGATTTCCGCGCTCTCGGAGACCCGCACCTCGCTGACCGGCCTCATCGCCGCCACCCGGACCCTGGAGTCGGCGCCCGTGTGAAACGGCCGGCGGAACCGCGTGTTCGTACGGGCCGTCCCCCTCGCACGTCGAACTCCTGCGGGAGTTTTTGGCCGTCCCGGTCTGAGCCCCGGAGCGGTTCGAGCAGCGGGACTGTGGCCCGGGTGGGGCTTTCGGTGGGTGGGATCGCGTTGGATGGGTGCCATGACGACATCTTTCGAAGCTTTGCTGCCCAGGACCGAGCGGGCCCTGCTGCACCGGGTCGCGGTGGCCCAGGCCGAGGGGCGGGCCCCCTCCCTCGTGGGGGCGGTGGTCCGTGACGGGGCGCTGGTGTGGAGCGGTTCGCGCAGCTGCGTGGACGGTCACGCGCCGGACTCCGACACGCAGTTCAGGATCGGCTCGATCACCAAGGTGTTCACCGCCGTCCTGGTGATGCGGCTGCGGGACGAGGGGATCCTCCGGCTGGACGATCCGCTGGAGCTGCACCTCAAGGGGACGGGCGTCGGCGAGGTGACGATCGCTCAACTCCTCAGTCACAGCGGGGGACTCGCGGCCGAGACCCCCGGTGCATGGTGGGAGCGCTCGTCCGCCGCGCTGCGGCCGGAGCTCTCCGACGTCCTGGGGGAGCGGCCCTTCCTCCGGACGCCGGGACGGCGCCACCACTACTCCAACCCCGGCTACACGCTGCTCGGTTGTCTGGTCGAGGAGCTCCGTGGGCGGCCCTGGGAGGAGACGCTGCGGCGCGAGATCCTGGAGCCGCTGGGGATGGACCGCACGACGGCCGATCCGGTGGCTCCGCACGCCGGCGGCTGGGCGGTGCACCCCTGGGCCGATGTGATGCTGCCCGAACCGTCCGAGGACCTCGGTCTGATGGCACCGGCGGGCCAGCTCTGGTCCACGGCGGCCGACCTCGCCCGGTTCGCCGCGTTCCTCGCGCAGGGGGACGAGCGGGTGCTCGGCGCCGCTTCCGTGGCGGAGATGCGTGCTCCGGCCTCCCCGGGCGGCGAGGGCGAATGGGAGGGCGGCTACGGGCTCGGGCTCCAGCTCCTCCGCAGGGACGGCCGGACCCTGATCGGTCACACCGGCTCCCTGCCGGGCTTCGTCGCCTGTCTGTGGGTGAGCGTGGAGGACGGCCTCGCGGGGATCGCCCTCTCCAACGCCACCTCGGGACCGCTGGTGGGCGCCGTGGCCGCCGATCTCGTACGGATCGTGGCGGAGGCGGAGCCGAGGCTCCCGGAGCCGTGGCGCCCCCTTCCCGAGGCGGAGGTCGACGAGGAGCTGCTGTCCCTGACCGGCCCCTGGTACTGGGGCACGTACGTCTACGGGCTGAGGCTCGGTCCCGAGCGCGGTGTGGTGCTCGAACCCCTGCGGGGCGCCGGGCGGCAGGCCCGGTTCCGGGCGCTGCCCGACGGAGGCTGGGTCGGGCTGAACGGCTACTACGAGGGGGAGACGCTCCGGGTGGTGCGGCGCCCCGACGGGAGCGTGAGCCACCTCGACCTCGGCTCCTTCGTCTTCACCCGCGAGCCGTACGAGCCGGGGGACGCGGTGCCGGGAGGCGTGGACGAGGCGGGGTGGCGCGGCCTCTGAGCCCTGGTGGATCGCTGTTTCACGTGGAACCGGGCGTTTCACGTGAAACGGCGCTCCAGGGCGGGAGGGTCAGAGGGTCTTCTTGAAGCCCACGTGGGAGTCCTCGAAGCCGAGCCGCTTGTAGAAGCGATGGGCATCGGTGCGGGTGGCGTCGGAGGTCAGCTGGACGAGGCTGCAGCCCTGCCGGCCGGACTCCTCGACGGCCCACTCGATGAGCTGCGTCCCGAGGCCGCTGCCACGCTCGTCGGCGTGAATGCGTACGGCTTCGATGATCGAACGGACGGTTCCCCGGCGGGAGAGTCCCGGGATGATCGTCAGCTGGAGGGTGCCGACGACCTTGCCCCCGCGGACGGCCACGACGAGATGCTGGTTCGGGTCGTTCGCCAGCCGCTCGAAGGCGGCGAGGTACGGGGCCAGGTCGTCGGGGGATTCGCGCTGGGCGCCCAGGGGGTCGTCAGCGAGCATCGCGACGACGGCCGGGAGGTCCTCTGCGGTGGTCGGGCGTATCTCAAGATCGTTCATGGGACGCAGGGTACGCCCGGCCGCCTCCGCGTCGCGGTCGGCCCGAGGTCGGCCCGAAGTCGGGCCGGGGCTCAGGCGGGGACGCCCACGCCCTCCACGACCTGGACCAGAGGAGCCAGCTCGGGGTTCTTGGCCGCCTCGTCGAGAGCTTCGCGCAGGGCGCTGTCGTTGGTGGGGCGGGCCTCTTCGAGGAGCTTCAGACCCTCCTCGGTCACGTCGGTGTAGATGCCGCGCCGGTCGGTGGCGCAGAGGTACCGGGTGAGCAGACCGCGGTCCTCCAGGCGGGTGACGAGTCGGGTGGTGGCGCTCTGGCTGAGCACGACCGCGTCGGCGACCTGCTTCATCTGGAGGTGGCCGCCGGGGCCGTTGTGCTGGCGGCTGAGGACGTCGAGCAGCGAGTACTCCCGCACGCTCAGGCCGTGACGGGACTCCAGGGCACGTTCGAGGTGGGACTCGATCCTGCCGTGCAGCAGGGAGAGGGCGCACCAGCGCTGGGAGAGCGCGGTGAGTGCGGGGTCCGTCGCGGTCATGTTCTCTCCTCGGTCTCTCCTCGGCGCCGGGGCGGCTCAGAACCAGGGTAAAGGATGAGGCGCAATAATGAGCGTCTGCAAGTAAATCTGTTTCCGGGCAGCCGGGCAGCCGGGCAGCCGGGCAGCCGGCGCCTGCTTCCCGGAATCGGTCGCCCGAAGCCGGTTGCCCGGAGCCGGGCAGGGTTGAGCCGCCCGGCTCCCGGCCTCCGCGCCGGAACGGTCCGGACTATCCGGCCGCGACCGTCAGGGGGGCGAAGCGGCGGCGCCAGTCGCCGGGGAGGTCCGGTACCGAGCGGACCATCACCGCGTTCGTGGCGATCGGATCGAGGCCGTTCTCCTTCGCCCAGCTCAGCAGTGACGTGTGGCGCACGTCGATGTCCGTGCGCAGGGGTCGGTCGGTGGCGGTGGCCAGGGAGGCGATCAGGGCCTTGGCCGTGGCCGGGTCCCGGGCGATCAGCGGCCCGACGACATGGGTGTCCATGTTGGGCCAGGCCGCCGCGAAGCCCGTGACCTCGCCGTCCTCCTCCGCGACCCGGAGGTGGTCCGCGAAGGCGGGGAGCCGGGCGATCAGAGGGGTGCGGTCGAGACCGAGGACCTCCAGATCCAGTCGGAGGATCGCCTGGAGGTCCTCCGCCGTCGCCGGGCGGACCGGGACGGCCGGGGCGGGCGTGGTGAAGGTGAAGCGTCCGCGCACCATCTCCGCACGGCTCGCCTGCGTGAAGCCCAGCTGTTCGTAGAGGGGCTGTCCGTTCGCCGTGGCGTGCAAGGTGGTCGGGGTGTCCCCCAGCTCCTCCAGGACGTGCCGCATGAGCCGGCGTCCCACCCCTTGGCGTGCGTACCGCTCGGCGACGAGCACCATGCCGATCGCGGCGAGCTCCGGACCGTACGAGGTGACCACGCAGCAGGCGAGCAGCCCCTTGCCCTCGGGGTCGTCGATTCCGTACCCGTTGCCGGCGGTGAGCAGGAAACCCCACTTGTGTTCTTCGCGGGGCCATTGCCGGTTCTCGGAGAGATCGGCGCAGGCGAGGAGGTCCTTGTGGGTGAGGCGCCGGACGGGGAGCTGTGCGAGGGGGGCGGGAGGAATCGGCATGTCTTTCAGGCTGTCCGACGCGTTGATCTTCCGTCCACCGCTTTACCGGATTCGGACGGTGTCGGAGCGGGGTTTTCATCCCATCCCGTGGCACGCGGGCGATGTTTCACGTGAAACCCGGTTCTGGCCGGAGGAAGAGGCGTGGCCCAAAACAGTGGAGCTTAGCCAGAAACCCGGCTCTATGGACCGGAACGCCACTTTCCGTCCCCGAAGGCGGTCGGACCCCTCATGCTGCGTTTACGGAAGCCCGGCCGGACAAGGCGAGGCACATGATGGATGCTCCGACCCCCACGACGGACGTGAAGGACGCGGACGAGCACGAACCCTCGGCGGTGCACGGACAGGAACCCCCGACACCCCGAGGACCCTCCGCCGACGCGGTTCTCGTCCGCCGCACCCTGGAGGAGATCGCACCGGTGGCCGACCGGGTGACCTCGTACTTCTACGCCCTGCTCTTCGTGCGGAACCCCGAGCTGCGCGACATGTTCCCCGTCGCCATGGACACCCAGCGGGACCGGCTCCTCAAAGCCCTTCTGACGGCGGCCGAGCACCTGGACGACGCCCCGGTCCTCACCGCGTACCTGGAGAACCTCGGCAGGGGGCACCGCAAGTACGGCACCCGCTCCACCCACTACCCGGCCGTCGGTGAGGCCCTCGTCGGATCCCTCGCCCGGTACGCGACGAGGACCTGGGACGACCGGACCCAGGCGGCCTGGGTGCGCACGTACACGACGATCTCCCAGATCATGATCGACGCGGCGGCGGAGGACGAGCGGTCCGCCCCCGCCTGGTGGCACGCCGAGGTGGTCTCCCACGACCTGCGCACCCCGGACGTCGCCGTCGTCACGCTCCGACCCGACCGGCCCTATCCCTTCCTCGCCGGGCAGTACACGACGCTGGAGACCCCGTGGTGGCCGCGGATCTGGCGCCACTACTCCTTCGCGTCGGCGCCGCGGCCGGACGGACTGCTCTCCCTCCACATCAAGGCCGTCCCGGCCGGCTGGGTGTCCAATGCGCTGGTCCACCGGGCACGCCCCGGGGACGTGCTGAGGCTCGGGCCGCCGGGCGGCTCCATGACGGTCGACCACTCCACGGACACCGGGCTGCTCTGCCTAGGCGGCGGCACGGGGATAGCGCCGATCAAGGCCCTGGTCGAGGACGTCGCCGAGCACGGGGACCGGCGGCCGGTCGACGTCTTCTACGGGGCGCGCAGCGGTCACGACCTCTATGACATCGACACGATGCTGCGACTCCAGAAGACCTTCCCGTGGCTCTCCGTCCACCCGGTCACCGAGGCGCAGGGGCGCCTCCCGGACGCCGTCTGCCGCTACGGGCCCTGGGGGGAACGCGATGCCTATCTCTCGGGCCCGCTGGGCATGGTCCGGCGCGGGGTGGACGCGCTGCGGGGCGCGGGAGTCCCCTCGGAGCGCATCCGCCACGACTTCCTCGCCGAGTTGGCCCCCGCGACCTCCGGCTAGCCCGGCCCGGCCCGGGCCGTCCCGGAACGGATCGGCCCCGGCCGGGGTCCGGTCAGCCCAGGTCCGGGGCGTGCATCGCGCGGACTCCCTCGATGTTGCCGTCGAGGTAGTGGCGCAGGGAGAGCGGAACGAGGTGCACGGCCGCGATGCCGATCCGGGTGAAGGGCACCCGGACGATCTCGTACTCGCCGTCGGGCTCCTCCATCTCGGGCCCGTGCCGCAGGGAGGTGTCCATGGACCCGAGCCGGCACACGAAGAAGTGCTGGACCTTCACCCCCGAGATCCCGCCGTCGACGATGTGCTCGACGGTGTCGACGAAACAGGGCACCACGTCGGTGACCTTGGCGCCCAGCTCTTCGAGCACCTCGCGGTGCAGGGCTTCGACGACGGTGGAGTCGGTGGGCTCCACGCCCCCGCCGGGCGTGAGCCAGTAGGGATCCACCCCCGGCTTGGTCCGCTTGATGAGGATGAGGTCGTTCCCGTCGAGCAGGATGGCGCGTGCGGTGCGCTTGATCACGGGCCGTTCGTTCATGTGAAGAAAATGGCCCGTTCGGAGGGGGCTGAAACGCGACGTTCCCCGCGGGATCTCACCAGTCCCCGGCGGCGCGCAGCAGCGTCTCGTGCGCCAGGGCGAGGTGCGCGAGCGCGAGCGTTCCCGTCCGTACGACCAGGAAGTAGGTCCGCAGCGGGGGCACCGGGGGATCGAGGAGCGCCACGAGCCGTCCCTGCTCCAGGGCCTCCTCGCACAGGTAGCGCGGCAGGACGGCGAGCCCCGCCCCGGAGGCGGCGGAGTCCCGCACGGCCCGCAGGTCGGGGGCGATCACGGTGGCGGCGGCGGCCGGCCCGGTGTCGAAGACGCTCGCCCAGTAGCGGGACACGAACGGCAGCGACTCGTGCACCTCGACCACCGGAAGCTGTTCCAGGACCACGGCACCCTTGCTCAGGAGCACCTCGGGGGAGAGCCGGGCCGCCCAGCGCGGCGCCGCGACCAGGACGTGCTCCTCGTCGCAGAGCGGGGTGGAGACGAGCAGACCGCCGCGCGGGCGGGCGGTGGTGATGGCGAGGTCGTGGTGGCCGGCGGCGAGTCCGTCGAGGACCTCCTCCGTGGTGACGGGGAAGGAGGTCCGCACGGCGAGGCCCCGGCCGACCAGCGGGGTGAGGGCGGGCAGCGCGCGGAGTGCGGTGAACTCCGGCGGTCCGGCGACGTGGAGGGTCCGGATGCCGCTCTCCTCGTCGAGTCCGGTCTCGGTGATCTCGACGAGGGCGTCCAGGTGCGGGGCGGCGCGGTGGGCCAGCTCGTCGCCGATGGTGGTCGGGGTGACGCCGCGCGCCCGTCTGAGGAAGAGGGGCCGCCCCAGCTGGCGTTCGAGCGTCCGGATCTGGCTGGTGACCGCGGGCTGGGAGAGGCCCAGGAGGGCCGCGGCCCGGGTGAAGGAGCCGGCCCGGTGCACCGTGACGAACGTCCGTAGTAGGGCAAGATCCATGTCCGCCCCCTCCCGGCCGTGGGGCC
The DNA here is from genome assembly GCF_053618675.1 of Streptomyces sp. NPDC055632. Lineage (NCBI taxonomy): Bacteria > Bacillati > Actinomycetota > Actinomycetes > Kitasatosporales > Streptomycetaceae > Streptomyces > Streptomyces sp. NPDC055632. The sequence goes on along the minus strand of NZ_JBSHHY010000002.1, from coordinate 191,855 downwards.
GTTCGACTCAGGCGGTCGGCTGACAGCGCCTCAGGACCGTCCAACTATAAATAAGTCGATAGGTCTCTGTCGCTACCGTGATTGGACACTGACACACAGTCAATTAGCCTTGTGCAGGCGGTTTCCGCACGTGGAACCGAGGGCGTTCCGAGCCACGAGGGGGGAGGCTCGGAGCGCCCTGCTCCACGTGGGAAGACCTGTACCCGCTGTTCAGCCGGTGGAACCGGTCTCGTCGAGGGCGCGCAGCACATCGGCGATCAGGTCCTCGGGATCCTCGGCGCCGACGGAGAAGCGGATGAAGCCCTCCGCGACCGCGTCCCCGCCCCAGCGCCCGCGCCGCTCCGCCGTGGAGCGCACTCCGCCGAAGCTGGTGGCGTCGTCCACGAGCCGCAGCGCCTCCAGGAACCGGTCGGCCCGCTTCCGGTCCGCCAGCTCGAAGGAGACCACCGGTCCGAAGCGCCGCATCTGCCGGGCGGCCACCGCGTGCGAGGGGTCGCCGGGCAGTCCCGGGTAGCGCAGCCCGGTGACGTCGGCCCGTCCGGCGAGCGTCCGTGCCAGTTCCAGGGCGGTCGAGCACTGGCGGTCGATCCGCAGCTGGAGCGTGGCGAGCGAGCGGTGGGCGAGCCAGGCCTCCATGGGGCCGGGGATGGCCCCGACGATCTTGCGCCAGCGCCGCACCTCGACGGCCCGCTCGGGGTCGCGGCAGCTCACGTGGCCGAGCAGCACGTCGCCGTGGCCGGTCATGCCCTTGGTGTCGCTGGCGACGGAGAAGTCCGCGCCCAGCTCCAGGGGCCGCTGGCCGAGCGGGGTGGCGAGGGTGTTGTCGACGGCGACGAGTGCGCCCGCAGCGTGCGCCTCGCGCACCAGGAGGCGGATGTCGCAGACGTCGAGCCCGGGGTTGGACGGGGTCTCGATCCACAGCAGCCGCGCCCCTTCGAGGACGGCGAGCTGTCCGTCGCCCCCGGTCGGCGCGGTGCGGACCTCGATGCCGTACGTCCGCAGCTGCTCGTGGAGCAGGGGCAGTGCCTGGTAGCCGTCGGTCGGGAGCACCACCGCGTCGCCGGACTTCAGCTGGGAGAGGAGGACGGCGGAGATCGCGGCCATGCCGGAGGCGAAGACCAGCGTCTCGACGCCTTCCTCCCCCGGTGCCTCCAGCTCGCCGATCGCCCGCTCCAGATGGGTCCAGGTGGGGTTCTCGTCGCGGCCGTAGGTGTACGGGCCGGTCGGCTCGCCCGGCAGGTGAAAGTGTGCGGCGAACACTGGGCCCGGGAGGGTCGGCTCGTACTTCACCGGCTCGGGCAGTCCGGCCCGCACCGCGCGGGTCCCGTCGCCCAGCGCGGCGGTCTTCCGGTCGGGGCCGGAGGCGTGTTCCTGGTGCGTCACGGTGCCCACTCAGTCCTGGTCGGGGAGCACGACGTTCAGTGCCCAGGAGACGACGGAGATGATCAGGGCGCCCAGGACCGCGGTCCAGAAGCCCTCCACGTGGAAGCTGAGGTCGAGCTTGTCGGCCAGCCAGGAGGTGAGGAGCAGCATCAGGGCGTTCACCACGAGGGTGAACAGGCCGAGCGTCAGGACGAAGAGGGGAAGCGTGAACAGCTGGACGACCGGCTTCACCAGGAAGTTCACCAGACCGAAGACCAGTGCGACGAGAATGAGGGTCAGGACCTTCTTGCCGGTGCTCTCACCGGTCAGGGTGATGTCCTGGAGGAGCCAGATGGCGACTCCCAGGGCGCCCGCGTTCGCGAGCGTCTTGACTAGGAAATTCATCATGTGTCTGATCGTGGCAGACGTGATCGGGCCGAGGGCAGGGGCGACGGGCGATGAAGGCATTCCGGCTGGACGAACTGGAGGCGGAGCGTGCCGCGAACAAGGGCGCGTACCTCCAGTTCCTGCGTGAGCGGAACATGTCGGTCGGCCTGTACGCGCTCGACGCCGGGGAGCTCGACCCGCAGCAGCCGCACCGCCAGGACGAGGTGTACTTCGTGGTGAGCGGTCGGGCGGCGATCACGGTCGGGACGGAGACGACCCAGGTGGCGCGCGGCAGCGTGGTCTACGTGCCGGCCGGGGTGGAGCACAAGTTCCACCACATCAGCGAGGACCTGCGGGTCATGGTGGTCTTCTCGCCCCCGGAGGGCTGAGTCTCCGGAAGGCTGAGCGGGTCGGGGTTCGGCCCGGGTCCCGGGTCGGGGTTCGCGGGGCCGGCACACCTCTGGCCCCTAGGGGTCGGATCAGGGGAGAGCGGGGGCCCCGCGGCCTCCGACGGCCCCTTCCGACACCTAGCCTGGGGAGTGTTCGGCGCGGAGTGCGCGGGACGGATCTTCGGAAGCGAGGTAGGACGATGGCCGCACGGGAGATGCTCGCGGGAATGCCTTGGTGGGTGAAGTGGGTCGCCATACCCGCCCTCGCCCTGCTCGTCTTCGGCGGACTGATCACCAGCGTCCTGACCTTCGTGATCGGTCTCCTCTTCAAGGTGCTGCTCTTCGTGGCCCTCGTCGCCGGACTGATCTACGTCGTACGGAAGTTCAGCTCCTCCGGCCGGTCGCGCGAGGACTGGTAGAGGAGACCCGGCGCCACGGAACCGCACCGGCCGCCGGGGTCCGACCGCCGAGGGTCGACCGGCGGGGGCCGACCGGCAGGGAAACCGGCCGCCGACGCCTGATCGTCGAGGGCCGACCACGGGGGACCGGCCGCCCGGCTCCGATAGCACAAGCTACTCATCGGTATGGCGGCAAGGGAGAGCGTTAGCCCGGGCGAGGGAACGGGCCGGACTGGACGGGTGGGGGCCCAAGGGCTGCCACTACAGTGGAATCTCTCCGCCGCGATGGGGACTACAGGCGTAGACCTCCTTACTGACCAGCGGTTTCCCAGGCCCGGCGGGCGCGGGGGCGGCCCCCGCGGGCGGGTGCGACGCATCCGTCGTCACGCCTGGGGGTGACCTTTGGCCACGGCTACGCAGACGACCGCTCCTACCCTGATCGGCTCGGTGCAGCGCGCGCTGAGACTCCTGGAGGCCGTCGCCTCCCATCCGGACGGCGCTCCGGCGAAACAGCTCGCCCGCGAGACCGGCCTCCCGCTGCCCACCACGTACCACCTGCTCCGCACCCTGACGCACGAGGGCTATCTGCTCCGCGAGAAGGGTGTGTTCGTCCTGGGGGACGCCGCCATCGGTCTGGCCGCCGGCGGAGCTGTGCAGAATCGTCGCATCAAGATCGAAAACTCTCTCGCCCGCTGGCGGGACGAGATCGGGGTCCCGATCTACTTCGCCGTCTACCGGGAGGGAGAGGTCGAGCTCGTCGCCGTCGCCGACACCCCCTCCGCCCCCGCAGTGGAGGAATGGGCCGATTTCCGCGAGACGGCGCACGCCCACGCGATCGGGCAGTGCATTTTGAGCCAACTTGATCCGAAAAGTCGTCAAGACCACCTTGACCGCCACCCGGTGGAATCCATCACCCCGTACACGGTGAGTAACCGGAGTGCACTTTTGGATCGTTTGGGCGGTTTGGGGAGAATGGAGCCCCTGGTGGAGCGGCAGGAATATGCGCTCGGCACGGTCTGTGCCGCAATCCCCCTCACGGTGGGGTCCACGGCGGCCGCAATGGCCATTTCCCTCCCTCTTCACCAGCAAGAACGGTTGCTCCCAGCGATCGAGCAGCTACGCACAGAGATGGGAAGGCTCTTCGGGTCGCTCGCGTTCTCTATCAGTATCTGAAAAATCACTCCTTGTGATCTGCTAGTGCTTACAGCACGATTACGTCAAGAGGGCCACGGGGGATCATTCCTGGCCGTTTCGGTCACAGCTTTCAGCAGCTGTGTTTACACAACTGCTCCATCTACTGCGGGGTACATGATGCGAGAGTCGGTTCAGGCCGAGGTCCTGATGAGCTTCCTCGTCTCCGAGGAGCTCTCCTTCAAGATCCCGGTCGAACTGCGGTACGAGACCCGGGACCCCTACGCGGTGCGGATGACGTTCCACCTCCCCGGGGACGCGCCCGTGACCTGGGCCTTCGGCCGTGAACTGCTGCTCGACGGGATCAACCGGCCGAGCGGGGACGGCGATGTGCACATCGCCCCGACCGAGCCCGAGCGGCTCTCGGACGTCTCCATCCGGCTCCAGGTCGGCGGCGACCGCGCCCTGTTCCGGGCCAGCGCGCCACCGCTCGTCGCCTTCCTCGACCGTACGGACAAGCTGGTTCCGCTCGGTCAGGAACGGACGCTCGGCGACTTCGAGGACAACCTGGAGGCGGCGCTGGGCCGGATCCTGGCCGAGGAGAACGCCGGCCCGGCCTGAGGAACGAACGCACCGTCACCGAGCCGTCCTGACCAGGACCTTCTGCGTAGCCGACCCCCCGAGCCGGCGCGCCGACGGACCGCATGAACGGATCGCATGAACGGACCGCGTGTACGGGTCGCACGCACGGACCGTATGAACGGACCGCGTGCACGGACCGCGTGCGTCACTTGGCGCGGCGGCGCCGTCCGCCCCGCGCGGACGAGGGCTTCCGGCCGCCGGTCCCCGGGCGGTCGACGCCCTCCGCGCGGTCGGCGGAGACCACCAGCGCCGCGAGCGCCGTGGTGACCGGCACGGACGCCACCAGACCGATCGAGCCGACCAGCGTCCGGACGATCTCCTCGGCCACCAGCTCGCTGTTGGCCACCGTTCCCATGCTGCTCTGCGCGATGGAGAAGAGCAGCAGCAGCGGCAGGGCGGCGCCCGCGTAGGCGAGCACCAGCGTGTTCACGACCGAGGCGATGTGGTCGCGGCCGATCCGGATCCCCGCCCGGTACAGGCCGCGCGGCCCCATACCCGGGTCGGCCTGGTGCAGCTCCCAGACGGCCGAGGTCTGGGTGACCGTCACGTCGTCGAGCACACCGAGAGAACCGATGATCACACTGGCCAGCAGCAGACCGGACATGTCGATGTCCGGGTAGAGGCCCTTGATCAGGCCGGTGTTGTCGTCGGTGTTGCCGCTGAGCGACGCCCAGCCGATGAAGAGCGAGCCGAGCAGCCCGATGAGCAGCAGCGAGATCAGCGTGCCGAGCACCGCGACCGAGGTGCGGGCCGAGAGGCCGTGGCACATGTAGAGCGCGATCAGCATGATCGCGCTCGACCCGACCACCGCCACCACCAGCGGGTTCGACCCCTGCAGGATCGCGGGCAGGATGAAGAACATCAGCACCAGGAAACTCACGGCGAGCGCGACCAGGGCCATGAGCCCCCGCATCCGCCCGACCGCCACGACCGCGAGGGCGAAGATGCCGGCGAGCACCGCCAACGGCACCTTACGGTTCACGTCCGTCACCGAGTACTGGAGGTCGTACGGGGCGTCGGGGGCGTACGCCACCACCACGCCCTGTCCCTCCTCCAGTTGGCGCGGTGCGCCCGGCTGCACGATCTCGGTGAACTCGCGTCCCTTGTTCGCTCCTGTCGTGACCTCGATCTTCGCCCTCTTGCAGTCCCCCTGCTGGGCCTCGACCGCCTCGCGCCCCTCCGGTGTGGAGGTGTCCCCGGTCGGCGGGACCTGACCGGCGTTCACGACCTTGCAGTCGACGTGCTCGACGGAGACGACCCTGCCCTGTTCGGTCTGGCGGTCGAAACCGACGCCGGTGCGCTCGTGCGGCGGGGCGCCGCCGGGCCACAGGACCGCGAGCCCGACCAGGACGGCGGTGGCGAAGGGGACCAGGACGGCGGCGATGACCTTGCGCAGGTGCCGGGAGACGGGGGCGGCGGGCCCGTGGCTGTGGCTGTGCCCGTGTCCGGCTCCATGACCGGGGCCGTGCCCGGATCCGTGCCCTGCTCCGTTGCCGGATCCATGGCCGTGGGACGGGTCCGGGCCGTGGGAGTGGTCGTGCGGCTCGGGGGTCTGCTGGGGGGAAGTCACCGACCGATCATCGCAAGAACGGCGGGGGCCCACTGTTCAGCACGCCCGGGATGACGCTAGCGTGGTGACACCTTTGCACACGCGGGAGCTCGGAGCACCGGGCTGAGAGGGCGCTGATCACCGTACGCGCGTACCGATGTACGTACGGGAGGAGGCTGCGCCGACCGCCGAACCTGTTACCGGGTAATGCCGGCGTAGGGAGATCGGTCTCATGACCATTCAGGACGCACGCACGCCTGCCTCCGACCAGAACGACCAGTCCGCCGGGCGCACGCCGGGCTGGCACAAGGGATACGTCCAGGGCTCGCGCCCCGACCTGCGGGTACCGGTCCGTCAGGTGCACCTCACCAACGGCAAGGACGTCACGCTGTACGACACGTCCGGCCCGTACACCGATCCCACCGTCGACACCGACGTACGACGGGGGCTCCCGCCGCTGCGCGAGAACTGGATCATCGCGCGCGGCGACACCGAGGAGTACGCGGGCCGCCCGGCCCGCCCCGAGGACGACGGCATCAAGCACACCTCGCCGCGCGGCGGCGGGCTCAAGAACCTCGACGCGGTCTTCCCCGGCCGCCCCCGCCTGCCGCGCCGGGGCCGCTCCGGCCAGGCGGTGACGCAGCTCGCGTACGCCCGCCGTGGCGAGATCACGCCGGAGATGGAGTACGTCGCGATCCGCGAGAACGTCTCCCCCGAGGTCGTGCGGGAGGAGATCGCGGCGGGCCGGGCCGTGCTCCCGGTGAACGTCAACCACCCGGAGATCGAGCCGATGATCATCGGCAAGCGGTTCCTGGTGAAGGTCAACGCCAACATCGGCAACTCCGCCGTCACCTCCTCCATCGAGGAGGAGGTGGAGAAGATGACCTGGGCGACCAAGTGGGGCGCCGACACGGTCATGGACCTGTCCACCGGCCGCAACATCCACACCACCCGCGAGTGGGTGCTGCGCAACTCCCCCGTGCCGATCGGCACCGTGCCGCTCTACCAGGCCCTGGAGAAGGTCGACGGCAGGGCCGAGGAGCTGAGCTGGGAGATCTACAAGGACACGGTGATCGAGCAGGCCGAGCAGGGCGTGGACTACATGACCGTGCACGCCGGCGTGCTCCTGCCGTACGTGCCGCTCACCGCGCGCCGCAAGACCGGCATCGTCTCGCGCGGCGGCTCGATCATGGCCGCCTGGTGCCTCGCGCACCACAAGGAGAACTTCCTCTACACGCACTTCGAGGAGCTCTGCGAGATCCTGGCGGCGTACGACGTCACGTACTCGCTCGGCGACGGCCTGCGCCCCGGCTCGATCGCGGACGCCAACGACGCGGCCCAGTTCGCGGAGTTGAGGACGCTCGGCGAGCTGAACACGATCGCCAAGCGCCACAACGTGCAGACGATGATCGAGGGCCCGGGACACGTCCCGATGCACAAGATCAAGGAGAACATCGACCTCCAGCAGGAGATCTGCGAGGAGGCGCCGTTCTACACCCTCGGCCCGCTGACCACGGACGTCGCGCCCGCGTACGACCACATCACCTCCGGCATCGGCGCGGCGATGATCGCCTGGTGGGGCACGGCGATGCTCTGCTACGTGACGCCCAAGGAGCACCTGGGCCTGCCCAACCGCGACGACGTGAAGACCGGTGTCATCACGTACAAGATCGCGGCCCACGCGGCGGACCTCGCCAAGGGGCACCCGGGCGCGCAGGAGTGGGACGACGCGCTCTCGGACGCGCGCTTCGAGTTCCGCTGGGAGGACCAGTTCAACCTGGCCCTCGACCCGGACACCGCGCGCGAGTTCCACGACGAGACGCTGCCGGCGGAGCCCGCGAAGACCGCGCACTTCTGCTCGATGTGCGGTCCGAAGTTCTGCTCGATGAAGATCTCCCAGGACATCCGCCGCGAGCACGGCGGCACGGAGCAGGAGATCGAGGCCGGCATGGCGGAGAAGTCGAAGGAGTTCGCGGCGGCGGGCAACCGCGTGTACCTGCCGCTCGCGGAGACGGGCGGCGGCTCGGCCGGCTGATCCGGCCGTCTCAGCGGAGGGGGCCCGCCAGGTCACCAGTCCCGGCCGGCCCGCCTCCGCGAAGCCCACCGCGAACGGCTTGTCGCCGTCGTCCGTCACCAGGTGGATGCTGCACTCCGTCACGCTGTCGCCCGGCGGGACCATCCGGGCGACCCAGTCGGACGGGCAGCCGGGGATCTTCCTGTCGAGGACGCCGTCATCGAGGGCGTACCGGCGGACGCGGACGACGTCGCCCGGCTCCGCCAGCCCGGCGGACGCCGCCTCGAGGCCGCCCTCGACGGGTCAGGTGGCGACCGCACCGCCTTCACCGAGGTAGCCGTCGGCGCTGTGCGTCAGCGACAGCACGCCGACGCCCTCGGGCAGCACGGACGTCCCGCGCCGGTCCGCACCGGCAGGTCCGTCCGGGCGGCGGGGGGGCCTCTCGTCAGGGTTCGGAGGGGTTCGTGGCGGCGAGGGCGTTGCGCAGGAAGGGGAGGATGCCGCGTTCGAGGAGGGCGTGGCGCCAGGCCTCGCGGGCGCGGGAGAGTTCGTCGTCCGGAGCGGCGGGCGGGCCGCCCGTGCTCACCTCGACCGGGCTGTTGCGCAGGGCCGTCACGAGGATTCCGGCGGCCGCGCAGAGCAGCCCGGCGGCGGCGAGGGAGCCGAAGACCAGACCGGCCGTGAGCAGGGTCGCGCCGAACGCCACGGTGGGGGCCAGGGCGTGCAGCACCGCTCCGACCAGCAGGAAGATGACGGCGGCGGCACCCGCGAGGACGGGGACCATGACGGTGAAGATCGCGACGACGCCCGCGCCGGGGCCGGAACGGTCGTACGCGGCCGGGGGACGGGCCCCGACGGCCGCGCGGTTCTGCTCGCGGACCTTCACGAAGTGGTCGTACTCGCTCGCGGCCGCGGAGGTGACGAGCGCCGTCGCGTTCAGCGTCATCGCGCGTAGCTGCGCGACCGTGAGCCGGGTGCCGACCCCGGCGAGTTCCGGACGTGCGTGGGCGGTGTTCAGTGCGTCGTCGAGGACCCGCTCGTACTCGGCGCGGTCCTCGGTCAGCAGGTGCGGAGCCACGTTCATGTGCATCCCCCGATGCTCCGTAGGCCCGTGACGGCCGCGAAAAGGCGGCCGGGCGGGCGGAAACGGAGGAGAGCCTGCTACGGATGCACCCGATGGTATTGCGGCGACGCGGCGGGCTGACAGGGTGTTTCCGGAAATCGCCCTCCCCGGATGCGCAGGGTGATAGGCCGGGCGTCCGGTCAGCCGTTCAGGGGGAGTTGGACGACCAGCAGCTTTCCGGCCATGGTCACTCCGCCGTCCATGGCGATCGCGAGCCCGTCGGCGTACACGTGCGGTCCGTGGACGACCGGGCCGCCGCCGTCCTCGCCGTCCTCGGTGCCGACCTGGCCGAGGAGGTACGGGATCGGGCTGTGACCGTGCACGATCCGGCTGCCGCCGTAGGTGGAGAGCAGCTCCTGGACGGCCTGCGGACCCCCGTCGTCGCGGAACGCGAAGCGCTTGGTGAACTTCCGGAACACGTCCCAGACCTCGTCCGCGTCGTTCCGGTTGAGGATCTCGTGGACCGTGTCGTTGACGTCCTCGATGGTCTCGCCGTATTCGAGGTACGCGGTGGTGTCCGAGTGCACGAGGAGGTGGTCGTCCTCCCGCACCACGGCGTCGAGCCGGGACATCCACTGGAGGTGGACGTCCTGGAGCCGGTCCATGTCCTGCTTCTGGCCGCCGTTGAGCAGCCAGGCGGCCTGGAAGGTGGCGGTGCCCGCGCCGGAGTTGACCGGGGTGTCGCCGAAGCGCTTGGCGCCGATGAGCAGCAGTTCGTGGTTGCCCATCAGGGCCTTGCAGTAGCCGCCGGCGGCGGCGGCCTCGGCGGAGAGCCGCATGACCAGGTCGATCACGCCGATGCCGTCGGGGCCGCGGTCGGTGAAGTCGCCGAGGAACCAGAGGCGGGCGTTGCCCGCGGCCCAGCCGCCGTTCTCGTCGATGAGGCCCTGGGCGCGGAGGGCCGCGAGGAGTTCGTCGAGGTAGCCGTGGACGTCCCCGACGACGTAGAGGGGGCCGGGGCCGTCGCCGGCCGGGACCTCGCCGGCGGCGGGCACGGGGGAGACCTTCACCTGGACGGTGTCGCCGCGGTTGATGACGGGCAGGTCGCGCTCGGTCGGCGTGTACCCCTCGGGCAGCTCGTCCTCCGGGAACGCGTTCCCGGGGTGGCCGGAGGCGGCGGGGGCCGCAGGCCCGACCGGGGAGGCGGGGTACGGGGGCGCGACGGTGCGGTGACCGAGGTGGAGGGTCGGGTCGGCGGGCATGGGCGCGGGCGCGGGTGCCTGCGGCGGGAGCGGGGGCGTCTGGGGTGCGGGCGGCTGCGGCGCGGCTTCGGCGGCCGGGGGGTGCGCCGGGGGGTGCACCGGCATCGGCGCCGGGACCTGCACGGCCTCGACCGGGGAGGGCACGACGGGGGGCAGCGGCCCGGCGGCGGCCGGACGCGGGTCCGGAGCCGGGGCCGGCTGTTCGACCGGGGCGGAGTGCGGCTCCGGGTGTTCGACCGGGACGGAGCGCGGCTCCGGGGAGGAGTACGGCTCCGGGTGGGCGCCCGGGGCGGAGTGGTGCGCCGGGGCCGGGGGGTGCGCCGGGTGTTCGACGTGCACGTGCTCCGTCGGCGCGGACGCCGGCAGCGGCTCCGAGCCCGACGGCTCGACCGCATGGCTCTGCACGGGCACGCGTGCGTACGGCGGTACGCGGAAGTCACGCAATGTCGCCGTGCGCACCACGGGCTCCTGACCGGCCCCCTGAGTCATCGACCCCTCCACCACCGTCGCGATGCCCTGCACATCGCGGACCGGCCTGGTCGGGGTGGTCCGCGGTGTCGTCCGCCCATCATAGGAATGAGCGTCCTCCTGTGTGACGCACCAGGGGTGGTGAATCCGGGTCCACTCCGGGTTCACCGGTCGTTTCGCCCGAATTAGGAAGGTCCAGTCCAGGGTTGGGGCAGGTGCGGTGATCGGTTTGGCCGCTCCCGCCCACGGGCAGGGACGGGAACGGCGTGTTCGAAGACGCCCCTCTTCGGGTCGGTCCTTCGGGTCGGTCCTTCGGGTCGGTCCTTCGGGTCAGTCCTTCGCCGGCGAGCGCGGCGGACTGACCGTCGTGCGGGGCGGACGGCGCTGCGAGGAGGTGCGGACGATGAGCTCGGTCGGTATCACCTGCTCGACCGGCCCGTCGGTCTCGACCCCCTCGATGGCGTCGATGAGGAGCTGGACGACGGCCGTGCCGATCCGGCGCGGTTTGAGCGAGAGCGTCGTGATGGGCGGTTCGGTGGTGGCGTAGCCGGCCGACTCGCTGCAGCAGACCAGCAGGAGGTCGTCCGGGACGCGCAGGCCGTAGCGGCGCGCGGCCGCGAGGAGGTCGGTTCCGTTGGGGTCGAAGAGGCCGTACACGGCGTCGGGCCGGTCCGGGCGGGCGAGCAGCCGGTCGGCCGCGACGGCGCCCGCGCACGGGTCGTGCGCCGGATAGGCCTCGTAGACGGGGTCCTGCCCCACCCGCGCGCACCAGTTGAGGTAGGCGGTGGTGGACAGGCGGGTGTACGTGTCCGTGCTGGTGCCGGTGAGGAGGCCGATGCGGCGGGCGCCGGCGTCGGCGAGGTGGTCGAGCAGGTCGAGTACGGCGGCTTCGTGGTCGTTGTCGACCCAGGCGGTGACCGGGAGGGTGCCGGCGGGGCGCCCGTCGGAGACGACGGGGAGGCCCTGGCGGACCAGTTCGGTGACGACGGGGTCGTGGTCGGAGGGGTCGATGACGACGGTGCCGTCGAGGGCGACGTTCGACCAGACGTCGTGGCGGGAGGTGGCGGGGAGGATGACCAGGGCGTAGCCCCGGGCGAGCGCGGCCGATGTGGCCGCCCTGGCCATCTCCGCGAAGTACGCGAATTCGGTGAAGGTGAAAGGTTCATCCCCGTACGTGGTCACGGTCAGGCCGATGAGGCCCGACTTGCCGGTACGGAGCGTGCGGGCCGCCGCGGACGGGCGGTAGCCCAGTCGGTCGGCGACCTCGCGAACGTGGCGGCGGGTGGCGTCGGGGAGCCGGCCCTTCCCGTTGAGCGCGTCGGAGACAGTCGTGATGGAGACCCCGGCGGCGGCGGCCACGTCCCTGATGCCCGCCCGGCCCTGCCGGCTTCCCCGGGTCTGTGCCCGGCTCACCTGGTGCTTCCCTGCTGCTGTCATGGCGAGCCGATAGTAGGGCGATGAGGGGCGGTCGGGACGGTCGCATATGCAGACGTTGACAGGCACGTTTCTGCATGATCAAGATCTATTAAATGGCTTTGAATCAAAGGGAGTTGTCTGATTAGACCTGCGGCTTGTGGTTGCTGGGTGGCGTAGGCCTGGCGAGGGGGTGAAGTCTCGAAGAGGCCTCAACTCACCTCTACGGGGGATGCGCGCCACGGCGCCCGCCACCGGCGCGCGCCACCCGGGCGCGCGCCCCCGCTCTCCGCGTCGGCCCGGAGGACGGCCCGGAGGCCGACCCGGAAGCCGGTCGGGAAGCCGGTCGGGAAGCCGGTCCGGAGACCGGTCGGGAAGCCGTGTCCCTCCTGTTGTCCACAGCCCATTCGCAGCGGAGGCGAATCCTCTTAAGGTGAGCAGTATTGGCGGTACGGACGGTCGAGGAGGCCACACTGTGAGCGAGACCAGCGGGACGAGCACCGGCAGCCCCAAGCTGCGCGCCGAGCTGGACGGCGTCCCCACCTACAAGCCGGGCAAGCCGGCCGCCGCGGGCGGGCCCGTGGCCTTCAAGCTGTCCTCCAACGAGAACCCCTACCCGCCGCTGCCGGGGGTCCTGGAGAGCGCGCTGGCCGCCGCCCACAGCTTCAACCGGTACCCGGACATGGCCTGCACCGGTCTGATGGAGGAGCTGGCCGATCGCTTCGGCGTGCCGGTCTCGCACCTGGCCACGGGCACGGGCTCGGTCGGGGTCGCGCAGTCGCTGCTCCAGGCGACCTCGGGCCCGGGCGACGAGGTGATCTACGCCTGGCGCTCCTTCGAGGCGTACCCGATCATCACGCAGATCAGCGGGGCCACCTCGGTGCAGGTGCCGCTGACCGACGGCGAGGTGCACGACCTCGACGCGATGGCGGCGGCGATCACCGACCGGACCCGGCTGATCTTCGTCTGCAACCCCAACAACCCCACGGGCACCGCGGTGCGCCGGGCGGAGCTGGAGCGCTTCCTCGACCGGGTGCCCTCCGACGTCCTGGTCGTGCTCGACGAGGCGTACAAGGAGTTCGTGCGGGACCCCGAGATCCCGGACGGTATTGAGCTGTACCGCGACCGGCCCAACGTCGCCGTGCTGCGCACCTTCTCCAAGGCGTACGGCCTGGCCGGGCTGCGGGTCGGCTTCGCGGTCGCCCACGAGCCGGTGGCGGCGGCGCTGCGCAAGACCGCGGTGCCGTTCGGCGTGAGCCAGCTGGCGCAGGACGCGGCGGTGGCCTCGCTGCGGGCCGAGGACGAGTTGCTCGGCCGGGTGGGCTCGCTGGTGGCCGAGCGCGAGCGGGTCCGCGCCGCCCTGGTGGAGCAGGGCTGGACCGTTCCGGACACGCAGGCGAACTTCGTCTGGCTGCGGCTCGGCGAGCGGACGGCGGACTTCGCGGCGGCCTGCGAGCGGCACGGCGTCGTGGTGCGCCCGTTCGCCGGCGAGGGCGTGCGCGTCACGATCGGCGAGGGCGAGGCGAACGACCTGTTCATCCAGGCGGCGGAGGGCTTCCGCAAGGAACTCTGAGCAGAACAGAGCAGAGCAGAGCCGAGCCGGACAGAGCCGAGCCAGGTAGAGCCGAACCGGACCGGGCCAAGTCGGGCAGAGCCGGGCCGGGCCAGGCCGAGCTGGCTAGAGCCGGGCAGAGCCGAGCCGGGTCGAGAGGCGTTTCGACGGCCCCCGCGAGCAACCGCTCGCGGGGGCCGTTCGCGTGTGAGGAAAGAGACTCCCTGTAAAGGGCCCCCGGAGACAAGTACGGATTTCGTATGAGCCATAATGCTTGTGAATGTGAACGCGTTCACAAGCGCGCCCCGGTTGGTCCCCCTATGGGGTGGTTCGCCAGGGCGGACTGCCGATGTGACCACGGCGATGTAAGGAGAAAACGACGTGGACCTCGCTCTTGCGCCAGAGACCTTGGCGCGCTGGCAGTTCGGCATCACCACCGTCTACCACTTCCTCTTCGTCCCGCTGACGATCTCCCTCGCGGCGCTCACCGCCGGCCTCCAGACCGCCTGGGTGAGGACGGAGAACGAGAAGTACCTCAGGGCGACGAAGTTCTGGGGCAAGCTCTTCCTGATCAACATCGCCATGGGCGTCGTCACCGGCATCGTGCAGGAGTTCCAGTTCGGCATGAACTGGTCCGACTACTCGCGCTTCGTCGGCGACATCTTCGGTGCCCCGCTCGCGTTCGAGGCGCTCATCGCCTTCTTCTTCGAGTCGACCTTCATCGGCCTGTGGATCTTCGGCTGGGACAAGCTGCCGAAGAAGATCCACCTCGGCTGCATGTGGATGGTGTCCATCGGCACCATCCTCTCCGCGTACTTCATCCTGGCGGCCAACTCCTGGATGCAGCACCCGGTGGGCTACCGCATCAACGAGGAGCGCGGCCGGGCGGAGCTCACCGACTTCTGGCTCGTGCTCACCCAGAACACGGCCCTCACCCAGTTCTTCCACACCATCACGGCGGCCTTCCTGGTCGGCGGCGCGTTCATGGTGGGCATCTCCGCCTTCCACCTGGCCCGCAAGAAGCACATCCCCGTGATGCGGACCTCGCTGCGGCTCGGCCTGGTCACCCTGATCATCGCCGGCCTCGGCACCGCCATCAGCGGTGACCTGCTCGGCAAGGTCATGTTCAAGCAGCAGCCGATGAAGATGGCCGCCGCCGAGGCGCTCTGGGACGGCGAGGCGCCCGCCCCCTTCTCGATCTTCGCCTACGGCGACGTCGACAAGGGCCACAACAAGGTCGCCATCGAGATCCCCGGCCTGCTGTCCTTCCTCGCGAACGACGACTTCAGCTCGTACGTCCCCGGCATCAACGACATCAACAAGGCCGAGCAGGAGAAGTACGGACCCGGCGACTACCGGCCCAACATCCCCGTGGCCTACTGGGGCTTCCGCTGGATGATCGGCTTCGGCATGGCCTCCCTGACCCTGGGGTTCATCGGCCTCTGGCTGACCCGGAAGAAGTTCATGCTGGCACCGGGGCTGCGGACGGGCGAGGACGAGGTGCCGAACCTGGTCCTCTTCAAGAACAAGGCACTCAGTCCCCGGATCGGCAAGTGGTACTGGATCGTCGCGCTCTGGACGATGCTCTTCCCGCTGATCGCCAACTCCTGGGGCTGGATCTTCACCGAGATGGGCCGTCAGCCGTGGGTCGTCTACGGCGTGCTGCGCACCCGGGACGCGGTCTCCCCCGGCGTCTCCCAGGCCGAGGTCCTCACCTCGATGATCGGCTTCACCCTGCTCTACGCCGTCCTCGCGGTCATCGAGGTCAAGCTCCTCGTCAAGTACGTTAAGGCGGGGCCGCCCGAGCTGACCGACGACGACCTCAACCCGCCCACCAAGATCGGCGGGGACACCCGTGACCCCGACCGGCCCATGGCCTTCTCGTACTGAGGCTCAGGAGACCGAGGCATGGAACTTCACGACGTCTGGTTCGTACTCATCGCCGTCCTCTGGACCGGCTACTTCTTCCTGGAGGGCTTCGACTTCGGGATCGGCATCCTGACCAAGCTGCTGGCGCGCGACCGGCCCGAGAAGCGGGTCCTCATCAACACCATCGGACCCGTCTGGGACGGCAACGAGGTGTGGCTGCTCACCGCCGGCGGCGCCACCTTCGCCGCGTTCCCCGAGTGGTACGCGACGCTGTTCTCCGGCTTCTACCTGCCGCTGCTGCTCATCCTGGTCTGCCTGATCATCCGGGGCGTGGCCTTCGAGTACCGGGCGAAGCGGCCCGAGGAGAACTGGCAGCGCAACTGGGAGCAGGCCATCTTCTGGACCTCGCTGCTCCCCGCGTTCCTCTGGGGCGTGGCCTTCGGCAACATCGTCCGGGGCGTGAAGATCGACGCGGACATGGAGTACGTGGGCACCTTCTTCGACCTGCTCAACCCGTACGCGCTCCTCGGCGGACTGGTCACGCTCACCCTCTTCACCTTCCACGGCGCGGTCTTCGCCGCGCTGAAGACCGTCGGGGACATCCGGGTACGGGCCCGGGCGCTCGCGCTCAAGCTGGGTCTGGTCACGGCGGTGGTGGCGCTCGTCTTCCTGCTCTGGACCCAGGTCCACACAGGTGGCGCCGCCAGCTTCGTGGCGATGGTGGTCGCTGTGGTGGCGCTCGTCGGCGCGATCGTCGCCATAAGGGCGGGGCGCGAGGGCTGGTCGTTCGCGCTCTCGGGCATCACGATCGCCGCCTCGGTGGCGATGCTCTTCCTGGCGCTCTTCCCGGACGTCATGCCCTCTTCGCTCAACCCGGAGTGGAGCCTTACCGTGACGAACGCGTCGTCGAGCCCGTACACGCTCAAGATCATGACGTGGTGCGCCGCGATCGCGACCCCGCTGGTGCTGCTCTACCAGAGCTGGACCTACTGGGTGTTCCGCAAGCGGATCGGTACGCAGCACATCGCCGACGCCGCCCACTAGGGCCGGCCGGCGCTCAGAGAAGGGGCATGTTTCACGTGAAACCGATCGACCCGCGTCTGCTCCGGTACGCCCGTGCCACCCGTCTCTTCCTGATCGCGGTGGTCGTGCTCGGCCTCGTCGGAGCGGCGCTGGTCGTCGCCCAGGCGATGCTCATCGCCGAGATCGTGGTGGGCTCCTTCGAGGAGGGCCGGCCGGTTTCCGCCCTGGCCACGCCCCTGCTGCTGCTCGCCGGAGTGGCGGTGGCGCGGGGGCTGGTCTCCTGGCTGACCGAGCTCGCCGCCCACCGGGCGAGCGCGGCGGTCAAGTCCGAACTCCGGGGGCGGCTCCTCGGCCGTGCCGCCGCGCTCGGGCCGGGATGGCTCAGCGGGCAGCGGGCCGGTTCGCTGATCGCCCTCGCGACGCGGGGCGTGGACGCGCTCGACGACTACTTCGCCCGCTACCTGCCCCAGCTGGGCCTGGCAGTGGTCGTGCCGGTGGCGGTCCTGGCCCGGATCGTCACCGAGGACTGGGTCTCGGCGGCGATCATCGTCGTCACGCTGCCGCTCATCCCGCTCTTCATGATCCTCATCGGCTGGTACACCCAGGCCCGGATGGACCGGCAGTGGAAGCTGCTCTCGCGGCTCTCCGGCCACTTCCTGGACGTGGTGGCAGGCCTTCCCACCCTCAAGATCTTCGGCCGGGCGAAGGCCCAGGCCGAGTCGATCCGCGCGATCACCTCCGAGTACCGGCAGGCGACCATGCGCACGCTGCGGATCGCCTTCCTCTCTTCTTTCGCCCTCGAACTCCTCGCCACCCTGTCGGTCGCCCTCGTCGCCGTGACCATCGGCATGCGGCTCGTCCACGGCGACCTCGACCTTTACACCGGGCTCGTCATCCTGATCCTGGCGCCCGAGGCGTACCTCCCGCTGCGGCAGGTGGGGGCGCAGTACCACGCGGCGGCGGAGGGTCTCGCGGCGGCGGAGGAGATCTTCGACGTCCTGGAACGGCCGGTACGGGAGGGGGGAACGGGCGCGGCCCCGGACTCCGTTCGCCTCGCACTGGACGCCGTGACGGTACGGCACGCGGGGCGCGCCGAACCGTCGCTCGACGCGGCGACGCTGACGGTCGAGCCGGGCGAGACGGTGGCCCTGGTCGGACCGAGCGGTTCGGGCAAGTCGACGCTGCTCGACGTGGTCCTCGGGTTCACCGCCCCGGAGCCGGGCGGCACGGTCCGGGTCGGCGGCGAGGACCTCACGGGGCTCGACCCGGAGGCGTGGCGGTCGCGGATCGCCTGGGTGCCGCAGCGTCCGTACCTCTTCGCGGGGACGATCGCCGAGAACGTACGGCTCGCCCGCCCGGACGCCTCCGACGAGGCGGTACGGGAGGCCCTGCGGGACGCGGGGGCGGACGGGTTCGTCGCGGAGCTGCCGGACGGGATCGAGACCCCGCTCGGCGAGGACGGTGCCGGACTCTCGGCGGGGCAGCGGCAACGGCTCGCGCTCGCCCGTGCGTTCCTGGCCGACCGGCCCCTGCTGCTGCTCGACGAGCCCACGGCCGCGCTCGACGGCGAGACGGAGGCGGGCGTGGTCGACGCGGTCCGGCGCCTCGCGGCCGGCCGGACGGTCCTGCTCGTGGTCCACCGCCCGGCGCTGCTCGCGGTGGCGGACCGGGTGGTGAGGCTGGGAACGGACACCGGGACACCGGTGGCGTCGCCGCCGACCGGTGGCGCGGCCGGAGCCGGGACGCCCGGCACGGCCGAAGCGGTGGTCTGGTCCGGCACCGCGACCGCGACCGGTCCGACCGGTCCGGCCGGTCCGGCCGGTGTGGCCGGTGTGGCCGACGCGGCCGAGACGGTCGACGCCGCCGCCGCGGAGGTAAGCGCATCCGACGCCGCGGCTCCGGGCGGCGTGCTGCGGCGGGTCCGGGACATGGCCGGGGAGCTCAAGGGGCGCATGGCGCTCGCGCTGCTGCTCGGGAGCCTCGCCCTCGGGTCCGCCGTCGGACTCATGGCCGTCTCCGGCTGGCTCATCTCCCGGGCCTCCGAACAGCCCCCCGTTCTCCATCTGATGATGGCGGTCACCGCCACGCGCGCCTTCGGCATCGGCCGGGCCGTCTTCCGTTACGCCGAGCGGCTCGTCTCGCACGACGCCGTCCTGCGGATGCTCGCCGACCTGCGGGTCTCCGTCTACCGGCGCCTGGAGCGGATCGCCCCGGCCGGACTGCGGCGCACGCGGCGCGGTGACCTGCTCGCCCGGCTCGTCCAGGACGTCGACGCGCTCCAGGACTACTGGCTGCGCTGGCTGCTCCCGGTGGGCGCCGCGCTCACCGTGGGCGTCGGGGCCGCCGGGTTCACCGCCTGGCTGCTGCCCGAGGCCGGTGCCGTCCTCGCCGTGGGCCTGCTGGTCGCGGGGATCGCCGTACCGGCGGCCGGCGGGGCCCTCGCCCGCCGGGCCGAACGGCGGCTCGCCCCCGCGCGCGGCGCCCTGGCGACCTCCGTGGCCGACCTGCTGCGCGGCTGCGCCGAGCTGACGGTGGCCGGCGCCCTGCGGAGCCGTACCGAAAGGGCCCGGGAGGCCGACCGCGTCCTCACCGGCATCGCCTCCCGGCAGGCCGCCGCCACCGCGCTCGGGGCCGGGCTCTCCGCCCTGGTCTGCGGTCTGACGGTCGTGGCCGCCGCGCTCGTCGGCGTCCAGGCCGTACGGGACGGGCGGCTCGACGGGGTGTCCCTCGCCGTGGTCGTCCTGATCCCGCTCGCCGCCTTCGAGGCCGTGACCGGGCTTCCGCTCGCCGTCCAGTACCGGCAGCGGGTCAAGCACAGCGCCGAGCGGGTCTTCGAGGTGCTCGACGCTCCCGTGCCCGTGCACGAGCCGCACACGCCCGCCGCTCCCCCGGTGGGTCCGTTCCCCCTCGAACTCTCCGCGGTCTCCGCCCGGTACGCCGGGCAGGAGCGGCCGGCGCTCACCGGCTTCGGGCTCACCCTGGAGGCCGGGCGCCGGGTCGCCGTCGTCGGTGCGTCCGGCTCGGGCAAGACCACGCTCGCCCAGGTGCTGCTGAGGTTCCTGGACGTGGAGCACGGCACGTACCGGCTCGGCGGCGTGCCCGCCGGGGAACTGGACGGGGACGCGGTCCGGCGCCTGGTCGGCCTCTGCGCCCAGGACGCGCACCTCTTCGACAGCTCCGTCCGCGAGAACCTGCGGCTCGCCAAGGTCGGCGCGGACGACGGGGAGCTGCGCGAGGCGCTGCGCCGGGCCCGGCTGCTCGACTGGGTGGACGGGCTGCCCGAGGGGCTCGACACCCTCGTGGGCGAGCACGGCGCGCGGCTCTCCGGCGGTCAGCGGCAGCGGCTCGCGCTCGCGCGGGCCCTCCTCGCCGACTTCCCGGTCCTCGTCCTCGACGAACCGGCCGAGCACCTGGACCTCGCCACCGCCGACGCGCTCACCGACGACCTGCTCCGGGCCACCGAGGGCCGCACCACCGTCCTCATCACCCACCGGCTGCACGGCCTCGACGCCGTCGACGAGGTGCTCGTCCTGGACGGGGGCCGGACCGTGCAGCGCGGCGCGTACGCCGGGCTCGCGGCGGAGGACGGGCCGCTGCGCCGGATGCTGGAGCAGGAGCGGGCGACCGACCTGCTGGCGACCGCCGTCACCGCGACCACTGCCGCTGCCGCTGTTACGACCGCCACGGCCACGACCACCGCCGTCACCACCGCGACGACCAGCACAGCCGACTTTTCTCGCTAAATGGGACTTACTAGGCTCAAGCCATGACCGCCACCGAGTCCGGCCCCCCGGACCCCCTGGAAGCCGCCACCCGGGCCACCCGCAGCCTCCAGGGGCTCTCCACGGAGCTCACCGCCCGCGTACCGCAGCTCCTGGAGGCCATGCGCTCGGTCGGCACCGGGCTCGAACTCCACTCCACCCTCGACCGCATCTGCGAGACCGCCGCCGAACTCGCCGACGCCCGGTACGCGGCGATCGGCGTCGTCGACGACGAGGGCGACGGCCTCTCCGACTTCGTCACCTTCGGCGTCGACGAGGACACGGCCCGCCGGATCGGGCGCCGCCCCGACGGCCACGCGGGACTGCTCGGCGCGCTGATCCGCGATCCGCAGACCATCCGCCTCGCCGACCTCTCGAAGGATCCGCGCGCGGCGGGCTTCCCGCCGGGGCACCCGCCGATGGGGTCCTTCCTCGGCGTCCCCATCCGGGTCCAGGGCGAGATCTTCGGCAATCTGTACCTCGCGGAGAAGCGCGGCGGGGACGGGTTCAACGACTACGACGTGCACATGGTCCGGGTGCTCGCCACCGAGGCGGGCATCGCCATCGGCAACGCCCGTCTGTACGAGGCGGCCCGGCAGCGCGAGCGGTGGATCGACGGCTCGGTCGCCGTCACCACCGCCCTGCTCTCCGGCGGCGACGCCGACGACGCCCTCACGGTCGTCGCCGAGCAGGCCCGCCGGCTCGCCGAGGCGGACGCCGGCATCGTGCTGCTCCCCGCCGAGGAGGGCGGTCTGGAGGTCGTCGCCATCTCCTCGCCCCGGTCCACGAAGTGGCTGGGCGTGGTGATCCCGCCCGAGAGCGACGTGGTGGAGCTGCTCTTCGAGGGCGAGGCGGTCTTCGTCCCGGACGCCTCCTCGGACCCGCGCATGACCAGCCCGATGACCTCGGGCTACGGGCCGAGCATGATCCTTCCGCTGCAGAGCGGCGGCCGGGTGCTCGGGGCGCTCGCGATGCCGCGCGCACGGGACGGTCGTCCCTTCACGGAGATGGAGCGGACGCTCGCCACCCAGTTCGCCTCGCAGGCGGCGCTCGCCCTGATGATGGCCGACGCGCAGCGGGACCGGGAGCGCCTCGCCGTGTACGAGGACCGTGACCGGATCGCCCGTGACCTGCACGATCTGGTCATCCAGCGGCTCTTCGCCACCGGCATGATGCTGGAGAGCGCCCAGCGCAGATCGATCGTGCCGGCGGTGCGCGAGGGCGTGGGCAAGGCCGTGGACGAGCTGGACGTGACCATCCAGGAGATCCGTACGGCGATCTTCGCGCTCCAGCAGGGACCCGCCGAGGCCCCGTCGGGGCTGCGCACCCGCGTCCTGCGGGAGATCAACATGGCGGCCGTGCCGCTCGGCTTCAAGCCCGCGCACCGCTTCCTCGGCGCGCTCGACTCGACGGTCGGCGAGCTCACCGGCAAGAACCTCGTCGCCGCGCTGCGCGAGGCGCTGTCCAACGCGTTCCGGCACGCCGACGCGAGCCGGATCGAGGTCGTGGTCGACGCCGGCGTCACCCTGCCCGACGGCTCCGCCGGGGTGCGCCTGTCGGTCGCCGACGACGGCGTCGGCATCCCGGCGGGCGGGCGGCGCAGCGGCCTGCGGAACCTGGCGCGCCGGGCGGAGTCCCTGGGCGGCGCGAGCTGGTGCGGGCCGGGGCTCGGGGAGGACGGCGGGGGGACGACGGTCGTGTGGGAGGCACCGCTGTAGGGCCGGTCGGTCGTGACCGGTGCGGGGGCGCGACCAGGTCCCGGTCCCGGGGAGGCCCTGTGCGTCGAGCACCGCGGTTCACTCGACCCGGTCCGCCGGGTGCCACGGTCCACTCGACCCCGGTCCGCCGGGTACTACGGCTCACTCGATCCGGTCTGCCGAGTGCCACGGCTCACTCGATCCGGTCCGCTGGGCACCGCGGCCCGCTCGATCCGGTCCGCCGGACGGGTCCTAGTGCGGGCCCGCGCTTCCGGTGAGGGCCTCGGCGACGAGCTGCTCGATGACGACGGCCACGCCGTCCTCGTTGTTGCCGGTCGTGAGGCCGGAGGCGGCGGTGATCACGTCGGGGTGGGCATTGCCCATCGCGTACGAGCGGCCCGCCCAGGTGAGCATCTCGATGTCGTTCGGCATGTCGCCGAAGGCGACGACCTCCTCGGCCGTGATGCCGCGCTCGGCACAGCACAGGGCGAGCGTGGAGGCCTTGGAGACGCCGAGCCCGCTGATCTCGATGAGGGCGGTCGGGCTGGACCGGGTGAAGGCGGCCCGGTCGCCCGCGGTCGCCCTGGCCACCGCGAGGAACGCGTCGGGGTCCAGCTCCGGGTGCTGGGCGAGTAGCTTGAGCACGGGGGCCGCGGCGCCGGCCTCCTCCTCGAAGAGGAGCTTCTCGGCGGTGGCGACGGTGGCGCCGGGGTCGAGGAAGAAGGGCGGGTAGTGCGGCTCGTAGTGGATGCCGGTGGTGAGCTCCACGGCGAAGGAGGTCCCGGGCGCGGCGGCGCGCAGGGCCTCGACGACGTCGAGGGCGACCGGCCGCTCCAGCGGGCGGATCTCCAGGAAGGTGCCTCCGGAGTGGAGGTCGACGACGGCGGCGCCGTTGGCGCAGATCGCCATGCCGTGCCCGTGGACGTGCTCGCTGACGACGTCCATCCAGCGGGCCGGGCGGCCGGTGACGAAGAAGACCTCGATCCCTGCCCGCTCGGCCGCGGCGAGGGCGGCGACCGTGCGCTCGGAGACGGTCTTGTCGTCGCGGAGCAGCGTGCCGTCGAGGTCGGTGGCGATCAGCCGGGGCGCCGGGACGGAAGGACGCGGAGACCGCGGGGAGCGCGGAGAACGGGGAGAGTTCACCGTCCCATTCTTCCGTACGACGCGCACGGGCGTGCGGGGAGCCGCACATATGAGTGGGAGAAAGGGGGGTGGAGGGCTGGATTCGAGCCGTCGGAGCGGTTTTCCGGCCACGGTGACTCGCGACGGGCCCCGTCCTCCCCTCTCCACTTCCTCTCGCCAGGGGGAAGGGCCCCGGCCCCCGTCGCCCGCGCGCCCGCCCGGATCACCGGTCCGCAGCCGTGCCGCATCCGGCTCGTTCCGACATGGCCGTAAACATCCGTTCGTTTTCACGAGTGGCGGGGAAGACTCCGGAGGGCTGACGGCGTCTCTGAGGGGCGGGGGCATGGTCGCGGGACGGCGGAGCGAGGAGTGCGACTTCTGCGGCGCTCCCTACGGGTCGTGGGTCGCGAGCCTGGGCATGGCCCTCTGCTCCGCGTGCGAGCGGACCGGAGCGGACCGGCCCGCGCGCGAGCCGGTCCTGGTGGGCGACATCCTGGCGGGCCTGGCCGATGCCCTGGAACCACCCGACGGCATGGCCCTGCCCGCCCTGGCCCTCACCAAGCTCCCGGCCCTGCCCACCCAGAAGCGTCGCCCCACCCGGCGGGAGGCCTGACCGCGGGCCCCGATCGGGGGCGACCGACGGACACGGGGGCGCCGTGCGTCACCCCAGCCGGGACAGGGCCTCCGTGGCGATGGACTCGAAGACGGCCTGGTCGGCGGCGAAGTCGGAGTCCGGAATCGGCCAGTGGACCACGATCTCGGTGAAGCCGAGCTCGCGGTGGCGTCCGGCGAAGTCCACGAAGGCCTCCACGGACTCCAGCGGTCGGTTGCGGTCCGGGGTGAAGCCGGTGAGCAGGATCTTGCCGAGTTCGGCGACGTCCCGCCCGGACTCGGCGCAGGCCTTGCCGAGCCGGTCGATCTGGCCGCGCAGCGCCGCCACCGACTGCTCCGGGGTCCCCTCCTCGTACAGCTTCGGGTCACCGGTCGTCACCCACGCCTGCCCGTACCGTGCGGCCAGCCGCATCCCGCGCGGCCCGGTCGCGGCCACCGCGAACGGCAGCCGGGGCCGCTGGACACAGCCCGGTACGTTCCGCGCCTCGTCCGCCGCGTAGAACGTGCCCCGCTCCGTCACCGCGTCCTCGGTGAGCAGCCGGTCGAGCAGCGCCACGAACTCCCCGAACCGGTCCGCCCGCTCCTTCGGCGTCCACGCCTCCTGCCCGAGCGCGGTGGCGTCGAAGCCGTTGCCGCCCGCGCCGATGCCGAGCGTGATCCGCCCGTCGGAGACGTCGTCCAGGGTGATCAGGTCCTTGGCGAGCGTCACCGGGTGCCGGAAGTTCGGCGAGGTGACGAGCGTGCCGAGCCGGAGCCGCTCGGTGACCGCCGCGGCGGCGGAGAGCGTGGGCACCGCGCCGAACCACGGCCCGTCCCGGAAGGTCCGCCAGGAGAGGTGGTCGTAGGTGTACGCGGTGTGGAAGCCGAGTTCCTCGGCGCGCCGCCACTTGGCGCGGCCTCCCTCGTGCCAGCGGTCGATCGGCAGGATCACAGTGCTCAGTCGCATGGGGACGACCCTACGAGAGGCCGAGCAGCTGTCGCATCGACTCCGCCGCGCGGACGGCCGCGTCGCCGCAGCAGTTGTTGAAGAGGACGTGGACCTCCCGCGCCCGCTCGGACATCTCGCGGACGCGCGGGACCCACTCCGAGAGTTCCCCGGGCGTGTAGTCGTGGCGGAACCTCTCCTCCTTGGTGCCGGTGCCCCACGCGGTGTTGCGGCCGTGGAAGCGCACCAGGGCGAGGTCCCGGGAGGTGACCCGCACGACCGGAGGCACGGAGGCGGGCAGCGTCTGCGTCATGTCCACGGCCACGGCGGCCGCGTCCAGCTCCGTCAGGAGGGCGGCCGTCGCGTCGGCGTTCTCCCCGTGCCACCAGCCGGGGTTCCGGAACTCCACGGCCACCGGCCATCCGGCGGCGCGCTCGCGGCACCGGCGCAGGAACTCCACCGCCGGCCCTCCCGGTACGAGCCGGTGCGGGAACTGGAACAGCAGCGTTCCCAGGCGCCCGGCCCCGCGCAGCGGTTCGAGGGCGGCGGCGTACCGGTCCCACACCTCGTCGAGCAGCCCGGGGTCGACGCCGTCCCGTCCCCGTTGCCGCGCGAAGGCCGGTCGGAGGTCGGCGGGCAGTGCCTCCGGCCGGGTCGGGTGCCCGGTGAGCAGCGAGAACGCCTTCACGTCGAAGCGGAAGCCCTCGGGGGTGCGCTCGGCCCACAGCCGGCTGTTGCGGGTGCTGGGCAGTCCGTAGTACGTGGAGTCGACCTCCACCACCGGGAATCGGGTGGTGTAGTACCGCAGCCTGCCCTCCGCGTCACGCTGCCCCGTGGGATACCAGCCGCCGGCCACCAGCGCCTTGTCCGTCCACGAGCAGGTTCCGACCCGGATCTCTCCCATCCCGCCAGTGTTCCCCGGGACCCGTGGCGGATTCGTCCGGCACGCGGGGGTTTCCGCGCGCCCGGAGGCGTTGTCCTCCGGACACGTGGACCTTCAGTCGCGTGGGTCCGGTCGCGCCGCTCTTCGGAGGCATCGGGGTCAGGACGGGAGGCGGAGGAACTCCGGCGGGACGGCGTCGGTCAGCCAGACTCCGTTGGCGCTGACGTGGAAGACGTGTCCGGCCCGGTGCATGGCTCCGGCGTCGACGCTCAGGACGACCGGCCGCCCCCGGCGGGCGCCGACCCGGGTCGCGGTCTCCCGGTCGGGGGAGAGGTGCACGTGGTGGCGTGCCATGGGCCGCAGCCCCTCCGCCCGGATCGCGGGAAGCCGGTCCGCGACCGTGCCGTGGTAGAGGTACGCGGGCGGTTCGGCGGCCGGCAGGTCCAGGTCCACCCGCACGGTGTGGCCCTGGCTGGCGCGGATGCGGGCGCCCTCGATCGCGAAGCGCTTCTTGTCGTTGGTCGCGACGACGTGGTCGAGCTCTTCGCGGGTGATCGGGAAGCCGTGCTCGGCGGTGGCCCGGAGCAGCGCGTCGATCTCGGTCCAGCCCTGTGCGTCGAGGACGAGACCGATGCGCTCGGGCTGGTGGCGCAGGTGCTTGGAGAGGTACTTGGAGACCTTCACCGTACGGCGTTCGTCCATGGGTGGTCGTGGGGTCATCCGGTCAGGATGCCGAAGCCGGTACCGCCCCGGCCAATGATTTCCGATGATTTTCGCAGGCAGGTTTGATCCACAGCCAAGCCGAGTTATCCACAGGAGAGTTGATCTTTCTGTGGACAACGAGCACTTCATTTCAAGTCAATTGGGCGTTTTGTTGGGCTATGTCTTCTCGTGATGGCTTGCGGTAAGGGCGTCCAACGTCCTCTTGTGGAGCTCCCGTTCCGTCGCCGCCGCGACGAAGGCCGCGACCCCCTCCGCCCCGACCAGGCCCTGTACGGCCCG
Source organism: Streptomyces sp. NPDC055632 (assembly GCF_053618675.1). NCBI lineage: Bacteria > Bacillati > Actinomycetota > Actinomycetes > Kitasatosporales > Streptomycetaceae > Streptomyces > Streptomyces sp. NPDC055632. The sequence continues at coordinate 165,331 of NZ_JBSHHY010000002.1, read as the reverse complement.
GACCGTCCCGGCGGGCAGCGCCACCGGGCGCGGCTCGTCGTCCTGCGCGGGCGGCGTCTCCGGAGAGAGATGGATCTGGAGGTGACGGGTGGCGAACAGGCGCATGGCACGCGCCAGTTCGGCATCCACCGTCTGCTGGGCGAGCGGCCTGAGCCGTCGCACCATCGCCGCGGCCTCGGCCGCGTCCGCGTCCGTCGGCGGCCGGTGCTCCAGATAGCGGGCGAAGACGTACTCGGTCGTGAACTCCAGGAACCGGGAGGCGATGTGCTCGACCTGCCCCCGCAGCTCCTTCAGGTGCCCGGTGATCGCCGACAACGGCACCCCGGCCGCGTACAGCTCGGCCGCCACCGCCAGCTCCTGGGGGCTCGGTACGAGGTACTCCTCCGTCTCCCGGTCCGGGATCCGCTCCAGCACGCCGAGCTCCACGGCCTCCCGGACGGCCTCCTCGTCCGGTGTGCCGCCGAAGCGGGCGTCCAGCTCCGCGCGCGATATTCGGGCCGCCTCCTCGTCCGTCCACGGCCCGTGGACCTCTGCGACCAGGCCGAGCACCCCGCCGAGCCCCCGGCCGGTGTCCCACGCCTCCAGGAGCTCCTTGATCGAGGCCAGGGTGTAGCCCCGGTCGAGGAGGTCGGCGATCCGTTGGAGCCGCGCGAGGTGCGCGTCCCCGTAGACGTTCGCCCGGCCCCGCCGCTCCGGACGGGGCAGCAGGCCGCGGTCCTGGTAGGCACGGATCGTCCGGACCGTGGCCCCGCTGAGACGGGCGAGATCCTCGATCCGGTACTCCGGCTGTGCTGACTGCTCGGACAAACCCGCTCCCACCGCCCGCTTCCACCACCCCGCCGCCGCGGGGCCCGTCCTGCGAGGGATCGTACGACCGCCGCTCCCCGCCCTGCGCCGCGCCCGCTCCCGTCCCCCGTCGGCCCCCTACGCCGGCGGCTGCCACCGCGCGAGGGCCCGCAGCGCACCCGGGCTCAGCCGGGAGAGGAAGCGGGCGCCCCGGGCCTCGGGGGTCACCGGCACGACGGCCCGGTCGTGCAGGACGGCCCCCAGGATCGCGTCCGCGACCTTCTCCGGCGGATAGTTCCGCAGCCCGTACAGCCGGGACGCCTTCTTCTGCCGCCGCTTCTCCTCCGCCGCGTCCGACACCCCGGCGAACCGCGTGGTCGCGGTGATGTTGGTGTTGACGATGCCGGGGCATATCGCGGACACCCCGATGCCCTGGTCGGCCAGCTCCGCGCGCAGGCACTCGCTGAGCATCAGCACCGCCGCCTTCGAGGTGCTGTACGCGGGCAGGGCCCGGGAGGGCTGGAAGGCCGCGGCGGAGGCGGTGTTCACGATGTGGCCGCCCTGGCCCCGCGCGACCATCCGCGCCCCGAAGTGCCGGCACCCGTGGATCACACCCCACAGGTTGACGTCCAGGACGCGCCCCCACTCCTCGCTCGACGTCTCGAAGAAGGAGCCGGCGAGCCCGATGCCCGCGTTGTTGACCAGGACGTCGACGACCCCGTACTCGTCCTCCACCTTGGCGGCCAGCTTCTCCACCGCCTGCTCGTCGGAGACGTCGACCACCTCGCCCCAGGCCTCCTGGGCGCCGATCAGCCGCGCCATCTCCGCCGTCCGGGCGGCCCCCTCGGCGTCCCGGTCCACGGCCACGACCCGGGCGCCGGCCTCCGCGAACGCGAAGGCGGTGGCCCGCCCGATGCCGCTGGCCGCCCCGGTCACCAGGACGAGCTGGCCGCCGAACCGCTCCGCGTACTCCGGCCGCACCCCGCTCTTCGCCGCCGCCGCGACCGGCTTCGACGCCCCGGCCGCCGGCTCCTCGTGGGTCCTGACGAACTCGGCGATCCAGGAGGACAGCTGGTCCGGCCGGGTGCGCGGCACCCAGTGCTTGGCGGGCAGGGTGCGCCGGGTCAGCTCCGGCACCCAGGTGCCCAGGTCGTCGTAGAGCCGGTCGGAGAGGAAGGCGTCGCCGGTCGGCACGATCAGCTGCACGGGCGCGTGCGCGTACGCGTCGGGGCGCGGCCGGGAGAGCCGGGCCCGGACGTTGTCCCGGTAGAGCCAGGCCCCGTGCGCCGCGTCGTTCGGCAGCGAGGACGTCGGGTAGTCGCCGGCCGGGACCTTCTCGACCCGCTCCAGGATCCCCGGCCAGCGCTTGCCGAGCGGGCCGCGCCAGGCCAGCTCCGGCAGCACCGGGGTGTGCAGCATGTACACGTACCAGGACTTGGCGCCCTGGCCGAGGAGCTGCCCGATCCGGCGCGGGGTGGGCCGGGTCATCCGGCGCTTGATCCAGTGCCCGAAGTGGTCGAGGGAGGGCCCCGACATCGAGGTGAAGGAGGCGATCCGGCCCTCGGTGCGCGGCACGGTGACGAACTCCCAGGACTGCACGGAGCCCCAGTCGTGGCCGACGAGGTGGACCGGCCGGTCCGGGCTGACGGCGTCGGCGACCGCGAGGAAGTCGTCCGTCAGCTTCTCCAGGGTGAAACCGCCGCGCAGCGGGGCCGGGGCCGTCGACCGGCCGTGGCCCCGGACGTCGTACAGCACCACGTGGAACTCCTCGGCCAGCCGGAGCGCGACCTCCGACCACACCTCCTTGGAGTCCGGGTAGCCGTGCACGAGCAGGACGGTCGGCCGGCCCGTCTCGCCGAGCTCGGCGACGCACAGCTCGATCCCGCCCGTACGGACCCGGCGCTCCCGGGCTCCCTTGAGCTCCGTCATCAGACCGCTCCCTCGTTCCAGCGCCGCACGTGCGGCAGATCGTCGTCCAGCCAGAACGCGCTCTGCTCGGGGTCCCGGGAGTCGGTGACGACCAGGATCTCCTCGAACTTCGCGCCCGTACCCCGGAATCCGAGGTGCGGCTCGACCGCCCACAGCCCGGGCGTGGGCGGGTGGTCGGAGAACTTGTACGGCGACCAGAGCGGCGACCAGCCGTCCCGGTGCCCGTGCAGGGCGTCGCTCGCCAGGCCCTTGAGGGCCTGGGTGCCGAAGCCGAAGAGCGTCGGCGACCAGCGGCGCTCCCCCACCCGGTCGATCTTGTGGGCGATGACGCCGAAGGGATAGGCCCGGTGCCGGTTCGCGTACCCCTGGCGGACCATGAGCCGGTCCACGTCCTCGTATATCTCGCGCAGCGTGCGGCGCTCGCGCACCTCGCGCAGGATCAGCTCGCGGTGGGCCGCCAGGTCGGCGAGCAGCCTGTCGTGCAGGGGATCGAGCCCGAGACAGCCGCTGTAGCCGATGTCGGCCGTGTATCCCTTGTACACCGGGGCCATGTCGAGGATGAACGGCATCCCCGGCTCCAGGCGCCGGTTCGTCGGGAAGAACTGGAGCGGGATCCTGAAGTCCACGAAGGCCGTGCGGTCCCCGAACCAGGCGAACGGCCGGTGGAACCAGTCCCGGACGCCCCGCTCGTACAGCCACTCCCGCTGCATCCGGGCGGCCTCGCGCTCGGTCACGCCCGGCTTCAGCTGCGCCGCGACGGCTTCCGCGCACTCGTAGGAGAGCCGCTGCACTTCCCTGAACCCCCGCAGCTCCGCCGAGAGTTCACCTGCCACTGCCGTTGCCATGCCATCCGCCGTCCCCTGTGAGCGCCCGGCTGCGCTACGCGTTCGTAACTTGACATCGATGAATGTGACAATGCTCGGCGGCTGAGTCAAGGGGTCGGACGACGGCCTGTGGAAAACTCCGGCGAACGGCCACGGCGAACAGCACCGGAACCGCGCCGGAACCACACGGGAATCGCCGGGGGCGCGGAGGGAATCCCGGAAAGGCCCGATCGGCGGACCGTAGGGAAGGAACGACTTTCGTCGTTCCTTCCCTACGGGCTTGTACTCCTGTAGTCGGACAGAGGTCGAGCCGTTGGTCTGACGACACATGTGGCGCACACCACTACCTTCGTGGTGTGACTGTGATCGCGACCGAAAGCCTCAGCAAGCGGTTCCCCCGGGTGACCGCTCTCGACCGGCTCTCCCTGGACATCGGGCCCGGTGTGACCGGACTGGTGGGTGCCAACGGAGCCGGCAAGTCCACGATGATCAAGATCCTGCTCGGACTCTCCCCCGCCACGGAGGGCCACGCGGAGGTGCTGGGCCTCGACGTCCGCACCTCCGGCGCCCAGATCCGCGAGCGCGTGGGATACATGCCCGAGCACGACTGCCTCCCCCCGGACGTCTCGGCCACCGAGTTCGTCGTCCACATGGCGCGCATGTCCGGACTGCCCGCGACCGCCGCCCGCGAGCGGACGGCCGACACCCTGCGCCACGTCGGCCTGTACGAGGAGCGCTATCGCCCCATCGGCGGGTACTCGACCGGCATGAAGCAGCGGGTGAAGCTCGCCCAGGCGCTGGTCCACGACCCGAAGCTGGTCCTCCTCGACGAGCCGACCAACGGCCTCGACCCGGTGGGCCGGGACGAGATGCTCGGACTGATCCGCCGGATCTGGACCGACTTCGGCATCTCCGTCCTCGTCACCTCCCACCTCCTCGGCGAGCTGGAGCGCACCTGCGACCACGTCGTCGTCATCGACGGCGGACGCCTCCTGCGCTCCAGTTCCACCAGCGACTTCACCCGGATCACCACGACCCTCGCGGTCGAGGTCACCGACTCCGACGCGCAGCCCGACGGCACGGCGGCCCTCCGCACGGCCCTCGCCGCCGCCGGCGTCACCATCCACCCGGGCATGGAGGACGGCCTGCCCGGCGCCGGCCACGTCCTGCTCCTGGAGGCGGCGGGCGAGGAGACGTACGACCTCGTGCGCGACACCGTCGCCGACCTCGGCCTCGGGCTCGTCCGCATGGAGCAGCGCCGCCACCACATCGCCGAGGTCTTCCGCCCGGAGGCCGCCGAGGCGTCCACGCCGCACGAGGAGGTGCCGGCCCGATGAGCACCAGGATCCCCCAGCCCTCCCAGGCCGCTCCCGACACGACCCGGATCCACAACATCGGGTACCGGTCCTACGACGGCCCGCGCCTCGGCCGGGCGTACGCGCGCCGGTCGCTCTTCTCGCAGTCCCTGCGCGGCGCGTACGGACTGGGCCGCAGCGCCAAGTCCAAGGTGCTGCCGATGCTGCTCGCCGGCGTGATGTGCGCCCCGGCGCTGATCATCGTCGCCGTCGCGGTCGCCACCAAGCAGACCAAGCTCTCGATCGAGTACACGCAGTACGCGATCTTCCTCCAGGTCGTCATCGGCATCTTCCTGGCCTCGCAGGCGCCGCAGTCCGTCTCCCGCGACCTCCGGTTCAGGACCGTGCCCCTGTACTTCTCCCGCCCGATCGAGCGCGCGGACTACGTCCTCGCCAAGTACGGGGCGATGGCGTCGGCGCTCTTCATCCTCACGGCCGTCCCGCTGCTGATCATGTGGATCGGCTCGATGCTCGCCAAGATGGACTTCGCCGAGCAGGCCAAGATGTTCGGCCAGGGGATCGTCTCCGTGGCGCTCCTCTCGCTGCTCTTCGGCGGCATCGGCCTCGTCATGGCGGCCCTGACCCCGCGCCGCGGCTTCGGCGTCGCCGCCGTCATCGGCGTCCTGACCATCTCGTACGGCGCGGTCTCGACGCTCATGGGCATCGCCTACGCAACGGAGAACCCGGGTGCCATCGAGTGGCTCGGCCTGTTCTCACCGATCACCCTCATCGACGGCGTGCAGACCGCCTTCCTGGGCGCACCGCCCATGTTCCCCGAGCTCGGAGGCCCGAGCGCCGGTGTCGGCGTGGTCTACCTGCTGGTCGTCCTCGCGCTGATCGCCGGCTCGTACGGCATCCTGATGCGCCGCTACCGAAAGGTCGGGCTGTGACAACGCTCCACATCGACCACGTCTCCCGCTGGTTCGGGAACGTCGTGGCCGTCAACGACGTCACGATGGCGGTGGGGCCCGGCGTCACCGGCCTCCTCGGCCCCAACGGCGCCGGAAAGTCCACCCTGATCAACATGATGGGCGGCTTCCTCGACCCCTCCACCGGCACCGTCACCCTCGACGGGCGGAAGATCTGGGGGAACGAGTCGGTCTACCGCGACATCGGCGTCGTGCCCGAGCGGGAGGCGATGTACGACTTCCTCACCGGCCGCGAGTTCGTCGTGGCCAACGCCGAACTCCAGGGCCTCGGCGCCAAGGAGGCCCAGCAGGCCCTGGCCACGGTCGAGATGGAGTACGCGCAGGACCGCAAGGTCTCCACGTACAGCAAGGGCATGCGGCAGCGCGTGAAGATGGCCTCGGCCCTCGTCCACGACCCGTCGGTGCTCCTGCTCGACGAGCCGTTCAACGGCATGGACCCGCGCCAGCGCATGCAGCTGATGGACCTGCTGCGGCGGATGGGCGCGGCCGGCCGCACGGTCCTTTTCTCCTCGCACATCCTGGAGGAGGTCGAGCAGCTCGCCTCCCACATCGAGGTGATCGTGGCCGGACGGCACGCGGCCTCCGGCGACTTCCGCAAGATCCGCCGCCTCATGACGGACCGGCCGCACCGCTACCTCGTCCGCTCCAGCGACGATCGGGCCCTCGCGGCCGCGCTGATCGCCGACCCGTCCACGGCCGGCATCGAGGTCGACCACGCGGACGGCGGACTGCGCATCCAGGCGGTCGACTTCGGGCGGTTCACGGAACTGCTGCCGAAGGTCGCGCGCGAGCGGGGGATCCGTCTCCTGACGGTCTCGCCCTCGGACGAGTCCCTCGAATCGGTCTTCTCGTACCTCGTAGCGGCCTGAAAGGAGCCCGACCGATGTACAACCCCACAGTCGCCCGGCTCACCTACCGGGCCCTCCTCGGCCGCCGCAGGGCCCTGATCCTCTTCCTGCTGCCCGCCATGCTGCTGGTCATCTCGGCGGCGGTCCGCATGTTCAACGGCGCGGACGACCAGGTCGCGGCCGACGTCCTCGGCGGCTTCGCCCTGGCCACGATGGTCCCGCTGATCGGTGTCATCGCCGGCACGGGCGCGATCGGCCCCGAGATCGACGACGGCTCGATCGTCTACCTGCTGTCCAAGCCGGTGAAGCGGCCCACGATCATCTTCACGAAGCTGATCGTGGCGATCGCGGTGACGATGGTCTTCTCGGCGGTGCCGACGCTGATCGCCGGGTTCATCCTCAACGGCAACGGCCAGCAGGTGGCCGTGGCGTACACGGTGGCGGCGCTCGTGGCCTCCATCGCGTACAGCGCCCTGTTCCTGCTGCTCGGCACGGTCAGCCGGCACGCCGTGGTAATCGGCCTGGTCTACGCCCTGGTGTGGGAGGCCCTCTTCGGCTCCCTGATCGCCGGCGCCCGCACCCTGAGCGTCCAGCAGTGGGCGCTCGCCCTCGCGGAGAAGGTCACCGGCGACGGCCTGGTCACCTCCGAGGTCGGACTCCCCACGGCGGTGGTCCTCCTGGTGGCGGTCACGGTCGCGGCGACCTGGTTCGCCGGCCAGAAGCTCCGCCGACTGACCCTGGCGGGCGAGGAGTAGGCCCGAGGCCGGACACGGAAGCGGTACGGCTCCGAGGGGCGTCGCCCCCGGAGCCGGGAGGCCCGCCCGGAGCCGTACCGCCACTCCTGTCCGTTTTGCCCGGCCGGATCGGCCCGGCCCGGCTCGTCTCGGCCCAGCTCGTCTCGGTCCGGCCGGATCGGCCGGCCCGGCCCGTTCCTCAGACCGTGCGGTTCCGGGCCGCGAGGAGTCCCACGGCCAGGGCCGTCGCGCAGACGCCGAGGACCGCGCAGATCGGCGGGGTCCAGGAGCCGGTGGCCTGGTGGAGGGTGCCGGCGGCCAGCGGGCCCGCGGCGGCGAGCAGGTAGCCGACCGTCTGGGACATCCCCGAGAGTCCGGCCGCGGTCACCGCGTCCCCGGAGCGCAGCACGATCAGGGTCAGGGCGAGCCCGACCGCGCCGCCCTGACCGACGCCGAGGAGCGCCGACCAGAGCCAGGCGCCCTCCACCGGCGCCACCATCAGACCGGCGTAACCGGCCGCGACCAGCGTGGTGACGAGCACGATCAGCGGGCGCTGGCTCCGCATCCGTCCGGCGAGCAGCGGCACCACGAAGGCGCCCGCCACCTGCACCAGGTTGTTGAAGGCGAAGACCACGCCGGCGGTGGAGCGGTCCATCCCGTGGTCGACGAAGATCGTCGGCATCCAGGCGATCAGCACGTACGTCCAGAGGGACTGCAGACCCATGAAGAGGGTGACCTGCCAGGCGAGCGCCGAGCGCCAGACGTTCACCGGGCGGGCGCCGCCGGCCGGGACGGCCCGTACCGCGTGACCCGTACGGCCGCGCGCTATCAGCACCTGGGGGAGCCAGGCGAGCGCCGCCACCGCGGCGAGCAGCGACCAGAAGCCGAGGGAGGCCTCCCAGCCGCCGCCCAGGGCCTTCTCCAGGGGGACGGCCGCCGCTGCGGCCACCGTGGCGCCCGCGATCATCGCGCCCGTGTAGACCGAGGTCATCGCCGCGGCCCGGTCCGGGAAGTCACGCTTGATCAGGCCCGGCATGAGCACGTTGAGCAGGGCGATCGCCGTTCCGACGAGGACCCCGCCGCCGTACAGCGCGTACACGGACGGCAGGACGCGCGCGAGGACACCGGCGCCGAGCAGCAGGAGCGCCGCGAACAGCACGCGTTCGGCGCCGAACCGGCGCCCCAGCCACGGCGCGACCGCCGCGCCCGCGCCCAGGAAGAGCACCGGCACCGAGGTGACGAGCGAACTCGCCGCCGCGGAGAGCCCGAAGGCGGCGGATATCTCGCCGGCCAGGGGCGCCACGCTCGCCAGGGCGGCCCGCATGTTGAGCGAGGCCAGCACGATCCCGACGAGGAGCAGCGCCGGATGCGCGAGCAGGGCGCGCCGGGCCGCCGCCCCCGTCACCGAGGGCCGGACCCCGGCCTCCGCGTCGACGAGCACGGGCGCCGCCGCGCCCGCCTCCGTACCGGACGTGCGGACTCCGGGGGTGCACGCTCCGGACGTACGCGCTCCGGGCGTGCGGGCTCCGGACGGACCGGCTTCGGACGGACCGGCTTCGGACGTACGCGCCCCGGTGCTCATCGGGACCGCTCCGTCAGCGCCGCGACCGTCTCCATCGGCACCCGCAGCAGTTCGCGGGCCTGGCGCTCCGCCGCCTCCGGGTCGCCCGCCTCGACGGCGGCCACCAGGGCCTCGTGGGCGTCGATGTCGACCGGCGGCATCTCCCGGTCGCCGAGCGCCTCCACCAGGACCTCGTGGACCTGGGCGGAGAAGAAGCGGTACACCTCCACGAAGGCCGCGTTGTGGGTCGCGCCGACGACCGCCAGGTGGAAGGCGAGGTCCGCGTCGGCGTCCCGGTCGCCCTCCTCCCGCAGGGTGGTCAGGGCGGCCCGCAGCCGCAGCAGGTCGTGGGTGTCGCGCCGGGCCGCCGCGAGCCGGGCGGCCTCGGCCTCCAGGGCGACCCGCAGTTCGAGCACGTCGGCCGCGCCCGCGTGCCGGACCCCGCGCAGGACGGCCGCCGGGTCCGCGGTGGACCGGACGAAGGTGCCGTTGCCCTGCCGGGACTCCAGGAGACCGGCGTGGACGAGGACCCGGACGGCCTCGCGGACGGTGTTGCGGCCCACGCCGAGCTGCTGCGCGAGTTCGTGTTCGGTGGGGATGCGGTCGCCGACCGCCCACTCCCCGTCCGCGAGCTGACCGCGGAGCTGCTCCACCGCGGAGTCCACCAGCGAGGTCCGCCCCGCCGCTCTGAGTGCCATGCCGTTCCGACCTCTCCGTTCGCCCGGTTGCCCGGTCATCCTATAACTCAGCATCCCGGGGGCACGGAGCTACTGTGGGGCCGTACGCGGACCGCACACCCTCACCACCCTCGGGAGTCAGTCATGTCAGACCGCTTCGACGTCGTCGTACTCGGAGCCGGCCCCGGCGGTTACGTCGCCGCCATCCGCGCCGCCCAGCTGGGCAAGCGGGTCGCGGTCGTCGAGGAGAAGTACTGGGGCGGCGTCTGTCTGAACGTCGGCTGCATCCCCACCAAGGCGCTGCTGCGCAACGCCGAACTCGCCCACATCTTCAACCACGAGGCCAAGACCTTCGGCATCAAGGTCGACGGCACCGTCTCCTTCGACTACACGGAGGCGTTCCGCCGCAGCCGTACGGTCGCGGACGGCCGCGTCAAGGGCGTCCACTACCTGATGAAGAAGAACGGGATCACCGAGTTCGACGGCCGGGGCACCTTCCTCGACGCGAACACCCTCCAGGTGGCCAAGTCCGACGGCACCACGCAGACGATCGCCTTCGACAACTGCATCATCGCCACCGGCGCCACCCCGCGCCTGCTGCCGGGCACCTCCCGCACCGACCGCGTCGTGACGTACGAGGAGCAGATCCTCGCCGAGGACGCCCCGAAGTCGATCGTCATCGCCGGCGCCGGCGCGATCGGCATCGAGTTCGCGTACGTCCTGAACAACTACGGCACCAAGGTCACGATCGTCGAGTTCCTCGACCGCGTCGCCCCGCTGGAGGACGAGGACGTCTCCAAGGAGCTGGCGAAGCAGTACCGCAAGCTCGGCATCGACGTCCTGACCTCGACCCGCGTCGAGACCATCGACGAGTCCGGCCCGCAGGTCCGCGTCACCGTCACCGCCAAGGACGGCTCCCAGAAGGTCCTGGAGGCCGACAAGGTCCTCCAGGCGATCGGCTTCGCCCCGAACGTCACCGGTTACGGCCTGGAGAACACCGGCGTCGCCCTGACCGAGCGCGGCGCGATCGACGTCGACGGCCGCTGCCGCACCTCCGTGCCGCACATCTACGCCATCGGCGACGTCACCGCGAAGCTGATGCTCGCGCACACCGCCGAGGCCATGGGCATCGTCGCCTCCGAGACCATCGCGGACGCCGAGACGATGGAGCTCGACTACCCGATGATCCCGCGCGCCACCTTCTGCCAGCCGCAGATCGCCAGCTTCGGCTGGACCGAGAAGCAGGCGCGCGAGAAGGGCTTCGACGTCAAGGTCGCGAAGTTCCCCTTCACCGCGAACGGCAAGGCGCACGGCCTCGGCGACGCCACCGGCTTCGTCAAGATCGTCGCGGACGCGAAGTACGGCGAGATCATCGGCGCCCATCTGATCGGCCCCGACGTCACCGAGCTGCTGCCCGAGCTGACCCTGGCCCAGCAGTGGGACCTCACGGTCCACGAGGTCGCCCGGAACGTCCACGCGCACCCGACCCTGAGCGAGGCCGTGAAGGAGGCGATCCACGGGGTCGCCGGACACATGATCAATTTCTGAGGCGCCTCCCGGGACCTGACAGGTCCGGGTGATAGGCACTGAGAGGTGCCGAGCGAACGGGCGCCGAACGAGAAGGCGCCGAGCAGGACCCCTCCGGGTGGCGAACCGTCCCGGCCGATCAGGTCGTGGGTGCGTTCGTCACCCGGCACGCACGCGTGGCTGGTGGTCATCGCGCTCACCAGCCTCGTCCTCGCACTCGCCCCCACCGCCGTGCGGGACTACTTCCTCCACGGCAACAGCAGCAACTTGCACCAGCTCGCACACCATCCGGTGCGGGCCCTGATCGGCAGCGCGTTCTGGATCGAGGACCCGGCCGACATCGTGCTGTACGCGGTGCTCTTCGAGCTGCTGCACGCGCCCGTGGAGCGGTGGCTCGGCACCGCGAAGTGGCTCTTCACCGTCGCCGCCGCGCACATCACGGCGACGCTCGTCAGCCAGCAGGTGGTCCTGGCGGCCATCCGCCTCCACGACGTGCCGCGCAGCATGGCGCACGTCGTCGACATCGGGGTCAGCTACGGGCTCGCCGCCTCGGCGGGCGTCCTCGCCCACCGGCTCGCCCGCCCCTGGCGCTGGTTCTACCTCGCGGGCGTGACCGCGTTCTTCGCCGTCCCGCTCGTCACCGACCGCACGTACACCGATCTCGGCCACGTGATCGCCCTGGCCGTCGGCGTCGCCTGCCGTCCGCTGACGCGCGGAAAACCGGTCGCACACGAACAGCGACCCGGCGCACACTAGTCGTACGGGGGACACGGGGGATCTCCCGGAGGAGAGGGGCGGCCGCTTCGAGCGCGCGGACCGAGGTCCGCGCGGGCCGCCCCCTCCTTTTCGAACGCTTCGGGCCGGTTCAGCCGGCCAGCAGTCGCTCTAGGACGATCGCGATGCCGTCCTCCTCGTTCGAGGCGGTCACCTCGTCGGCCACCGCCCGCAGCTCCGCGTGCGCGTTGCCCATGGCCACGCCGCGGGCCGCCCAGCCGAACATCGGGATGTCGTTGGGCATGTCGCCGAAGGCGATCGTCTCCGCCGCCTTCACGCCCAGCCGGCGCGCGGCGAGCGAGAGGCCCGTCGCCTTGCTGAGGCCGAGCGGGAGGATCTCCACGATGCCGGGGCCCGCCATGACGATGTCCACGAGCCCGCCGACCGTGGCGCGGGCGGCCCGGGTCAGCTCGTCGTCGGTCAGCGTCGGGTGCTGGATGTAGAGCTTGGTCAGCGGCGCCGACCACAGCTCCGACGGGTCCTCGTACGGCACGTACGGCAGCGGACCCTCGTGGACCCGGTAGCCGGGGCCCATCAGGACCTCGCCCTCCAGGCCGTCGCGGCTCGCGGCGAGGGCCAGCGGACCCACCTCGGCCTCGATCTTGGACAGGGCGAGCCCGGCGAGCTGCCGGTCCAGGGTCAGCGAGGTCAGCAGCCGGTGCTCGCCGGCGTGGTAGACCTGCGCGCCCTGCCCGCACACCGCGATCCCCTCGTAGCCGAGGTCGTCGAGGATGTGCCGGGTCCAGGGCACCGCCCGGCCGGTGACCACGATGTGGGCGGCGCCCGCCGCCGTCGCGGCGGCGAGCGCGTCCCGCGTACGGGCCGAGACGGACTCGTCGGACCGCAGCAGCGTCCCGTCGAGGTCCGTCGCGACCAGGCGGTAGGGGAAGGCGCTCACTTGGCGATCGGCTCCAGGACCTCGCGGCCGCCGAGGTAGGGCCGGAGCACCTCGGGCACCCGCACCGAACCGTCGGCGAGCTGGTGGTTCTCCAGGATCGCCACGATCGTGCGCGGTACGGCGCACAGCGTGCCGTTCAGGGTGGCCAGCGGCTGCACCGTCTTCTTGCCGCCCTGCTCGTCGCGCATCCGGACGGAGAGGCGGCGGGCCTGGAAGCTGTCGCAGTTCGACGCCGAGGTCAGCTCGCGGTACTTGCCCTGCGTCGGGATCCACGCCTCGCAGTCGAACTTGCGGGAGGCGGAGGAGCCGAGGTCACCGGTGGCGACGTCGATGACCTGGAACGGCAGCTCCAGACCGGTCAGCCACTGCTTCTCCCAGTCCAGGAGGCGCTTGTGCTCGTCCTCCGCGTCCTCGGGCGCGACGTACGAGAACATCTCGACCTTGTCGAACTGGTGAACGCGGAAGATGCCGCGGGTGTCCTTGCCGTACGTGCCGGCCTCGCGGCGGAAGCAGGGCGAGAAGCCCGCGTACCGCAGCGGCAGCTTGTCGGCGTCGATGATCTCGTCCATGTGGTACGCGGCGAGGGGGACCTCGGAGGTGCCGACGAGGTAGTAGTCGTCCTTCTCCAGGTGGTACACGTTCTCCGCGGCCTGGCCGAGGAAGCCGGTGCCCTCCATGGCGCGCGGGCGGACGAGCGCGGGGGTCAGCATGGGGATGAAGCCGGCCTCGGTGGCCTGGGCGATCGCCGCGTTGACCAGGGCCAGCTCCAGGAGGGCGCCGACGCCGGTCAGGTAGTAGAAGCGCGAACCGGAGACCTTGGCGCCCCGCTCCACGTCGATGGCGCCGAGCGCCTCGCCCAGCTCCAGGTGGTCCTTGGGCTCGAAGCCCTCGGCCGCGAAGTCGCGGATGGTGCCGTGCGTCTCCAGGACGACGAAGTCCTCCTCGCCGCCGACCGGGACGTCCGTGTGGACGATGTTCCCGAGCTGGAGCAGCAGGCGCTTGGCCGTCTCGTCGGCCTCGTTCTGCTCGGCCTCGGCGGCCTTGACGTCGGTCTTGAGCTGCTCGGCCTTCTGCAGGAGCTCGGCGCGCTCCTCCGGTGTGGCCCTGGGGATCAGCTTGCCGAGCGCCTTCTGCTCGGATCGGAGCTCGTCGAAGCGGACGCCGGACGACCTGCGCCGCTCATCGGCGGAGAGCAGGGCGTCGACGAGGGAGACGTCCTCTCCACGGGCGCGCTGGGAGGCGCGAACACGGTCGGGGTCCTCACGGAGCAGGCGAAGGTCAATCACCCCACCAGGCTACCGGTGCGCGTTCGCACGACCCCACCGGATAAGAGGGCGTGTGCCGTTTCACCCGAATTGCCACATTCGGAAATTCCGGGCGAGGGTGAACGTATTTAGTTATCCACAGGCTGTGTGGAAGATCTGTGGACTACGGAAAGAGTCCCAGGCCTTTCCCTCTCCGCGCCTGGGAAATCCGTGATCAAACAGCAACGAGACACTCATTCGGGTGGGAATCGCTCACTCCGAAGAGTGGGTCCATCGGGGGATGCTGACGAAGGCGCAGGTGGAGCGCTGTGGATGGCATCCCGGTCGAGGGGGAGTGGCTAGGGTGATTTGTCGACCTTGCCGGAGTGTGGTGTCGACTTGTCCCCAGGTCCGGTGGAATACCTGTGGATAACCTCTGTGGGTAACTGAAAAGTATGCAGGTAGGACTAGTGGTTCGCACCTGTGGACGACCGCGCACGCTTCCGGTGGCGATCCGCCATTCTCGGGTCAGGCCCGACCGTCCTGGGCCCTCGCCAACCAGTCGGAGGCCGCCATGAACTCCTCGTCCGAGGTGCCGCGCCGCAGCGCCCGCACGTCCTCGACCGCGACGCCCGCCCTCGGGTACGAGCCGAGGAACCGCACCTTGGGGCACATCCGCTTGAGCCCCATCAGCGCCTCGCCGACCCTCCGGTCCGCGATATGGCCCTCGGCGTCCACGGCGAAGCAGTAGTTCCCGATCCCCGCCCCCGTGGGACGGGACTGAATCAGCATCAGGTTCACCCCGCGCACCGCGAATTCCTGGAGCAGTTCGAGGAGGGCACCCGGATGATCGTCACCCAGCCACAGCACCACCGAGGTCTTGTCCGCGCCCGTCGGGGCCGCGGGCCGGGCCGGCCGGCCCACCAGCACGAACCGGGTCTCGGCGTTCTCCGCGTCGTGGATCTCGGTGACCAGCGCTTCGAGCCCGTACGTCGCCGCCGCGAACTCTCCCGCGAAGGCGGCGTCGAAGCGGCCCTCCCTCACCAGACGGGCCCCGTCCGCGTTGGACGCGGCCGACTCCCACACCGCTTCGGGCAGGTGCTTCCGCAGCCAGTTCCGGACCTGCGGCTGGGCCACCGGGTGGCCCGTGACCGTCTTGATCTCCGAGAGTTCGGTCCCGGGCCGCACGAGCAGCGCGAAGGCGATCGGCAGGAGCACCTCGCGGTAGATCACCAGCGGCTCGCCGGAAGCCAGTTCGTCCAGGGTCGCGGTCACCCCGCCCTCGACCGAGTTCTCGATCGGGACGAGCGCGGCGGCTGCCTCCCCGTTCCGTACGGCGTCGAGGGCGGCCGGGACCGAGACCATGGGGACGAGTTCCCGTGTCGCGGCCTCGGGCAGCGTGCGCAGCGCCGCTTCGGTGAAGGTGCCTTCGGGGCCGAGATAGGTGTACCGGGTGGCGGACATACCGTCACCCTAATGGTCGCCGGGGGCCGCCGACGGCCGTCCGCCGGACGCCGCTCCCCGTCGGCGGCCGTCCGTCGGCCCCCTGTCCTGTCACCCGTACACCGGCGCCCCGCCCGGTCGTCGCCCGGGCGCCTCGCGTCGCTCGCCGCCCGGGCGGCCTCACGCCTCCAGGAGGCGCTGGCCCACGTACTCGCCCTCGGCGGGGCCGCCCGGCACCGCGAAGAGGCCGCTCGACTCGTGGCGGATGAAGGGGGACAGCGCGTCGCCCCGGTCGAGCTTGCGCTGCACCGGGACGAAGCCCCGGAGCGGGTCCGCCTGCCAGCAGATGAAGAGCAGACCGGCGTCCGGCGTCCCGTCCGGACCGATGCCGTCGTGGAAGGAGAACGGCCTGCGCAGCATCGCCGCCCCGCCGTTCTGTTCGGGGGCGGAAATCCGGGAGTGTGCGTTGTCGGGGATGACCGTCCCGCCGTCGGGTCCGCGCTTGTCCAGATCGAGCTCGGTGGTCTCGGTGCCGCCGGTGAGCGGGGCCCCGTCGGACTTCCGGCGCCCGATCACCTTCTCCTGCCCGTCCAGTGGCAGCTTCTCCCAGTCGTCCAGGAGCATCCGGATCCGGCGCACCACCGCGTACGAACCGCCGGCCATCCACTCCTGGGCGCCGGTGGCCCCGGCCGGCACGAAGATCCGCCGGTCGAAGTCGGGGTCGGCGGGCTTCGGATTGCGGGTGCCGTCGACCTGGCCCATGAGGTTGCGGGTGGTCATCGGCCGAGCGGTGGCCCCGGCCGAGCGGTTGAAGCCGTTCATCTGCCAGCGCACCCGGGCCGCGTCTCCCGCGTCCTTCTGCACGGCGCGCAGGGCGTGGAAGGCGACGAGGGCGTCGTCGGCACCGATCTGCACCCACAGATCGCCCTCCGAGCGTCGGGGGTCCAGGGCGTCCGAGGAGAAGGCCGGCAGCGGGTCGAGCCCGGCGGGGCGCCGGGCGGCGAGACCGGTGCGGTCGAAGAAGGTGCGGCCGAAGCCGAAGGTGACCGTGAGGGAGGAGGGGCCCGCGTCGAGCGCGACCCCGGTGTCCTGGGCCGGGGCCTTGCCCGACATCAGCGTCTTCGCCGTGGCCGACCAGCGGCGCATCAGGGCGACGGCCTCCTTGCGCCCGGCGCCGGGAGCGAGGTCGAAGGCGATCAGGTGGCCGCGGGACTGGAGGGGGGTGGTGATGCCCGCCTGATGTTTCCCGTGAAACATCACCTCGGTCGAGCCGACGGTGGTCAGGGCCGCCGGGCCTCCGGAACCGTTCGCGGAGGCGTTGCCGTCACCGGACACGGCCGCCGAGATCCCGGCGCCGCCGGCCACGCCGACGGCCAGACCGGCCGCGCCCGCCGCACCGACGGTGCCGAGCAGCCGCCGCCGGGAGATCTCGACCCGGGTGGCCTCGGTCAGGGGAGCCTCGGCCTGAGGAGTCTCAGGGCTGGAGGTCTCGGGTCGGGATGCCTTGAGGTTGTCGCGCTCGCTCACGGGGGGTCAGCCGATCTTCACGTTCTTGTCGATGGTGGTCTGGTCGATGTCGGAGGTACGGACGGTCACCTGGATCCGCCACTCGCCGGGCATCGGGATCTGGACGCCGCTCGCGCTCCAGTGTCCGGCCTGGATGCGGTCGGGGGCGACGGGCAGCGGGCCCACGGCCTTGGCCTCCAGGGTGAGGGCGACCTTGATCTCGGGGACGTCCAGCGGCTTGCCGTCGGGGCGCTCGACGTAGAGGTGGAGCCCGTTGGCGCCGGTGCGGCCGGGGTCGAGGCTGAGCCGGACGACGCCCTTGCCGTCGGCGCCGCCGGTGTCGAAGGGCAGCCGGATGTCGACGGGACGGTCGGGCACGGCGGCCGGGCCGGAGGCGGCGGTGGACCGTCCGGCCTCCTCCTCGGTGCGTCCGGGCTCGGTCGCGGTGAGGACGGTGGTCACGACGAGGAGGACGACGGCGACGGCGGCCTCGGTCAGCACCGAGCGGCGCAGTCCGGACCGCTCGGGGTCGGCGTCCCGCTCCCGCTTGCGCCGGGCGGTGGCGACGGCGGCCCGCTGCCGGGCGAGCTGGGCGGCCCGCTCGGGGGCGATGTCGGGGCCGTCGTCGGGGGCGGCGCCGGAGTCGACGTCGGAGTCGATGTCAGGGTCAGGGTCGTCGTCGGGGGCGGCTTCGGAAGCCGTGTCGGCCTCTTCGGCCTCGGAAGCCTTGTCGCTCCCGGTTGCCTCCGTTCCCTCAACTCCCTCCGCTCCTTCCTCGCTCTCCTCCGTGTCCTTCTCCGTCGAGGGCAGGTCCGCGAGCCGCTGGGTCCATCGGCGGGAGATCCAGGCGATCCCGACGAGGACGCCCATCAGGCCGATCTTGACGAGCAGGAGCTGTCCGTAGCGGGTGCCGGTCAGGGCCGACCAGGAGCCGACCTGGCGCCAGGACTGGTAGATCCCGGTCGCCACGAGGACGGCCACGGAGGCGAAGGCGACCTTGGAGAAGCGTTCGACCGCGGCGCGTTCGACGGAGGGCGTCCGGTAGAGGGCGACGAGCAGCACCGTGAGGCCGCCGAGCCAGGTGGCCACGGCGAGGAGGTGCAGGATGTCCACGGGCATGGCGATGCCCGGCTGGAGCCCGGTCGAGGCGTGCTCCGCCAGGGCCCAGGTGCCGGCGATCCCGGCGGCCACCACGGTGCCGCCGATGCCGAGGCCGAAGACGAGGTCCTTCTTCTCCTTCGGGTCGGTGCGCCGGGTGTAGGAGCCGAAGAGGACGGCCACGAAGAGGGCGGCCGCGCCGAGCAGCAGCAGCCGGGAGGTGAGCGCGGCCCCGGTCTTCGTCTCCAGGACGCTCTTCAGGCCCGCCAGGTCGAAGGCGTCGGAGAGCTCGCCGGAGCCGGTGTACGGGTTGCGCAGGAGCAGCATCACCAGCGTGGCGCCGGTGAGGGTGAGCCAGGCCCGTACCACCGTCCGCTGCACCGGGCGGACGCCCGCGCCGCGCGGCCAGCAGACCAGGACGAAGGCGCCGCCGCCGACGAGGACGGCGAAACCCGCGTACGAGAGGTAGCGCGCGATGCCGTAGAGGGCGCCGACGAGCCCGCCGCCGGGCTCCTGGTCCGGCAGGGCGACGGAGGTCGCGGAGGGGGCGCCGATGGAGAAGGTGAAGGCGCCGGCGATGGGGTGGCTGTCGGCCGAGACGGTCTGCCAGGCCACGGTGTACGTGCCGTCGGGCAGTCCGGCGCGGAGCTCCACCCCGTACCGGACGATGGAGCCGCTGCACAGGTCGCGTATCTCGCCGGTGTCGGCCCGCCGCCCCGCCGGGTCGAGGACCCGGATGGAGTCGGCGCTCATGGCGACCTGCTCGGAGAAGGTGAGGTTGACCTCCTTGGGAGCGGTGGCGACCACCGCCCCGTCCTGCGGGTCGCTGCCGGTGAGCGCCGCGTGCGCGGAGGCGGGCGCGGCGCCGGCGAGCAGCGTGCCGAGGAGCGCGGCCGCGAGGATCAGCAGCCGTGCCAGGGCGGTACCGAGGCGCGGGGCGGTGGTTGTCATCTCTGGGTCACTCCGTCAGTTCTGTGCGAACCGGCTCTGTATGAACCGGCTCCGTCCGAACCGGTTCTGTGCGAACTCCGTCAACGCGTTCAGTGCTGCTGCGGGTTGTGGTTGGCGGCCTCGACGGGAAGGTCGACCTTGATCGGGTCGGACTTCTCGAAGTGGAGCTCGACGCTGACCTTGTCGCCCTGCTTGGGCTTCTCCTTCAGCGTCATGAACATGATGTGGTTGCCCCCGCGTGCCAGGGAGAGCTTCCCGTTGGCGGGGATGTCGAAGAACTTCACCTCCTGCATCTTCTGGTTCTTCGTCTCGTGGATCGTCACGTCGTCCGAGATCGGGCTGGTGACGGAGGTCAGCCGGTCGGCCGTGTCGCCGTCGTTGGTGATGGTGAGGAAGCCGCCGGCCATGTCCATCACCGGCTGCGGCATGAACGCGCCGCTGACCTTCAGATCCGGCTTCCCGTCCCCGGCCGCTTCGGACGAGGACGAGCACCCGGTCAGCGCGAGCGAGGCGGCGAGCGCCACGGCGGCGGACAGGGCGGTGGTGCGGCGGTTCACGGGTTCTCCCCCTTGACGAGCTTCGGCAGGTCCTCGGCGTACTGCTCGGCGGTCGTGTCCTCGCCGTACAGGACGTAGCCCTGGTCGGTGGTGGGCGAGAAGGCGATCACCTGGGCGCCGTGCATGGAGACGACCTTGCCGTCCTTCTCCTTCTTCGGCGGGTCGATGCCGATGCCGATCTGCCGGGCCCCCGCCTGGATGGCGGAGAACTCGCCGGTGAGACCGGTGAACGACGGGTCGCCGGCGGCGGGCAGCCACTTGGCGAGCTCGGCGGAGGTGTCCCGCTCGGGATCGGTGGTGACGAAGACGACCTGGAGCTTGTCCTGGTCGGCCTTGGGGAGCTGCTTCCTGGCGATGGCGATGTTGCTCATCGTCATGGGACAGACGTCGGGGCAGTGCGTGTAGCCGAAGTAGATGAGGGTCGGCTTGCCCTTGGTGCGCTCGCGCAGGTCGTACTTCTCGCCCTTGGTGTCGGTGAGGACGAGCGCGGGCTTGTCGTACGGCCGGTCCAGGACGGTCGCGGCCACGGTGGAGTCGGTGCCGCCGGAGACCTGGGCGACGGGACCCTTGCCCGTGCCGGAGGTCTTGCCGTCACCGAGGCCGACGGCCGCGGTGATGCCGATCGCCGCGACGATCGCTGCCGCGGCGATGACCAGCGGGGTGCGCCGGCCGGGGCGGCCCGGACGAGCCGGACCGCCCTGGGACTCGGGGGTGTGCGTCTTCTGTGCGGACATGCTGTTTCTTTCCGTGTCCTTCGGGAGGAAGTACGGCCGTCAGGCCGAGCGGCGGCGACCGGCGAGGACGCCGAAGGCCACACCGGCCACGCCGACGAGGATGCCGACGACGCCGAGGATCCGGGCGGTGGTGTCGGAGGAGGAAGAGGAGGAGGCCGACGCGGTGTTCTTCTCCGCCCGGTCGCCCGCCTTGTCGTCGTGACCGTCCTTCTCCCCCGCCGAGGCCGAGGCGGAGGCGGAGGCGGTCGCTGTGGCGGACGGAGCGGCGCCGCCGCCGTGGTGGTCGTCGGACGCGGCGGAGAGCTTCAGGACGGGGGCCGGGTTCTGCGGCTCCTCCGCGCCCTCCTTCTGCTCCTCGATCCAGCGCACGACCTCCTTGTTGGAGTACGTCTGGACCGACTTCAGGACGAGCTCGTCGGCGTTCTCGGGAAGCTGCCCGAGGGAGAGCGGGAACTGCTGGAACTGACCGGGGCCGATCCCCGCGCCCTCGGCGGTCCAGGTGACCTTGGAGACGGCCTCGTTGATCGTCCTGCCGTGCAGCTCCAGCGGCTTGTCGAGCTTGCTCTTCGTGACCTCGGCCTTCCAGCCGGGGACGGGCTGCGGCATGACGGAGGCGAGCGGGTGGTCGAGCGGGAAGTTGACCTCCAGCTTCACGGTGGAGGCGTTGTCGCGCTCGTTCGGCACCTTGATGTTGACGGTCGCGTAGCCGCCCTTGGCGGCCTCGCCCTGCGGCTGCACGCTGACGTGCGCGAAGGCGGTGCCGGAGAGGAGCGCGACGGAGGAGAGGGCGATGCCCCCGGCGAGAGCGGCGCGGACGGCGGAGACGCGGCGGACGGAGGCGCGGCGGGCGGGGGTACGGGAAACGCTCATGGCGAAGACACTCCGGTTCGGAGAGGAAGGGAACAGGACGGTGACGTCCGGCACGCCGGGGCGGAGGCCCGGGCGGGCGTGCGGACGAACGCGGTCCCGCTCCTGTCGAGCGGACCGCGTCAGGCTGCGAGGACGCAGTCGGCGGCCGGCGGGCCGCGCCTGATCACCGTGTCCCTGAGCGCCTCGGCCACCGGCGGCGAGGAGTCGAAGGCCGTGCGGAGGGTCCGCCGGGGCGCGGTGCGCGCCGCCGACGGCAGCCCGGCGAGCAGGGCCCGTACGAGACGGAGCGCGGCCCGCAGCGAGCTGACCCGGGCGTGCTCCGCGAGCTCCGCAGCGCCCTGCCCGGAGAGTTCGACGAGCCGGCCGAGGGCGCGGTCGCCGCGCCGCAGCAGCCAGCCCGTGGCCAGGGC
Source organism: Streptomyces sp. NPDC055632 (assembly GCF_053618675.1). Lineage (NCBI taxonomy): Bacteria > Bacillati > Actinomycetota > Actinomycetes > Kitasatosporales > Streptomycetaceae > Streptomyces > Streptomyces sp. NPDC055632. The sequence continues at coordinate 143,676 of NZ_JBSHHY010000002.1, read as the reverse complement.
GGCGAGCAGGTGCCCCAGGAGCATGGGCAGGCCGGGCAGCAGGTTGTCGGCCGGGACGGCCCGCGCGACGGCCGCGCCGTGCCCCGCGTGGGCGTGGGCGGCGGCCGGGTCGAGCCCGGCGTCGGTGAGGATCCTGGTGGCGTCGGTGGGGGTGAGGGACGTGGCCCCCGCCCCGCAGACCAGCCGCGCCGCCATCCTGACGAGGGCGTCGTCGGCCTGGGCGCCCAGGGCGAGCCGGTGCTGCCCGAGGCCGAAGAGGACGTGCAGGCCGAGCTGCCCGGCGGCGAGGGCGCCGACGACGGAGCCGAGGGAGCGTTCGCGTCCGCCGAAGAGGACGGCGATCCCGAAGACGCCGAGGAAACCGGCGGCCAGGGACCACGGGGCGACGCCCGCGCACGCCGCGAGGGCGTGGCCCAGTGCGGACAGCACGACGCAGACCGCGGTGAACACCGCGGCCCTCAGCAGCCGTGGAGCGAGCGCGGGGGCAGACATGGCGGGGCCATCATCGCACCACGCCCCCCATCGCGGTACGGCAGGTCCGGAAGGTCGCCCTTGGGGTTCTTCGGGGTGACATACACCGGCCCGCGGGCTCCGGGCATCCGCCGAACGAGCGCTCTTGACGCTCCCGGGGGCTTACGGAGCCGCCCGCACGGCAATAGGTATCGGTACGTCGTGCTGCTGGACCACTGGTCCGCCGAGCCGATGCCGGGAGGCTGGAGCATGAGCATCTGGTGGTCACTCCATCTGCGGCGCGAAGCCGCGAGCGTGCCGCTCGCGCGCCGGCTACTGCTGGGCACGATGGAGACGGCGGGAGTCGATCCCGACGTGTCGTACGAGCTGTCGGTGGCGCTGACCGAGGCGTGCGCGAACGCGGTCGAGCACGGCGGCGCGGGCGCGGATCCCGACGCGGGACAGGCGGGTCCGGGCGGGACGCTCCCGGGGGCGTACCGGGTGACGGCGTACCTGGACGGCGAGACCTGTCGCATCGAGGTGGCCGACTCGGGCCCCGGCTTCCCGTACGCGGAGGCTCCTGCCGCTCCCTCGGATGCCGAGCACGGGCGCGGGATGCGGCTGATCGAGGAGCTCTCCGACCACGTGCAGTTCGGCAACCGCTCGGCCCGGGGCGGCGCGGTGGTCAGCTTCGACAAGATCCTGAAGTGGAAGGACGCCCCGTCCCTCCTCATGGCGTGAGCCACCGCTCCACGGACACGCGCCTCGTGGCGTGAATCGCCGATCCGAGGAGACGGACCAGAGGACACGGATCCAAGGACACGGATCCACGGGCACGGATCCACGAACATGGAGAAGGGCCCCCGCCGGTCGGTCGGCGGAGGCCCTTCGTGTTCCAACGTACGCCGAGGTCAGCCCTTCAGCGAGGCCATCCACGCCTCGACCTCGTCGGAGCGGCGCGGCAGCGCGTCCGAGAGGTTCCGGTTGCCGTCCTCGGTGACGAGGATGTCGTCCTCGATCCGGACGCCGATGCCCCGGTACTCCTCGGGCACGGTCAGGTCGTCGGCCTGGAAGTACAGACCCGGCTCGACGGTCAGGCACATGCCCGGCTCGAGGGTCGTGTCGACGTAGGCCTCGGTGCGCGCGGCGGCGCAGTCGTGGACGTCCATGCCGAGCATGTGGCCGGTGCCGTGCAGGGTCCAGCGGCGCTGGAGGCCGAGCTCCAGGACGCGCTCGACCGGGCCCTCGACCAGGCCCCACTCGACGAGCTTCTCGGCGAGGACGCGCTGGGCGGCGTCGTGGAAGTCGCGGTAGGCGGCGCCGGGCTTCACCGCGGCGATGCCGGCCTCCTGCGCCTCGTACACGGCGTCGTAGATCTTGCGCTGGAGGTCGGTGTACCGGCCGTTGATCGGCAGGGTGCGGGTGATGTCGGCGGTGTAGAGCTCGGTGGTCTCCACGCCGGCGTCGAGCAGCAGCAGGTCGCCGGAGCGCACGTCGCCGTCGTTGCGCACCCAGTGCAGGGTGGTGGCGTGCGGGCCGGCGGCGCAGATGGAGCCGTAGCCGATGTCGTTGCCCTCGACGCGGGCGCGCAGGAAGAACGTGCCCTCGATGTAGCGCTCGCTGGTGGCCTCGGCCTTGTCGAGGACCTTGACGACGTCCTCGAAGCCGCGGGCGGTGGCGGCGCAGGCCTTCTCCAGCTCGGCGACCTCGAAGGCGTCCTTCACGAGGCGGGCCTCGGAGAGGTACACGCGCAGCTCTTCGTCGCGCTCGGCGGTGACCTTGTCGGTCAGCGCGGCCTCGATGCCGGCGTCGTGGCCGCGGACGGCGCGGACGGGGCCGGTGGCCTCCTTGAGCGCGTCGGCGAGCTCGCGCACGTCCTTCGCCGGGATGCCGAGGAGCTGCTCGGCCTCGGCGAGGGAGTGGCGGCGGCCGACCCACAGCTCGCCCTGGCCGTCGAGCCAGAACTCGCCGTTCTCGCGGTCGGAGCGCGGCAGCAGGTAGACGGTGGCCTCGTGGCCGTCCTCGGTCGGCTCCAGGACGAGGACGCCGTCCTGCGTCTGGTCGCCGGTGAGGTACGCGTACTCGGTGGAGGCGCGGAAGGCGTACTCGGTGTCGTTCGACCGGGTCTTCAGCTTGCCGGCCGGGATCACCAGGCGCTCACCCGGGAAGCGGGCGGAGAGCGCGGCGCGGCGCTCGGCGGTCCGGTCGGCCTGGGCGATCGGCTCCAGGCCGTGCAGCTCGGTGTCGGCCCAGCCGGACTTCATGTTCTCGGCCAGCTCGTCGGACACGCCCGGGTAAAGGCCGTTCTTGCGCTGCTTGATCGGCTGGTCTTCGGTCTCTTCCGGGGTCTCCGGGGTGAGCTCCTCGGCCACGGGTCTGCCTCCTCTGGTACGACACTGAACCCCCACCATCGTACGGTCGTGCGGAAGGGGGCCCAGGGCCGGAAGACCCATTACCGGAACGTCACGGTCCGCTTACTCGGCGGACCCGGCACGCGTGCGCGTCCTCAGTCGAAACGGGCCGCGAGCAGCACCACGTCCTCGCCCTCCACGGCCGGGTCGATCCCCTCGGGCAGCAGGGTCCGCAGGACGTGGTCGGCGACGGCGCCCGGGTCGGACCGGTCCGCCCTCGGCACGCTCGCGGCCGCCGCGTGGAGCCGGGCGAAGGCCCGGTCGGTGGCGTCGCCGGTACGGCGCAGCAACCCGTCCGTGTAGAGCAGCACCGTTTCTCCCGGCGCGGGGGACAGCTCCACGCTCGGCGCCTCCCAGCACGTCAGCATCCCGAGCGGGGCCGACAGCGAGGTCTCGACGAACTCCGTGCGCCGGTCGCCGACGACCAGCGGCGGAGCGTGCCCGGCCCCGGCGAGGACGATCCGGCGCTGCGCGGGCTCGGCGTAGGCGAAGAGCGCGGTCGCGGAACGGGCGGGTTCGGTGAGTCGCAGCAGGAGTTCCAGATCGGAGAGGACGGCGACCGGGTCCTCACCCTCCATCACCGCGTACGCCCGCAGGGAGGCGCGCAGCCGGCCCATGGCGGCGAGCGCGCTGGGGCCGGTCCCGGAGACGGAGCCGACGGCGAGCCCGAGGGCGCCCTCGGGCAGCGGCAGCGCGTCGTACCAGTCGCCGCCGCCCTGGGGGCCGGTGCGGTGGCGGACGGCGAGCCGGACGCCGGGCACGCGGGGGAGCCGGCTCGGGAGCAGCTCCTCGGCGACGGTGGCGACCCGCACCCGGGCGCGTTCGACCTGGAGGAGGCGGGCCAGGTGCTCGGTGGCGAAGCGGCCGTAGAGGCCGATGAGGTGGCGTCGGCGCTCGTCCGGTTCGGCGGGCTCGTCGTAGAGCCAGACGACCGCGCCGAGCCGGCCGGCCTCCTCGGTGGCGAAGGGCAGGGCGTAGCTGGCGGCGTAGCCGAGGCGGGCGGCGACCTCGCGGTGGCGCGGGTCGAGCCCCTCCTCGGTGCGCACGTCGCGGATGGCGATCGGCTCGGGCACGCGCGCGGGGCGGGCGGATGAGGGGCCGGGGGCCGTGGGGCCGGCTTCGGGCAGGCCGTCGAGGAGGCGGCCGTAACTCCCCGAGCCGCGCGGGACGGTCTCGATGGTGCCGAGGTCGGCGTGGGCGAGACCGAGTCCGATGGTGCTGGTGGGGCCGAGGCCGTCGGCGGGTTCGAGGACGGCCATGCCGCGACGGGCGCCGACGAGGGCGGCCCCGGCTCCGAGCGTTTCGCGCAGGGCCCCGTCGAGGGAGTCGGTCTTGATCAGGCGCTCGGTGAGTTCGTGGAGGGTGGTGAGGTCGGAGACCCAGGAGGCCAGCCGGTCCTGGATCAGGACTCCGGGAGGGAGGGCCGCGTCGGAGGGGGACGCGGCCGAGGGGACCCCGGGGAGGGGTGTCGCAGTGTGCGGTGGTGCGGGAACCGTTGAATCGATTCCAGCCACTTTCGGCGGACGTGGGGCGCTCATGTCGGCCGGCTTTCCGACCGGTGCGTTTGACGCCATAGCATCGCAAACCCCCATGTCATTCTGCGCCGCTCGATGTACCCACATGTACACGCACAAGAGGAGCGATGTCCAGCATTGTCCCCACGGGAAAAGTGGTGTCCGTGAGGTTGTGCGAGAGGGTTGAAGTAAGCGGGAAGTTGGCTGAAAATTGCCCCCGGTGTGCACCTTTTGCGGTCGACTGGCGTCGTTTGAAAGCGCGTCATCCCGAGCGTGCGGGGTACGTAAACGGTGACTGGCGGGGGCAGTTGAAGCTGCCCCGGAACGTGATGCGGGACCCCGGCGTCTTCCACGCCGCAGGCCGCTGCCCGCCACCGACTGGCGGGGAACGTGTTCTGAACCGCTCTGGCTCTGACCTGGCTCCACTGGGCTCCATCCGGCTCCACCGGGTAGTACGCGGTTTTTCCGGCCCGACCGGCCCCGCTTCCCTGCGGTCCGGCACCCGCCGACCCGGTATGCGTTGATGCGCACGGTGAACGAATCTGCACGTGTTGTGATGGGAATTCGGCGTTCAACGGAAAGGAACGAGCGCTCATGCGCGAGATCCTCGGAAGGCGACGCAGGCTCCGGTTCCGGAGCAGGGCGAGGACCGCGCGCCTCGACGCGGCGGTCACCTTCGCCGTCGAATGGAACTGGCCCGTCCTGCCGGGCGCGGACCTGAGAACGACGACCCGCGCGGCCACGGGCCTGAGGACGCTGGCCCGCACGGCCGCGGGCCTGATGACGGCGACCCGTACGGACGCGGAGCCCGCCTGCTCCTGTCCCGACCCCGACTGCGTCGTGCCCGGCGCGCACCCCTACGATCCCGGGCTGCTCGCCGCCACCACGGACGAGCGCATGGTTCGCTGGTGGTGGACCACGCGCCCGGACGCCCCGGTCGTCCTCGCCACGGGCGGCGGCGCGCCCTGCGCGGTCAGCCTCCCCGCGCCGGCGGGCGCCCGGGCCCTCGCCGCGCTCGACGCGACGGGCATGCGCCTCGGGCCGGTGGTCGCCACCCCCACCCGGTGGTCGATCCTCGTCGCCCCGTACGACCTGGAGCGGCTGGGCGAGCTGTTGTACGCGAAGGACAGCGTGCCCAGTTCGCTGCGGTTCCACAGTGAGGGCGGCTATCTACTGCTGCCGCCCTCGGTCGCGGGTTCCGGGCAGGTCCGCTGGGAGCGGGCCCCCCTCGCGGGCTCTGCCCGGCCGTGGCTGCCGGACGTCGAGGCGGTGGTCGACGCCCTGGTGGAGGCGAGCACGAGCACACCGGGCGGCGGGAGCCGACTGGCGTACTGAGGACGGGGCGCCGCCACCCTGTCGTGGAAGAACGCCGAGCACGTACCGCCCTTCGTCGTGGCGGGTGGCGGGCGTTCACCCGAACGGGTGCGTCCCGGCCCGACTCGTACGGGAAACGGGTGCGCGGCCGTCCGGGCGCCCGCCGTCCGCCGCTATGTTCGCCCCACCGTTCAGGATCTCCAGCCGAGCAGGAGCAGGTGGGCCCGATGACTCCGGTGAACCTCCGCGTGGTCGCACTCGGGGCCGCCGTCACGGTCGCCGTGCTGCTGCCGCTCGTCGCGACGGCGGGACCGGCCGGGGAGGCCGTACGACCTCTCGGCGCCCGGAGCGAGGGCGACGGGAAGGCCGGGGACGGTGTAGGGGACGGGGAGCTGTGGAAGGCCCTCGGCCTCGGGCCCCGTACGCCGGAACCGACCTCTTCCGAGACCTCCGCAGCCCCTCCCGCTCCTTCCGTCCCTCCGGTCGCCGTCGCGCCGGTCGCCCCCGAGCGGGTCGCGCGCTGTGGGCCGGAACTCGCCTCTCCCGGAGGCGCGGAGGCCCAGACGTGTGTCCTGAACGAGGGGGGCGATGTCTGGGCGCGTACGTACTACCGCAACGCCACGGGGCGGGAACTCGACGCGTTTCTGACCCTCATGGCCCCCGGCGGGCGGACCGTTCACGTGCGTTGCGCGGTTCCGGCACAGGATGAACCGGGCACCTGCGAAACGCCCCGGGAGCGCGGCGCGGGCGCGGTCACGGCGTATACGGCGGTGGCGGAATTCGCCGGCGCGGGCGGGGACGGCGGCACTCCGCTGCTGCTGCGAGCAGGAAGCAACACGGCGGAGCGCGAAGGAAGTTGAGCGTCGGACGCCCCGGCCGGGCCGGAAGCGGACATGGAAAGGCCCGATCGCTGGCGACGGGGGATGCACCAGCGACCGGGCTTCCAGAACGGTAACAAGAGATCTGCTGTTCGCAAATTCGATCTCGGTTATTCGGACAGGGATTTACCTGTCCGAAGACCGGGTTGTGGTGGAAGTCACCGACTGGTCGGTCTGTCAGTCACCGATACCACCTGGGGTATCAGCTGAGAGTGACCTGACGGTTCGTGAGGCCGCCGCGCGCCCGCCGCTCCTCCGCCGTGAGCGGAGCGTCCGAGGCGAGCGCTCCGGTCAGCCGCTCGAAGAACTCGGCGGCCGGCTTCTCGCAGTCCTCGGCGGTCATGGACGTCGGCAGGTCCCACACCGGCACCACGAGGCCGTGGGCGCGGAAGGAGCCGACGAGCCGGGTGTCCGGGCCGAGGGAGGTGCCGCCGGCGGCCTGGAGCCGGGCGAGCGCGTCGAGGAGCTTCTCCTCCGGGTACGGCATGACCCAGCGCAGGTGGTTCTTGTCGGGGGTCTCGCACCAGTACGCGGAGTCGACGCCCGTCAGGCGGACGGTCGGGATCGCGGCCGCGTTGGCCCGCTCCAGGGAGGCGGCGACCTCCGGGTCGGCGCCGTCCGCCGACTGCGGGATCCAGAACTCGAAGCCCGTGTGCACCTCGGGGGCGAACGCGGCGTCGGCGTCCAGCAGGTCCTGGAGGCGCGGGCCCTCGGCCGGCACGCGGCGCGCGGGGACGGGGGTGCCCGGCTCGGCCTCCAGGGCGCGCTGGAGGGTGTCGGCGAGGTCGCGGGCCAGGTCGCCGGAGGTGGAGTCGTTCTGCAGGGCGAGCAGGACGGAGCCGTCGTCGCGGCGGAGCGCCGGCCACGCCATCGGCAGCACGGTCGCGAGCGTCACGGACGGCACGCCCTCGGGCAGCCCGTCCTTCAGGGTGAGCGGCACGGTGGCGGCGGGCACCAGCTCGCGCAGCGCGACCCAGTCGCACTCGCCGGGCAGGCCCTCGAAGGGGCGCTGGACGAGCTCGGTCACGGCGTGCGCGGCGGCCCGGCCGTGACACGCCTTGTAGCGGCGGCCCGAACCGCACGGGCACGGCTCGCGCGCGCCGACGACCGGGATCTCCCCGCTCGTGACCTGTGCCTGGCCGGCCTTGCCGGCCTTCGTCTGGGGGCGCTTCTTGGCCATGGTGTGGCTTTCTCCCGATCGCGGCGGTGCTTGTCAGCGGTGCTGTTTCGGGCGCGAGCCTAGCCGCCCCGGCCGCCACCGCCCCTCAGGCGGGCCGCACGCCCGACGGAGGCGGCCGCCCCGGAGAACCCGGAACGCCCGCCCTCCCACGGGACCGGATCGGGACGGCGCGGCCGCGGGGCCGCAGGGGTTGCGGACGGGTTCGTGCCCGTGGGACCGGTCCGGGTCCGTGGGACCAATCCGGGTCCGGCCGCGAGGCCACGCGGCCGGTCCGATTCGTGGGCGATCAGTCCAGGTCGTCGTACGCGTCCAGGAAGTCGAAGCTCGAACCGCCGCCCACGTGCGTCGCGAAGTCCTCGCGGCGGTGCCCCTCGGTGACGACCACCCAGACGGTGACCTCGCCGGTCGCGCTGTCGCGCACGCCCCAGTCCTGGGCCAGCGCACTGATGATGTTCAGCCCGCGGCCGCCCCGTGCCGTGACCGAGGGCGTCGACGGGACGGGTCGCGTCGGACCGCCGCCGTCGGTGACCTCGACCCGCAGGCCGCCTCCCGGGTCGACCCGCCAGGCCGCCCGTACGTCCCCGTCGCCACGATCCGCCCGTCCCAGCGGCCTGCCGTACCGACAGGCATTGCTGAGCAGCTCGGAAAGGATCAGCACCGCGTCGTCGACGACCGATTCCGCGATCCCGCTGCGGTACAGCTCGTCCCGCATCCGGTGTCGCGCCTCACCCACGCCCGCAGGGCCATGGGGTACGGCCATGCTCGACGACGTGGGCACCTCCTGTGCCACCACCAACGCCACCCCCGAGACCTCCTTTGCCCCACGCCACGGTGTGAATGCCCCGATGACCTGGACCGGAAACCGGCCAATCGGCGTGGGATGAGGCACTCGTGACGATCGCGTACGGACGGAACGCGCCGGTGCACTCCCTGTAACCCGTGATGCTCCCTTTGTCCCCTGTGACGGATGGGACGGAAGTGAGGAAAACGGAAGGGATCAGTCGCGGCCCAGCTGGGTCAGCACCTGCTTCGGACGGTTGGTGATGATCGCGTCCACGCCAAGACGCTCGCAGAGTTCGACGTCCTCGGGCTCGTCCACCGTCCACACGTGGACCCGGTGCCCCGCCTTCTGGAGCCGCAGGATCACCGCCGGGTGGTGCCGGACGATCCGGATGGAGGGGCCCGCGATGCGCGCGCCCGCGGGGAGCCGCCCGTCGCGCAGCCGGGGCGAGACGAACTGGGCGAGGGAGACGGTGGGCAGCGTCGGCGCGGCGGCGGCGATCCGGTGCAGGGAGCGGGCCGAGAAGCTCATGATCCGTACGGGGGAGTCCTCGGGGGACGCGGGCGCGTGGAGGTCGAACCTCTTCAGGAGCTGGAGCAGCCGCTCCTCGACCTGGCCCGCCCAGCGCGTGGGGTGCTTGGTCTCGATCGCCAGCTCGACCCGGCGCCCGGTGTCGGAGACCAGCTCCAGGAGGCGTTCCAGGGTGAGGACGGAGGTGGAGCCGGAGGCCCGCCGGTCGGGGCTCTCCGCCGACTCGCCCCGGCCCTTCCAGGTGCCGAAGTCGAGCTCGGCGAGGGCGGCCAGTTCGAGGGTGGAGACGGCCCCGCGGCCGTTGGAGGTACGGTCGACGCGCCGGTCGTGCACACAGACGAGGTGCCCGTCGGCGGTGAGCCGGACGTCGCACTCCAGGGCGTCGGCGCCGTCCTCGATGGCCTTCACATAGGCGGCCAGGGTGTGTTCCGGTACGTCCTCGGACGCTCCGCGGTGGGCGACGACCTGGACGGGGACGCGGTTCGGTTGCTGCCGTGCGTGAGTCACCGCGTCATGGTGCCATTGGCGGGGCGTGGCGGGCACACCGAGACTGTCCGTTCTGTCCTTTATAAAGGATGGAGAGAGAACGCACAGCTCCGCCTTACAGCGGCCTGACGTCCGGTGGGAAAAGCTGGTCGCAGCACCCTGGAGCCGGAGCGACCACAACCTCACGCGGTCGACGACAGTCACACGCAGGGCACGCGTGGTCGGACGGCGGATACTCACGGGTATCCACGGACGAACGCGGGCAGGCGGTCGAAGTAGTCCAGTAGTCCGCGCGGTCCCGTCCGCGCAGTGCCGGAAGACCCGGCAGACCCGGCAGTCAACGCAGTCAACGAGGAGAGCGAGCTGTGAGCACCGAGAACGAGGGCAAGGCGGTTCAGGGGGATCCGGCTGCCCCGTCCGCCCCTCCGACGCCTCCCGTACCCCCGTCGGCCCCTCCGGCCCAGGCCCCGGACGCGGGCCAGGCCCCGGACGCGACCCAGGCCCCGGGCACGGGCCCGAGCCCGGCCCCCGAGCCGCCCGCCGCACATCCGGCGGACGCGGCGCATCCGCCCGCGGCGCACCCGCCCGCCGCACATCCGGCGGACGCGAACGCCCAGGAAGTGCCGGCGACCCAGGAAGTGCCGGTGACCCAGGCGGCCCCGACGGTCCAGGCGGCCCACGTGGGTCCCGAGGCCCACCACGCGGCCCCCGGGACCCACGCCGCCCACGCCGCTCCGGCCGGAGGCTGGCCGCCGCCCCCGCCCCCGCCGGCCGTGCCCTCCTGGGGCGCCCAGCACGCGCACGTACCCCCGGCTCCCGCCGCGCCGCGCAAGCGGACCGGCGGGCTCGTGGCGGCCGTCCTGGCGGCGGCGCTCCTCGCGGGCGGCATCGGCGGCGGCGTCGGTTACTGGGCGGCCCAGCGCGGCGACAACGACGTCAGCTCGACCACGGTCTCCTCGGGCGAGGCCCCGGCCTCCTTCAAGCGCGACCCGGGGACGGTCGCGGCGGTCGCGGGGCAGGCGCTGCCGAGCGTGGTCACCATCCAGGCGAAGTCGGGCGGTTCCCAGGGCGAGGGCGGCACGGGCACGGGCTTCGTGTACGACCAGGAGGGCCACATCGTCACCAACAACCACGTGGTGGCGTCGGCGGCGGACGGCGGCACGCTCTCCGTGACCTTCTCCGACGGCAAGTCGTACGACGCGGAGGTCGTCGGCCGGGCCGAGGGCTACGACGTGGCGGTACTGAAGCTCACGAACGCCCCGAAGAACCTCAAGCCGCTCCCGCTGGGCGACTCGGACAAGGTGGCGGTCGGGGACTCGACGATCGCGATCGGCGCCCCGTTCGGCCTGTCCAACACCGTGACGACGGGCATCATCAGCGCCAAGAACCGCCCGGTCGCCTCGGGCGACGGCTCCGGCGCCAGCAACTCGTACATGAGCGCGCTGCAGACGGACGCCTCGATCAATCCGGGCAACTCCGGCGGCCCGCTGCTCGACGCGAGCGGCGCGGTGATCGGCATCAACTCGGCCATCCAGTCGGCCGGCAGCGGCTTCGGCCAGTCCCAGGCGGGCTCGATCGGCCTCGGCTTCGCGATCCCGGTCAACCAGGCGAAGAACGTCGCCCAGCAGCTGATCAAGACGGGCAAGCCGGTCTACCCGGTGATCGGCGCGACCGTGAACATGAACGAGAAGGGCGAGGGCGCCGAGATCGCCGCCCGGGGCACCGGCGGCACGCCCTCGGTCACCCCGAACGGTCCCGCGGCGAAGGCGGGCCTGAAGCCGGGCGACGTGATCACCGCCTTCGGCGGCCACCAGATCGACAGCGGGCCCTCCCTCATCAGCGAGATCTGGACCCACAAGCCGGGCGACTCGGTGGAGATCACCTACGAGCGCGACGGCAGGACCGCCACGACCACCGTCGTCCTGGGCGAGCGCACCGGCGACAGCTGACGCGTCCGCGCACGGCACGCGGCGGCTTCGAGCCGGGCTCCGGGCGGCGGGTACGACCCCGCCGCCCGGCGGCTCGTGGCCGGCCCGCGGTCGGGTTTCCGCGGGCAGGTCGTCCAGCCGGTACGCTGTAGCCCGCTCCACCCCGGGTGGTCCGGAGCGGAGGTGGGTTGCCCGAGCGGCCTAAGGGAACGGTCTTGAAAACCGTCGAGGCAGCGATGTCTCCGTGGGTTCAAATCCCACACCCACCGCCGACGCCACGGCCCCCGACCGGGAGAAACCGGTCGGGGGCCGTCGTGCGTCCCGTGGAGCCGGGCCGCGGCGCGATCAGGAGTGGTTGCGGGCCGGGGGGTTGTTGAGGCAGAGCGCGATGTTGCGCACGGCCGCCGTGAGTTCCTCGATGACGCGGGCCGCCTGCTCCGCGTTGTGGAAGGCCGGGCGGTCGGTCAGGGTACGGCTCAGCTCCTCCGCGGCCCGGACCGCGTGCCCCGCGGGACCCTGGTCCGTGGTCGGGGTCGGGGTCGGGACCGGATAGGCGTCGGCCGTCGGGTAGGGGTCGACTGCCTGGTAGGCGTCGGCCGTCGGGTACGCGTCGGCCGTCGGGTAGAGGTCGGGGTACGGCTCGGGGTCCTGGCGGTAGCCCTCGAAGGAGGGCGAGAAGGTGCCGGAGCCCATCGTGAGGGCGGCGGCGTGCGCCTCCTCCCCCGGGCGGGGGCCCGTGGCCGACAGGAGGACGTGCGAGGCCGGGAGCGGAGCCTGGGGGGCCGGTGAGGCGTGGGCCTGCGGCATCGCCTGCGCGTGCAGGGCCTGTGCGTGCGGGGGTTGGGGCTGCGCGGCCTGTCCCGCCTGCCCCGCGTGTCCGGCCTGCCCCGCCTGTGCGGCCTGCGAGGGCTGCGGGGCCTGGAGCTGTGCCACCGGGGCCTGCTGGGCCTGCGGTGCGGACTGGCGGGCCCGGGGGAGCACGAAGTGGTCGAAGCCCGGGAACGCGGAGGTGTCGGGGCGCGCGGTCGGCGGCTCGTACTCCTGCTGCCACCGCGCGCGGTAGCACTCCACCTGGTCCTCGCAGGAGGAGCGCGCGTGGAAGACCGCCGTGTCCTCGCCCAGGTCCGGGTACCAGAGGTTGGGTCCCGGGAAACGGACCGTCCTCATACGGGGCTTGATCTGCTCGGCGCACCCCATGCAGCAGCCCTTCGGCACCAGGAACGGGATGCCGCCGCTCTGTTCGGGCCTGCGCGGGCCCTCCTCGCGCGGGTACTCCCCGTGGTGGCAGGGCGGCAGTTCGCCGCAGGCGCGGCAGACCGCGTAGTGCTCGGGGAGCACCTGCCAGTCCTGGCTGGCGGGGGCGCACCAGTGCTTCGGCGCGGACCGGGGCAGGTTGTCGTTGCGCAGGACGAGCACCACCGGGCGCTTGTAGAACTCGGCGCGTTCCGGGGCGGGTTTGACCGCCTGGTTGTTGGCCCGCCGCAGCTCGTTGGCGTGCCACCACAGCTCCACGTGGTCCCGCCAGGCCTTCTCGTAGGACTCCGGCCAGTGGTCGCCGGGGTACCCGGTGATCTCCAGGACGCGCCAGGCCTGTCGGTCGAGTACGACGATGGAGCCGGCCCGCAGTCGCAGATGAGTTCCCTCGCCGCCCTCGTCCGGCCAGTCATGGCGGCCGATGCTGGTGGGCTGGTCAGGGAGCCACCTGCGAACCTGCATGACACGCTCCTCGGCAACGAAACTTCGTAGTTTCAACTGGGGCAGTAAGTGACATTCTGAACAATTTAGGCGTCGGCTTGGGGTTAGACACGCGCACGCCGCTGATCCATGAGGGCCGGAAACGCCTTTCCCACCGGCTATTTCACCCGCAGTGACCGACCTCGCCCGGATTCGCGGTCTTCGTCGTCACGGCGGCCCCGTACCCGCTCCGGGGGCTCCTGATACCCACCCGTACGTGTGACGCCGCTTCGGCCCGTGACATCCCGTACGTATGCATCTGTTCACGCGCGCGCGTGCGCATCGCTTCGTACGGCGGGCCGTTCACCGGCTCCCGGGGGCCGTTCGGTGCCGGCCGTGGGCCGGTTCCGGGCCGGGGAGGTGGTAATGGCGATGCCGCTCGGTGAGGGGCGGCGTAGGGTCCGGAGGACTTCGGGAGAAGAGGAGCGTGGGATGCGGATCGTGCTCGTCCGGGGCGACATCACCGCCGAGGCGGCGGACGCGGTGGTCAACGCCGCGAACTCCTCGTTGCTCGGGGGCGGCGGGGTCGACGGGGCCATCCATCGCAAGGGCGGGCCGGAGATCCTGGAGGCCTGCCGCGCGCTGCGCCGCTCGCACTACGGCAAGGGGTTGCCGACCGGGCGGGCCGTGGCGACCACGGCAGGGCGGCTGCCCGCCCGGCACGTGATCCACACGGTGGGCCCGGTCTGGTCGCGGGACGAGGACCGCTCGGAGCTGCTGGCCTCCTGCTACCGGGAATCCCTGCGGGTGGCCGACGAGTTGGGGGCCCGTACGGTCGCGTTCCCGGCCGTCTCCACCGGGGTCTACGGCTGGCCGATGGCGGACGGCGCCCGGATCGCCGTCGAGACGGTGCGGTCGGCCCGCACCGGGGTCGAGGAGGTGCGGTTCGTGCTCTTCGACGAGACGGCGTACCAGGCCTTCGAGGAGGCCGCAGGGGGCGCGGGGGACGCGGGGGACGTCTCCTAGGGGTCCGGGAGCCCCGATCGCGCCGAAACGCGAATTCCGCCGTCCCCGCGAGCTGCTTCTTTTCTCGTCTCGACCGGGTTTATACGGCTGTCCTCACGCTTGAGAGGGAACGTCCGCTCCGGGACGGTTCGCCGGGGATTCCGTGGGCAACTCTGCATTTGCGACGTCGAGCACAACAGTCGGGGCGGCGGGCCAACTGCCCCGGAAACAGAGTTGTTTCAGTCCCGCTCCACGCTTCAGGTATTCGGCGGCTCCCAGGAGCTCCCGGTTCTCGGTTCGCAGTTCTCGGTTCGCAGTTCTCGGTTCTCGGTTCTCGTTTCCCGGAGGAAGACCCATGGCAGGCATCCGCACCGACTTCACCCGCACCGGCCCCGCCCGCCCCGCCTCCGTAGGCGCCGCCCTCACCCACGCCGCCTCCACCCGCGCCGCCCGGTCCCTCCCGGTGCTCGACTTTCCGCCGTGGTGACGGCCGGGGGAGGGCCGGCCCGAGGGGGGCCGTACGGCGGTGTGAAGGACGGCCCGCGCGGCGGTACTTCGGTACCGGTGCGCGGGCGTCCGCGCCGCCGGACGCGGGGTCGGGGCTCTCGCGCCGGGGTTCCCACGTACGGGTCGTTCCCCGGTGCGTACGGCGGAGGCGGCGGCCCCAGCGGTGGCCGGGCGCGGCGGGCGGACCTTCACTCGCGTCATGAGCACAAGCACGCCGCCCCTGCCCCGGCCCGCCTCGACCTCCGCACCGGTGCGTTCACGGTCCGCGCCTCCCTTCGCAGGGGCGCGGGCCGTGGTCGCCGTCCTGATGGCGGCGGTGGCCGGGACGGCGCTCCTCGACGCGCCCGCACCGACCGCCGCCCTGCCTCCGCCGCCGACCCCGGCCACAGCCCCGGCCACGGCCACAGCCCCGGCCTCGGCCACACCCCCGGCCTCGGCCTCGGCCACAGCCCCGACCTCGGCCGTCACGGCGGCAGCCGTGAGCAGGACCGCCGCTCCCGCTGTCCCTCCCGCTCCCGCTACCCCTCCTCCTCCCGCCGCCGCTCCTGCCGCTCCCGGAGCCCCCACCTCCACCACCCCCGTCCACTTCACCGGCAAGGCCTTCGACATCTGCGAGGCGCCCTCCGTCGAGACCATGAGGGCCTGGCGCGGTTCGCCGTACGGGGCCGTCGGGATCTACTTCGCCGGGCGGGGCCGGGGCTGCCCCGGCCAGCGGGAGCTGGACTCCGGCTGGGTCGCCTCGGTGCAGGCGATGGGCTGGCGGCTGCTGCCCCTCTTCGTCGGCTCCCAGGCGCCGTGCGTCGAGGCCCCCGCCAAGAAGCCCTTCGCCATCGGCTCCGACCCCTGGGGCCAGGGCACCCGGGAGGCGGGCGACGCGGTGCGGGCCGCGCGGGCCCTCGGTCTGGGCACGAGCAGCCCGCTCTACCTCGACATCGAGGCCTACCGGCGCGGTGACGCCCAGTGCGCCGCGACCACCCTCTCCTTCGTCCGGGGCTGGAACCGCGAGGTGCGCCGCCTCGGCTACCTTCCCGGCTTCTACAGCAGCGCGGACACGGGCGTGCGGGACATCGAGGCGCAGCGGAAGGCCGGCACGGCGGACCTGCCGGCCGTGATGTGGTTCGCGCGCTGGCTGGGGACGCCCGCCCTCGCCACCGAGGCCACCCTGGCCCCGGCGGCCTGGACGCCGCACGCCCGGATCCACCAGTACGCGGGCAACGTCACCGAGACGTACGGCGGCCACCGCCTGGTGATCGACCGCAACGCGGTGGACGCCCCGGTCGCCCGCCCCACCACGGCCCGCGCGGGTTCCTCCCCCTCCAACCCCGTCTCCCCGCTCGACGGGACACGGGCCCTGCCCCGACCCTGAGCCGGGCCTCGGGGGCCTCCACCCAGAGGAGGTCCGGGCGTCCCCGCCCCTACAACCTGAGGCGGACGGTGGTTCGGGACCTGGGGCCGATCCGCCGGACCCCCGCCGCTCCTAGCGTGGAGTCATGACTCCGCCACCCTCTGGCCCCGTCTGCGCCGGTGCCTCGCAGTACGCGTCGTACACGAGCTTCTCCTCGTACGTACGGGCGCGTGGGCCCGTACTCCTGCGCACCGCCCGCTCCCTGACCGCCAACCCCTCGGACGCGGAGGACCTCCTCCAGACCGCGCTCGCCAAGACCTTCGTGGCCTGGGAGCGGATCGAGGACCACCGCGCCCTGGACGGCTACGTCCGCCGGGCGCTGCTGAACACCCGCACGTCGCAGTGGCGCAAGCGCAAGGTCGACGAGTTCGTGTGCGAGGAGCTGCCCGAGCCGGTCGGCCTTCCGTCGCCCGACCCGGCCGAGCGGCAGGCGCTGCACGACGCCATGTGGCGCGCGGTGCTCAAGCTGCCGGAGCGGCAGCGCCAGATGGTGGTCCTGCGGTACTACGAGGACCTCAGCGAGGCCCAGACCGCCGAGGTGCTCGGGGTGTCGGTCGGCACGGTCAAGAGCGCGGTGTCCAGAGCGCTCGGCAAGCTCCGCGAGGACCCGGAGCTGACCCCGGTGAGGTGAGAAACCGCCGCATACCCGCCCGACCCTCCTCCCGTCGCCAGTGATCACTGGCAATTTCCGTACTCCCAGGTAGTGACATACCGCGCGGTACGTGCGCAGAATCTCCACACCCTTACTGCCACGTAGCGCCCACCGGGAGGACGCCCCGTGTACAGCACCATGCAGGACGTACAGCTGACCGTGAGCCGCATCCTCGAGCACGGGATGAGGATCCACGGACAGTCCACCATCACCACCTGGACGGGCGAGTCCGAGCCGCAGCGCCGTACGTTCGCTGAGACCGGGGCCCGCGCGCACCAGCTGGCCCACGCCCTGCGCGACGAACTCGGCGTCACCGGCGACCAGCGGGTCGCCACCCTGATGTGGAACAACGCCGAGCACGTCGAGGCGTACTTCGCGATCCCCTCCATGGGTGCCGTCCTCCACACCCTCAACCTCCGGCTTCCCCCCGAGCAGCTGGTGTGGATCGTCAACCACGCCGCCGACCGGGTCGTGATCGTCAACGGCTCGCTGCTCCCCCTCCTCGCCCCGCTGCTCCCGCACCTGCCGACGATCGAGCACGTCGTCGTCGCGGGCCCCGGCGACCGCTCCGTCCTGGACGGCGCGGCCCCGCGCGTGCACGACTACGAGGAGCTGATCGCCGGCCGCCCGACCACGTACGCGTGGCCGGAGCTCGACGAGCGCACGGCCGCGGCCATGTGCTACACCTCCGGCACCACGGGCGACCCGAAGGGCGTCGTCTACTCCCACCGGTCGATCTACCTGCACTCGATGCAGGTGAACATGGCCGAGTCGATGGGCCTCACCGCCAAGGACACGACCCTGGTCGTGGTGCCCCAGTTCCACGTGAACGCGTGGGGGCTGCCGCACGCCACCTTCATGACCGGCATCAACATGCTCATGCCGGACCGCTTCCTCCAGCCGGCCCCGCTCGCCGACATGATCGAGCGCGAGAAGCCGACCCACGCCGCGGCCGTCCCCACCATCTGGCAGGGCCTGCTCGCCGAGGTCACCGCCAACCCGCGCGACCTCTCCTCCATGGCCCAGGTCACCATCGGCGGCGCGGCCTGTCCGCCCTCCCTCATGGAGGCGTACGACAAGCTCGGCGTCCGCCTCTGCCACGCCTGGGGCATGACCGAGACCTCCCCGCTCGGCACGATGGCCCACCCGCCGGCCGGCCTCACCGCCGACGAGGAGTGGCCCTACCGCGTCACGCAGGGACGCTTCCCCGCCGGCGTCGAGGCGCGGCTCGTCGGCCCCGGCGGCGAGCACCTGCCCTGGGACGGCGAGTCGGCCGGCGAGCTGGAGGTGCGCGGCACCTGGATCGCGGGCGCGTACTACAGCGGCGTCGACGGCGAACCGCTCCGCCCCGAGGACAAGTTCAGCGAGGACGGCTGGCTCAAGACCGGCGACGTCGGCGTGATCAGCGCCGACGGCTTCCTCACCCTCACCGACCGCGCCAAGGACGTCATCAAGTCCGGCGGCGAGTGGATCTCCAGCGTCGAGCTGGAGAACGCGCTGATGGCGCACCCGGAGGTCGCCGAGGCCGCCGTCGTCGCCGTGCCCGACGAGAAGTGGGGCGAGCGCCCGCTCGCGACCGTCGTCCTCAAGGAGGGCTCGACGGCGGACTACGAGACGCTGAAGGCCTTCCTCGCCACGGAGGGCGGCATCGCCAAGTGGCAGCTCCCGGAGCGCTGGGCGGTCGTGCCCGCGGTGCCTAAGACGAGCGTCGGCAAGTTCGACAAGAAGGTCATCCGCAAGCAGTACGCGGAGGGCGAGCTGGACGTGACCCAGCTGTAGGGACCCAGCTGTAGGGACCCAGCTGTAGGGACCCAGCTGTAGTGACCCGCGAACCGACCGGGAAACCGGCCGGGAAGCGAGGAGGGGGAGGGCGCCCGGCGCCCTCCCCCTCCTTCGTTCCGTTCCGTACTAGTTGGTGCCGATCTTCGCGAGCAGGTCGACGATCCGGGCCTGGACCTCGGCGCTGTTCGCGCGCTCGGCGAGGAAGAGGACCGTCTCGCCGGAGGACAGCTTCGGCAGCTCCTCCTCGACGAGGTCGGCGGAGGTGTAGACGACGAGCGGGGTGCGGTTGAGCTGCCCGTTCGCCCGCAGCCAGTCGATGATCCCGGCCCGGCGGCGGCGCACCTGCATCAGGTCCATCACCACCAGGTTCGGCTGCGTCTGCGTGGCGAGCGTGACCGCCTCCGAGTCCGTGGCCGCCCGCGCCACCTGCATCCCGCGCCGCTCCAGGGTGGCCGCGAGCGCCTCCGCGATGTCCTCGTTCTCCTCGATCAGCAGGACCCGGGACGGGTGCTGCTCGCTGTCGCGCGGCGCGAGCGCCTTGAGGAGCACGGCCGGATCGGCGCCGTACGCCGCCTCGCGGGTCGCCTGTCCGAGCCCGGCCGCGAGCAGCACCGGCACCTCGGCGGCGACGGCCGCCTGGCGCAGCGACTGGAGCGCGGTGCGGGTGATGGGGCCGGTCAGCGGGTCGACGAAGAGCGCGGCCGGGAAGGCGGCGATCTGCGCGTCGACCTCCTCGCGGGAGTGCACGATCACCGGCCGGTAGCCGCGGTCGCTCAGCGCCTGCTGCGTGGAGACGTCGGGCGCGGGCCAGACGAGCAGCCGGCGCGGGTTGTCGAGGGGCTCCGGGGGCAGCTCGTCGTCGACGGGGCGCGGGGCGGGCCGGTTGGCGACCTCGACCGCGCCGCCGGGGCCGTCGAGCGGCTCGGGACCCTCCGCGGAGCCCTCGGCGGGCGCTCCTATGGCGTACGCCCGGCCTTCGGACGCGGAGGACACGGAGGGCGCGGAAGGCGTGGCGGGAGCCGGGGAGACGGAGGGCGGGGCGAGGGGCGTGAGCCCCGGCGCGACCTCCGCCTCCGGCCGCGGCTGCGGATGGGGCCTGGCCTCGGTCCCGGCCGGTGCGGGGAGCGCCGCCGGGGCCGGCGGGTCGACCTCGGGCGGGGTGGCGAGCCTGCGCCGCCGCCCGGATCCGTTGGAGGGCGCGGCGGGAGCGCCGGAAGCGGCGGGGACGGGCGCCGGAGCCGGAGCCGTCGGAGCCGGGGCGGTCGGGGGGACGAAGGGCACGCCCTGCCCGAGGGTCCGGACGCTGAACGCCCGTCCCTGGGTCGACTCCCTCGACATGGGCAGCTCGGGCGGCAGCGGTACGGAGCCGGTGCCGGTCCCGTTGCCGGGCTGCGACGGGGGCTGGGACTGCGACGGCGGCTGGGACTGCGGTGCCTGCTGGGGCTCCGGTTCCCGCTCCGGCGGCGGGGGCGCGACGGCCCGGCGCCGCCCGGTCGGCTCGACGGACGCGGGCACGGGCGCGCCCGCGGAGGCGTCGGGCGCCTGGGCCGGCAGCGGCGTCCGGACGTGCGGGTGCGGCTGCGGCGGCGTGTGGTCCGCCCCCGGGACACCCCGTACGGCCTCGTGCCGGTCCTCGTCGGAGACCGGCAGCGGACCGGCGGACGGACCGGCCGGCGGACCGGCCACGGGCGCGGTGGGCAGGGGCACTTCGCGGTCGGCGTCGGCGGGCGGCAGCGCGAACGGGGTCCGGGGACCGGCCTCGGCCGCGGCCGCCCGCTCCTGCGCGGCGGCCAGCGCGCGCCGGCGGCGCCCGCTCGGCTGCGCCGGGTTCTCCTCGGAGGCGACGGCCGGCAGGGCCAGGGCGGCGGGGGAGGGCTCGGGGGCGGGTCCGGGGATGCCCGAGGGGCCGACGGGAACGCCCTGCGGCGGTACGGCCGCGCCGAGCGCGGCACGTCCCTGCGCCCCTTCGGCGGCGGTCACGACGGAGCCTTCGGCGGGCCGTCCCCGACGGCGCCCGGTAGGCTCGACGGGCGGGCCGGCCGGGACGACGGGGGCGGAGGGCGTGGGAGGAGCGAGCGCGTTCTGCTGGGCCGGGATCAGGTCCGCCGCGGCGGTCCCTCCCGTACGGGCACGGCGGCGCCCGCTGGGCTCGGCGCCGGACGGGGCGTCGCCCCCGGCCGGGACCGCGCTCTCCAGGAAGGCGTCCGTCGAGCCGCGCCGGGCCCGCCGCCGCCCGCCGCCGGGCGCCTCCGCGTCCGGTCCCGCGCCCGGGGCGGGGACGGGGACAGGGGCGGCCGGAGCCCCGTCGACCGGGCCCGAGGCCTGCGCGGGCAGCGCGAGGGCCTCCCGGCCGCCCGCCCGCCCGTCGTTCCGGGGCGCGGGCTCCTGCGCGGGGACCGTGCCCCGGCCCGCGCCGACCGGCACTTCGAGGACGTACGCGCCGCCGCTCGTGCCCGGCACCTCGTGGGTCTGCACGACACCGCCGTGCGCCGCCACGATCCCGCGCACGACGGGCCCGTGGACCGGGTCGCCGCCCGCGTACGGGCCGCGGACCTCGATCCGTACGACGTCGCCGCGCTGTGCGGCCGCCACGACGACGGTGGAATCGGCGGGCGCGGCGCCCGGGACGGCGGCCCGGTTCCGGCCGGTCGCGTCGACGCCCGCGACGTCCGCGACGAGGTGCGCGAGGGCGGTCGCGAGCCGGGACGGGTCCACCTCGGCCTCGATGGGCGGGGTGTGCACGGCGAACTGCGCGCGGCCGGGCCCGATCAGCTCGACGGCCCCGTCGATGCCGGCGGACACGACCCCGTCGAGGAGCGTGACGTGCTTGTCGAGTTCCTCGGCGCCCGCGTCGAGGCGCTGGTAGCCCAGGACGTTGTCCACGAGCGCCGTCATCCGGGCGTACCCGGCGGCGAGGTGGTGGAGGATCTGGTTGGCCTCGGGCCAGAGCTGCCCGGCGTCGTCGGCGGCGAGGGTGCCGAGCTGGGTGCGCAGCTCCTCCAGGGGGCCGCGCAGCGACTCGGCGAGGACGGCCGTGAGCTGCTCGTGGCGGGCGGCGAGCGAGGCGTACCGCTCCTGCTGCGCCTCCCGTTCCGCCGCCGCGCGCTCGGCGCGGTCGGCCAGCTCGGCGGCGTGCTGCTCGGCGAGCTGCTCGTACGGCCTGCGGTCGGCGAAGGTCATCACCGCGCCGACGAGCTGGTCCCCGTCCCGCACCGGAGCGGTCGTCAGGTCGACCGGGACCCGCTCGCCCTTCTTCGTCCACAGGACCTGGCCGCGCACGCGGTGCTTCCGCCCGGACTTGAGGGTGTCCGCGAGCGGCGACTCCTCGTACGGGAAGGGCTCGCCGTCGGCGCGCTTGGCGAGGATCAGCGGGTGCAGCTCCCGGCCGCCGAGCTCGCCGGCGCGGTGGCCGAGGATCTGCGCGGCGGCGGGGTTCACGAGGACGACCCGGCCGTCGGTGTCCGTGCCGACGACGCCCTCGGAGGCGGCGCGCAGGATCATCTCGGTCTGCCGCTGCGAGCGGGCGAGTTCGGCCTCGGTGTCGAGGGTGCCGGTCAGGTCCCGCACGACCAGCATGAGCAGCTCGTCGCCGGTGTAGCCGCCGTACGAGTCGTAGGCCTCGCGGCCGTCCTCCAGGCTGGCGCTGGTCACCTCGACGGGGAACTCGCTGCCGTCGGTGCGGCGGGCGACCATCCGGGTCGGCTTGGTGCGGCCGCGCTCGTCGGTGTTGTCCGGACGGCGCATGGAGCCGGGGATGAGGCGCGAGTCGAAGTCGGGCAGCAGGTCGAGGAGGCCGCGCCCGACGAGGGCGGTGCCGGGGGTCTCGAACATGCCGAGGGCGATGGTGTTGGCGTTGACGACCGTGCCGTTGCAGTTGACGAGCACGAGGCCGTCGGGGAGGGCGTCGAGTATGGCTGCGAGGCGAGCAGCGCCTCGGGATGGCCTGCTGCTCACGACGACGCTTCCTCCCTGACGCACTGCACGCGCTTGGCCTGTGGACCGGCCGGCCCCATCTTGCCCCTCGGGCCGTGGCCTGTCACTGAAGGGAGTCTAAGGGAGCCTCCGGCCGGCACTCCCGGACGCCGCCCCCGAGCGCCGTCCCCACACGGCATCTCCCCACGTCATCCCCGTACGCCGCCTCCGGGAGGCGGTGCGCGGAACGGGCGGTCGTCAGCGCCGGACGAACGGAAGAAGGGGCTCCAGATTCTCCCAGCGGTCGATCTCGCAGCCGTTCGCGCGGGAGAAGCGGGCGTCGACCTCGTGGCCCCGCCAGGTGCCGGTCACCCGTGCGAGGACGGATCCGCCGTACACCTGTGCGCACACCTGGCCCTCGGGGACGGGCCGGAACGGGTCCTCGTCCGCCGCCGCGAGCCGCTCCAGGCGCTCACAGGCGCGCTCGGCGGCCGGGTGGTCGCCCCCGGGCCGGTCGCCGCACGTCAGCTCGAAGGTGCCGTCGGCCTCGGGGTACCCGCTCCCGGAGATCGCCACGGTCAGGGCGTCGGGCGCCGGAGCGGGGAACAGCGGCAGCGGCGGCAGGGGGCCGAGGCCGGCGGTTCCGGCGGCGGTGGCGAGGGACGCGAGGGCGATACGGCGCAGCATGCGGATCTCCAGGAACGCGGGTGCACGGCGGACTCGGCGGGCACGGGCACACGGTGCGCCCGTCCGGTCTAACGCTCCGGACGCGGCGGCGTTGCGCGGACGGTTGCGCGGGCGGGGGAGTGCGCCCGGCGGGCGCGCGGGTCCATGCGCGCGCCGGTGGGCTTTGCCCTGGACCCCGGAGGACTAGTACGGTGAGAATCGATTGGTGACAGCCGGTTCGCCTGTGTCATCATCTGCACGCACCACCCGCGTATGCGCGAGGTGCATGGAGGCGTCGCCTAGTCCGGTCTATGGCGCCGCACTGCTAATGCGGTTTGGGTCTTAAAGCCCATCGAGGGTTCAAATCCCTCCGCCTCCGCCCCACACCGAAGCCCCGGCCCCAAGGCCGGGGCTTCGGCCGTTCCCGGACCTGCCCTCACACCGCCCGCCGCGACGTTTCCGCAGGTCACAAGGGGTGAGGCAATCGGATTTCACATGGCGGCGGCAGTCATGTAATGTTCTTCCTGTCGCCGCGAGCGGGTCGAAAGACCGGGGAGCGAAGACAAGAACTGAAAACAAGCACTCGTAGCTTAACGGATAGAGCATCTGACTACGGATCAGAAGGTTGCAGGTTCGAATCCTGCCGAGTGCACAGAGTCGAGAGGCCCCGGACGTCGAGTCCGGGGCCTCTCGCGTTGTCGGGATGTGGAATCGGGCGGGGCCCGGTCGCTTCCGGGCCCCTTCGGATCGTGGGCCCGGTCGGGTCACGGGCCCGTCGAGGTTTCCGGAGGGGTGGGGCGGGCGGGGTCGCGGGTCTGGAGGGCCAGGAGGTAGCCCGCCTGGAAGCGGCTCTCGGCGCCGAGTTCCTCCATCAGCTGGGCGATGTGGCGGCGGCAGGTGCGCAGGGACATGCCGAGTTTGCGGGCGATCTGCTCGTCCTTGGCGCCGGTGACCAGGCGGGCCGCGATGGAGTCGCGGAGCTGGATCGAGGTCGCCGTGGTGTACGAGGTCGAGAACGGTTCGGCCAGGTTCCAGACGTGGGTGAAGACCGAGCAGAGGAACGCGACGGCCGAGGGCTCGCGGAGGACGACGGCCGAGTCCGGGTCGTCCCAGACGGGCAGGAAGGCCAGGGACCGGTCGAAGACGACCATCTTGCCGAAGAGTTCGCCCAGCGTCCGCACCTCGGCGCCGGCCTCGACGACCGCGGCGACGTACTCCTGGGTGCCGGGGTTGTAGCGCGCGGTGTGCTGGTAGAGGGTGTGCAGCCGTACGCCGCGGCGCAGCATCTCCAGGTCGCGCGGGAGCGCCCGTTCCAGGTGGCCCGCGGGGCGTCCGCCGCCGGGCTGCACGGTGAGGACCTCCTCGGTGCAGCGGGCCGCCGCGTCGGAGATGAGGAGCATCACGCGGTCGCGGGACGAGACCGTCTCGACGGCCGCCGAGTCCGTTCCGCCGCGCCGGGCGTCCTCGTACAGGGGCGCGAGGGAGTCGAGCCGGGCCCGGGTGCGTTCCAGGTCCTCCAGGCGGCGGCGCAGCCTGCTCTCCTCCGGGCCGACGATCTCGGCGGCCGCGGCGTAGGGGCTGATGGCGTGACAGGGGCCGTCGGGGTCGTCGGGCGCGTGGGTGAGGAGACGGTGCCGGGACAGTTCCCGGGACGCCTTCCGGACGCCCTCCGGAGTCAGGCCGAGCGCGTCGGCGAGAGCGGTGAGCGGGGCCGGGCCGTGGCGGAGGAGGTGGGTGTACAGCCCGATCGCCGTGGGGGCGAAGCCTTCCGCCTCGTCGGTGGTGGTCACCGCAGGGGAAGCGGCCGAAGCGGGCCCGGGTGAGGCGGAGTCGGGCTCCTCGCCGGGTCGCACCTCGATCAGGGTGCCTGTTTCTGAGTGGTTGTCCATCTTTGCCCCCTCCCTTTCGTGCCATGCACGTTGCTGACGCCCCGGAAGCCTGGTCCGGGCATTCCTGCCGGGCGATCCTTGAATCACCGAAGGGGGAACCCCCGAAAACGGGAATCCGGACCAGGGAGAACACCATGAAGCTTTTTCGATTCATGTGCGCCGCGGCTTTGACGGCGAGCATGGTCGGGGCCGGCGTCGGCGCGCTTTCCCCGGCTCCGGCCCCGTCCGTGGCCGCGGACGGGAAATCCGTTCGGATCTCGGCGGAGAGCACCGAGCGGTGCGAGAAGCCGGGCGACACCGAGTGGAGCGCCCCCGCCTCCACCTGCCCGAAAGACCTCCTGTGACAGCCGGAACGACCGGGGCCCACCGGAACCGCCGGGTTCCCGCCGGCCTTCCCGCCCCACGCTCACGCCCACGTGACCGCCGTACGAACGGGGCGCGCCGGCTCCTTCGCCTCGTGGCGCTCCTCGGCGTCGGCGCCGGATGCGCCGTCGTCCTGGTGGCCGGGCGGTCCGCCGGACGCCGGGCTCCCGAGCCCCCGAAGGCCCGCCCGGCCGGGCGCCCGCTCCCCGACGACGCACTCGACCACCTCACCACCTCCTGGTGACCCGCGTCCCGCCTTCCGGAAAAGCCGCCGCACGTCGGGACGGCACGGAGGCCGGTATTCGCGACTTCTCCGCCGGTCCCGTACGGGATCCCATCATCCCGGCCGCCGCGAACGACGCGGCACGGCCGAAAGGGCAATTCTTTCTGCCCGAAAGAACATTTCCCGCTCGACGGAAAACGTCGAAACCCGCCACGCAAGGAAGTGAATCAGAGATGAAGAACAACAAGCGCGCCGCCTACGCCGTCATCAGCGCGATCGTCGCCGCGGGCGTCCTGCTGCCCTCCACCGCCTCGTACGCCGCCTCCGTCGCTCCCGTATCCCCCGCCTCTTCGGTCTCCTCGGTCTCCTCGATCTCCTCGGCCCCGAAGCCCCTGGCCTCGTACGCCACCCCCGCTCCCGTCCACGTCCCGGGCGCCGGGCAGGTCCGGGCCGCCGGGCTCGCCGCGCCGCCGAAGACGCAGGGCTTCGCCGTCGCGGTCGAGGTGATCGTCGCGGTCGCCGGCATCGCGGAGAAGATCTACAACATCACCGTCGACGCCCTGGCGAGGAAGCAGAACCGCGACGGGTACGTGAAGTCCCTGATGGAGGGGAACTTCTACGAGCACAACCAGCGCTACAACGTCATGGTCATCAACGACGCCAACCGCTACTCGATGAACCTCCAGGGCATCGTGTCCAACGTCAAGGTCACGAGCGACTACGGCACCTACCGGGTCATCGTCTTCGAGTCCGGGACCTTCACCAACCACGGTGACGGCGGCTGGATCAACTGGGGCTTCAAGGGCTGGTTCGACCGCAACGGCGGCTCCGTGACCTTCTACCGGTCCTGGTGACGCCCGAGCCCCTCCCGCCCTCCCCGCTCGTTTCCTTCGCCCTTCCCTTCCCTTTCATTCGAACAGGAGTTCCCCTCATGCGTCGCATGACCTCGCTCGCCGGTGTCGCCCTCGCCTCCCTCGCCCTCACCGCGGTCGCCGCGCTCCCCGCCCAGGCCGCCGAGCGCTCCCCGGCTCCCGCCCCCGCCAAGCTCTCCGCCCCCGCCGCCGTCGGGGCGCAGGCGGCGAAGCCCGGTGAGGCGGGTGCCCTCGGCACCGCCCCGATCGTCTCCGTGCACGGCAACGCCTCGTTCAAGGGCGCCGTCGAGAGCGCGCTGAAGAACATCGACACCGACGACCGCGGGTCCTACGTCCAGCAGGCGGTGGACAGGGTCTTCGACGCGGCCGGCGGCCAGTACAACGTCATGGTGTTCAACCTGAGCCAGGGGTACGAGAACGGCCTCGGCGACGTGAAGCTCTACGCCAACGTCCAGTTCGGAAAGGTCTACTACGGCGTGTGGATCTTCGGAGCGGGCGGCACCTTCAAGAACACCGGTGACGGCGGCTGGATCAACTGGGGCTTCAAGGGCTGGTTCAACCGCAACGGCGGCACCGTGACCTTCTGATCCGGCTCGCCGCTAACGCCTTCCCGCCCTCCCGCCCTTCCCGCCGCTCCCGCGCCCCGGTGCCCCCGCGTCCGCCGGTGGCGCGAACGGCTAGGGTCGACGGACCGTTCTTTCATCGCACAGGGGCTTCCATCGCCCAGGGGGTTGGACCATGGCACTCTTCGGGAACGCGCACGCGATCGACCCGGCGCAGGCGCAGCAGGACTTCGCGCGGCTGCTCGGACCGGGGGAGCAGGTGCACGCCGCGTACTTGCTGATACGGGACACGATCTTCTTCACCGACCGGCGGCTCGTGCTGGTCGACAAGCAGGGGATCACCGGCAAGAAGGTCGAGTACCACTCGATCCCGTACCGGAGCATCACCCACTTCGCCGTCGAGACCGCCGGCACCTTCGACCTCGACGCCGAGCTGAAGATCTGGATCTCGGGCAGCCAGCTGCCCGTGCAGAAGACCTTCACCAAGGGGGTCGACATCTACGAAGTGCAGGCGATCCTCACGCAGTTCGTCGCCAAGTAGGCGGTACGGAAAAGGGGAGGGTCCCCGGGGAAATCCCCGGGGACCCTCCCCTTTTGGGTGAACCTGTCTTATTTGCATGTCAGTTGAATATGCCTTCGGACTAACTTGCGAGGCGGAGGTGATGATCGATGGACGCGATCGACATCGATGACGTGGTGTACGCCGCCACCGGGGAGCGCCTGCGGAGGCTGACCGCGCCGGACGGGGCCCACTGGTTCCCGGTGGCCGAGGTGGCGAAGCGGCTGGGGTACGCGGGGACGAGGGAGGCCCTGCGGACGGTGGCGCTGCCCGGGGAGTGCCTGGCGTCCGCGCGGGAGATCGCCGGCGACGACGCGTACCTCCGCCGGAGCGGGATCCGCGCGTCGGCGCGGATGGTGAGCCTCCAGGGGCTCGTCCAGCTCGTCGGCGCCTGCCGCAGGCCGGAGGCCGGGCCGTTCCGGGCGTGGGTGGCCGAGGTCGTGGCAGCGGTCCAGCGGTACGGCGGGTACGGGCTCGAACCCTCCCCGGTGCACGCCGGGTTCCTGCTGCCGCCGGAGCTCGTCGACGTCCTCGTGCGCCTGGAGGGACGGATCGACGAGCGCGCCCTCGCGCACACCGGGCAGGTCGAGTACGCGGAGCTGCTCCGCGAGACCCGGCAGAGCCTCTCAAGGGTCGCCGAATCCCTTGAGCGGCTCGCCGTGCCCCGCCAGCGCAGCGGCTCCGCCGTCGCG
This sequence comes from Streptomyces sp. NPDC055632, assembly GCF_053618675.1. NCBI lineage: Bacteria > Bacillati > Actinomycetota > Actinomycetes > Kitasatosporales > Streptomycetaceae > Streptomyces > Streptomyces sp. NPDC055632. The sequence goes on along the minus strand of NZ_JBSHHY010000002.1, from coordinate 115,439 downwards.
CTCAGCCCGCAGGAGCTCGTCGAGTCCTGGGCCATCACCGGGGACGTGCGGACGGTCGCCGACTGCCTCGCCCCCGGGCTCGTCCGGGGCGGGGTGCGCTACCGGGCCCAGGACGTCACCCGCCGCACCGGGCTCTCCGGCGAGCGCGTCCGCGACTGCGTACGGCTCCTCCTCGAACGCGGCTGCATGCGGCAGGTCGGAGAGCCCGACCCGGACGGGACCAGGATCTACGTGCTGCCCTGATCCGGGTGCCGCCGGCCGTGGGTGGCGGAGACTGGAGGTCCGGGGCGGTCGGGAGTGCGGGAGGCATGGACGTGGAGTGGCGGTGCCGGGGGATCACCTGGAGCGGCGGAGTGCCGGGGCTGAGGTGGCAGGGCGGTAAGGTCAGCCCGCTCGCGTACGGGGGGCCGCTCGCCTTCCGTGCCGTGGGGGAGCGGCGCTGCCCCGGGGCCCGGGGCAACCCCTGCCCCCTGGCGGCCGCCGTCCCCGGCCGGGCCACCGGAGGGCGGTGCGCGGAGTGCGCGCGGCTCGACCGGGCCCACTCGGTCGCGGCCGACACCGTCGCTGACGACCCCCAGCCGTACCGCGTCTACCTGGCCTGGTTCGGGCCCGGCATGACCAAGGTGGGCATCACCGCCGAGGCCCGGGGCGAGGCCAGGCTCCTGGAGCAGGGGGCCGTCGCGTTCAGCTGGCTCGGCCGGGGACCGCTGATGGCGGCCCGCCGCACCGAGGAGGTCCTGCGGCAGGCGCTCGGCGTGCCCGACCGGGTCGCGTACGAGCGCAAGCGGGCCGCCCGGCACGCCCTGCCGCCCGCCGCCGACCGGGCCCGGGAGGTCGAGGAGCTGTACCGGCGGGCCCGCGAGGTGGGGGGCTGGACCGAGACCCTGGAGCCGCTGGAGTTCGCCCCGCGCGACCACGCCGGGGCCTTCCGCCTCGACGGTCTGCCGCCGCTCGCCGGCACGGTCACCGAGCTGACCGACGGCGGCACCGTCACCGGACGCCTGCTCGCCGCCGCCGGGCCCGACCTGCACCTCCTCGCCCCCGACGGACGCTGCCTCGCCCTCGACACCCGGCTCATGGGCGGATGGGTCCTCGGGAAGGCCGGAGCGGAGGACGGTTTCTCGGTGCCGGTGACGGCGGCGGCCCCCGCGAGCGACCCGAACGAGCAGGGGGAGCTCTTCTGAAGCGGCTTCCGGAGCGGCGCCTCCGGCTGTTTCCCGAGCGGTCTCCCGAGTGACGTTCCGGACGCCTTTCGGGACGGCTTCCCGGGTGACGTTCCGGGCGGACGGCTTCCCCGGCTGCTTTCCGAACGGTCTCCCGAACCACGCCCCCAACCACGTCCCGGACGACTCCCGGGGCGGCTTCCCGGACACCTTCCCGAAGGCTCCCCCCAGCGCTTTTCGTCGCCGAACGCGCTTCGTAAAGTCTTGGATCCCTTTGGCCGGGGGCCGTGGACATCCCGGCCCGCCCCCGGCGAGGGTGATCGCATGACCCCGAAACTGGTGGCGGGCATCGAACCGCCCTACTACACCGCTGTCTTCACCTCGGTCCGCCCCGACGCGCCCGAGGGGTACGCCGAGACCGCCTCCCGGATGCAGGAGATCGTCCAGGAGATCCCCGGCTACCTCGGATACGAGTCCGCCCGCACCCCCGGCGGCATCGGCATCACCGTCGCCTACTTCCGCGACCTGGAGTCCCTCGACGCCTGGCGTCTCCACGCCGAGCACCGGGAGGCCAAGGCGTACGGGCGGAAGCACTGGTACGACAGCTACAGCGTCCACATCGGCAGGGTCGAGCGGAGTTACGGTCATGAGCGCGAGTGACGGCACGGACGGGGCGGTCGGCGTCGTCGAGATTCCCGCGCTCCTCGCGCGGCTCGGAATCCCCGGACTCGTCGACGTGCACACCCACTTCATGCCGAAGAACGTCCTCGACAAGGTCTGGGCCTACTTCGACGCCGTCGGCCCGCTGACCGGCCTGGACTGGCCCATCACCTACCGCGAGGAGGAGGACCGCAGGCTCGCCCTCCTGCGCGGGTTCGGGGCGGTCGCCTTCACCGCGATGCTCTACCCGCACAAGCCCGGCATGGGCGCCTGGCTGAACTCCTGGGCCGCCGACTTCGCCGCCCGTACCCCCAACTGCCTGCACACCGCGACCTTCTTCCCCGAGCCGGGAGTCGACGGCTACGTCCACGCGGCTCTCGACGCCGGGGCCCGCGTCTTCAAGGTGCACCTCCAGGTCGGAGGGTTCGATCCGAACGACGACCGGATCGACGGCGTGTGGGGCAGCCTCGCGGACAGCGGCACTCCCGTCGTCGTCCACTGCGGCTCCGGGCCGACCCCGGGGAACTTCACCGGCCCCGGCCCCATGGGACGTCTCCTCGCCCGCCACCCCCGGCTGCGGGTGATCGTCGCGCACATGGGGATGCCCGAGTACGGCGAATTCCTCTCCCTGGCCGAGCGGTACGAGGGGGTCCACCTCGACACCACCATGGCGTTCACCGACTTCAGCGAGCGGCTCGCGCCCTTCCCCGAGGAGGAGCGTAAACGGCTGATCGACCTCGGCGACCGGATCCTCCTCGGCTCCGACTTCCCCAACATCCCCTATCCGTACGCCCATCAGCTCCACGCCCTCAAGCGGCTCGGGCTCGGGGACGACTGGCTCCGGAAGGTGCTGTATGAGAACGGCGCCGCGATGTTTCACGTGAAACCGGCTCGTTGAGCCACAGAGCGTGCTGTTTCACGTGAAACGGACCCCTGTGGGCGCCCGGCCGTCGGCGGCTGTTTCTCAGGGAATTCACAGGAAAGCGAAAGAGGCCTTTCAGCGGCGGCGGCCAGCCTGGGGTCCATGACCGTCACCCCGCACCGCACGAGCAACCGCCCCGGCACCCGCGCCGACATGCTCCGCGCCGACGGAACCGCCGTCCGGGTCCTCGTCGTCGATGACGAGGCCTCGCTCACCGAGCTGCTCTCCATGGCCCTGCGCTACGAGGGCTGGCAGGTCATGAGCGCTGGGGACGGGGCCGCCGCCCTGCGTTCCGCGCGCGAGTTCCGGCCCGATGCCGTGATCCTCGACATGATGCTGCCCGATGTCGACGGGCTGAGCCTGCTCGGCTCGATCCGGCGCGAACTGCCCGATGTACCGGTGCTCTTCCTGACGGCGAAGGACGCCGTGGAGGACCGGATCGCCGGGCTCACGGCGGGTGGCGACGACTACGTGACCAAGCCCTTCAGCCTGGAGGAGGTGGTGGCCCGGCTGCGCGGTCTCATCCGCAGGTCCGGGGCCGCCCAGGCGCGCAGCGAATCGCTGCTGACCGTCGGGGACCTGACCCTCGACGAGGACAGTCACGAGGTCACCCGGGGCGGCACCTCGATCCACCTCACGGCGACCGAGTTCGAGCTGCTGCGCTACCTCATGCGCAATCCGCGCCGGGTGCTCAGCAAGGCGCAGATCCTCGACCGGGTCTGGTCGTACGACTTCGGCGGCCAGGCCAATGTGGTCGAGCTCTACATCTCCTATCTGCGCCGGAAGATCGACGCGGGACGCTCCCCGATGATCCACACCCGGCGCGGGGCCGGCTACCTCATCAAGCCGGGGGAGTAGCCGCCGGTGACACGAGGCACGCCACCGGGCCGGGGCGCGCGGCGGCCCTGGTCGCTGCGCACCCGGCTCGTCGTGTCGGCGGTCGCGCTGATCGCGGTCGTCGCGGCCGTCATCGGCACGGTCACGACGATCGCGTTCCGCTCGTACCTGTACGACCAGGCCGACGAGCAGGTCCGGGGGCTCTCCCATCGGGCCGCCGGGCCACCGGTCGTGATGTCCGCGCCCGACCCCGGACGCGACCGGGAGCCGTTCGCCTTCCTCGGCGGACCGGGCGCCCCGATAGGGACCCTCGGCGCGGTCCTGACCGACGGGGAGATCACCTCCGCCGGATACTCGACGGAGGTGGCCGGGAACAGCGGTGCGGACGGACCGAGGTTCCCCGTCGAGGAGCTGGACGCGGAGCAGCGGGCCGCCCTCGCCGCCGTCCCGCGCGACGGCGAGCCGCACACCGTGGAGCTGCCCGGCGGCCTCGGCTCGTACCGGGTCGCGTACGCGGAGGGCAGCCGGGGCGCCTTCCTCACCGGCATCCCGCTCACCGAGGTCGACGGAGCCCTCTCCACCCTCGTCCTGGTGGAGCTGAGCGTCACCGGCGCCGGGCTCGTCGCGGCCTCGATCGCCGGGACCGTGCTCGTCCGGGTGGCCCTGCGCCCGCTGCGGCGGGTCGCCGCCACCGCGTCCCAGGTCGCCCGGCTCCCGCTGCACAGCGGCGAGGTGGCGCTCCACCAGCGGGTCCCGGAGACGGAGGCCGATCCGCGCACGGAGGTCGGCCAGGTCGGCGCGGCCCTCAACCGGATGCTCGACCACGTCCACTCGGCCCTCGACGCGCGCCAGCGGAGCGAGACCCGGGTCCGGCAGTTCGTCGCGGACGCCAGCCACGAACTGCGCACCCCGCTCGCCTCGATCCGGGGGTACGCGGAGCTGACCCGACGGGGCCGCGAGGAGTGCGGTCCCGACACCCGCCACGCGCTCGGCCGGATCGAGTCGGAGGCGACCCGGATGACGGGCCTGGTGGAGGACCTGCTGCTGCTCGCCCGGCTCGACGCCGGGCGCCCCCTCGCGGACGAGCCCGTCGACCTCGTCGCCCTCGTCCTGGACTCGGTGAGCGACGCCCGCGCCGCCGGGCCCGGCCACCACTGGAGCCTCGAACTCCCCGGGGAGGGGGCGGAGGTGCGGGGGGACGGCGCCCGGATCCGGCAGGTGCTCCTCAACCTCCTCGCCAACGCCCGTACCCATACCCCGCCCGGCACGAAGGTCACCGCCCGCGTCCGTGCGGAGGGGACGGACGCGCTCGTGGAGGTCGAGGACGACGGGCCCGGCATCCCGGAGGCGCTCCTGCCCTCCGTCTTCGAGCGGTTCGCGCGCGGCGACGCCTCCCGCTCCCGCACCGCCGGCTCCACCGGCCTCGGCCTCGCGATCGTCCGCGCGGTCGTCCTCGCCCACGGCGGCGAGGTGACGGTGGAGAGCGCCCCCGGCCGGACCGTCTTCGGCGTCCGGCTGCCCCTGGAGGGTGTCTCGCCGGGCTAGCGGTGTCCCGCACCGCTCCCTGATCCGGCCTGATCGACAAGACGCCCCCCTGGGACCCGTCCGGCGGATCAGCGTCGGACAGGCCCCGGACGACGGTCCGCGCGGAGACTCACAGGCGGGGCACAGGCACAGCACACAGCCGTGACAGCCGCCCCGGCGAGTGTCTGGGACATGCGAACCCCAACGATCGCGCGGCCCGTGCCCGGCGCCCTGCCCGCCCGGGAACACCTGCCCGTGGACGTCGCCGGACGGCCCGTCCTGGACGTGGTGATCCCCGTCTACAACGAGGAGAAGGACCTGGAGCCGTGCGTCCGCCGGCTCCACGCGCACCTCTCCCGGACCTTCCCGTACGGCTTCCGCATCACCGTCGCCGACAACGCCTCCACCGACACGACGCCCGCCGTCGCCGCGGCCCTCGCCCGCGAGGTGCCCGGGGTGCGCTCCGTGCGCCTCGAACAGAAGGGGCGCGGGCGGGCCCTGCGCGCGGTGTGGTCGGCGTCGGACGCGCCCGTCCTCGCCTACATGGACGTGGACCTGTCCACCGACCTGAACGCGCTGCTCCCGCTGGTCGCGCCGCTCATCTCCGGCCACTCGGACCTGGCGATCGGCTCCCGGCTCTCCCGCTCCTCGCGGGTGGTGCGCGGCCCGAAACGCGAGTTCATCTCCCGCGCGTACAACCTGATCCTGCGCTCCTCGCTCGCGGCCCGGTTCTCGGACGCGCAGTGCGGGTTCAAGGCCATACGGCGCGAGGTCGCCGAGCGGCTGCTCCCGATGGTCGAGGACACCGGCTGGTTCTTCGACACCGAGATGCTGGTCCTCGCCGAGCGGGCCGGCCTGCGCATCCACGAGGTGCCGGTCGACTGGGTCGACGACCCCGACTCGACCGTGCACATCGTGAGGACGGCGACGGACGACCTGAAGGGCGTCTGGCGGGTGGGGCGGGCCCTGGCGACCGGCTCGCTGCCGCTCGACCGGCTCGCCCGGCCCTTCGGGGACGACCCCCGGGACCGCGACCTCAGCGGCGTGCCGGGCGGTCTCGCCCGCCAGCTCGTCGGCTTCTGCGCGGTCGGGGTCCTGTCCACGCTCCTCTACCTGGCGCTGTACTCGGCCTTCCGGCTCGGCCTCGGCCCGCAGCTCGCCAACGCCGCCGCGCTCCTCGTCTCGGCCGTCGCCAACACGGCGGCCAACCGGCGCCTCACCTTCGGGGTGCGGGGCCGGGACCGGGCCGTCCGCCACCAGGCGCAGGGGCTCGTGGTCTTCGCCATCGGCCTGGCCCTGACCAGCGGTTCGCTCGCCGCCCTCGGCGCGGCGACCGGCGACCCCGCGCACTCCACCGAGCTCGCCGTCCTGATCGTCGCCAACCTCGCCGCGACCGTCCTGCGCTTCCTCCTCTTCCGGCTCTGGGTCTTCCCCGAGCGGGCCCCCGCGCCTACCGCGTCCACCGCAAGGAACGAACGATGACCACCCCGAACCCCGCGGCCCCCGCTCTCCCGGAGGGCGGCCGGTTCGCCCGGCTCCGGCGCGGACGCGCCGAGGACGCCCCCTGGGTCCGCCCCGCCTTCCTCGGCCTGCTGGCCCTGACCGGCGTGCTCTACCTGTGGAACCTGAGCGCCTCCGGCTACGCCAACTCCTTCTACTCCGCGGCCGTCCAGGCCGGCGGCGAGAGCTGGAAGGCCTTCTTCTTCGGCTCCCTCGACGCGGCCAACGCCATCACCGTCGACAAGCCGCCGGCCGCGCTCTGGCCGATGGCCCTCTCCGTCCGCCTCTTCGGCCTGGGCTCCTGGCAGATCCTCGTGCCCGAGGTGCTCATGGGCGTGGCCACGGTCGGCGTCCTGTACGGGGCCGTCCGGCGCCGGTTCGGCGCGGGCGCGGGTCTGATCGCGGGCCTGGTCCTCGCGCTGACCCCGGTCGCCGCCCTGATGTTCCGCTTCAACAACCCGGACGCGCTGCTCGCGCTGCTCATGACGGTCGCCGTGTACGGGGTGCTGCGCGCCCTGGAGGGCGGGCCGGGCGCGGCGAAGTGGCTGGTGGGGGCGGGAGCGGCCTTCGGCTTCGCGTTCCTGGCGAAGACCCTCCAGGCCTTCCTGATCCTGCCGCCGCTCGCGCTCGTGTACGCGGTGTGCGCGCCGGGCGGGATCGGGCGCCGGATCCGCGACCTGGCCCTCGCCGGGCTCGCGATGCTCGTCTCGGCGGGCTGGTGGGTGGCCCTGGTCGAACTGTGGCCTGCGTCCTCCCGTCCGTACGTCGGGGGCTCGCAGAACAACAGCTTCCTGGAGCTGACCTTCGGCTACAACGGCCTCGGCCGGATCAACGGCGACGAGACCGGCAGCGTGGGAGGCGGAGGCGGCCCCGGCGGCGGCATGGGCGGCGGTGGCCGGTGGGGCGAGACCGGGATCGGCCGGATGTTCAACGACTCGGTCGGCGGCCAGATCTCCTGGCTGCTCCCGGCCGCGCTGCTCCTGCTCGTCGCGGGGCTCGTCGTCACCCGGCGGGCACCCCGCACGGACACCGCGCGCTCGGCGTTCCTGGTGTGGGGCGGCGCGCTGCTGATGACCCTCGCGGTCTTCAGCTTCATGGCCGGCATCTTCCACGAGTACTACACGATTGCCCTGGCCCCGTACGTCGCGGCGCTCGTCGGCATGGGCGCCTCCGTGCTGTGGGAGGAGCGGACCCGGTTCGCGGCCTCGGCGGCGCTCGCGGTGACGGCGGCGGCGACGGCCTGGTGGGCCTGGACGCTGCTCGGCCGTACGCCGGACTGGCTGCCGTGGCTGCGCTGGGCGGTCCTGGTGGCGGGCCTCGCGGCGGCCCTCGGGCTGCTGTTGGCGGGCCGGGTCGACCGGCGCCTCGGGCTCACGGCGGCGGGCCTCGGCCTGGCGGCGGGCCTCGCGGGCCCCTTCGCGTACACCCTGGCGACGGTGGACACCGGCCACCAGGGCTCCATCGTGACGGCGGGCCCGGCGGGCGGCCGGGGCCCGGGCGGCTTCGGCGGACGCATGCCGGGCGGCCAGAACGGCCAGAACGGCCAGGGCGGGTTCGGCGGCCAGATGCCCGGCGGCCCCGGCGGACAGGGCCAGGGTCAGGGTCAGATGCCCGGCGGCACCCCGCCCCAGGGCATGCCGCAGGGAGCACCCCAGGGAGCACCCCAGGGCAACGTCCAGGGTGCGCGCGGCGAGCGCCCCGGCTTCGGCGGCGGTGGCGGCGGCATGGGCGGGCTCCTCAACGGCGCGAACGTCGGCGCGGAGGCCGAGGCGGCGCTCCTGAAGGACGCCGGCTCCTACACCTGGGTCGCGGCCACGGTCGGCGCGCAGAACGCGGCCAGCTACCAGCTCGCCACGGAGAAGCCGGTCATGGCGATCGGCGGCTTCAACGGCAGCGACCCGTCCCCGACCCTCGCGCAGTTCAAGCAGTACGTCGCCGAAGGGAAGATCCACTACTTCATCGGAAGCGGCGGCGAGGACACGGGCGAGAACGGCGGGCGCACCGGCGGCAGGGGCGGCATGGGAGGCGGCATGGGCGGCAACTCCGAGATCTCCACCTGGGTCTCGAAGACCTTCGAGAAGGTCACGGTCGGCGGTGCCACCTTCTACGACCTGACCAAGAAGACCTGACCAAGAAGACCTGACCAAGAAGACCTGACCAAGAAGACCTGACCAAGAAGACCTGACCAAGAAGAAGTGACCGGAAATCATGGCCGGAAATAACCGCTATACAGCGTAAGAGAGCCCTTGTACGGTGTACGAGCCCTGGTCCCGTACACCGTACAAGGAGTTCTGCCCATGACGGCGACGACCGCCGCGAACGAACCGTCCGCCACCACCGGCGGCCACCCGCAGCGCTGGCTGATCCTCGGCGTCATCTGCCTGGCCCAGCTCACCGTGCTGCTCGACAACACCGTGCTCGGCGTCGCCATCCCCTCGCTGACCTCGGAGCTCCACGCCTCCACCGCCGACATCCAGTGGATGATCAACGCGTACTCGCTCGTCCAGTCCGGCCTGCTCCTGACCGCCGGCAACGCCGCCGACCGCTACGGCCGCAAAAAACTCCTCGCCGCCGGACTCGCGCTCTTCGGCCTCGGCTCGCTCGCCGCCGGACTCGCCGGGTCCACCGCCCAGCTGATCGCCGCCCGCGCGGGCATGGGCGTCGGCGGCGCGCTGCTCATGACCACCACGCTCGCCGTCGTCATGCAGATCTTCGACGACTCCGAGCGGGTCAAGGCCATCGCGCTGTGGGCCACCGTCAGCTCGCTCGGCTTCGCCGCCGGGCCGCTGATCGGCGGCGCCATCCTCAACCACTTCTGGTGGGGCATGATCTTCCTGATCAACATCCCGGTCGCGCTCATCGGCCTGGTCGCCGTGGTCAAGCTGGTCCCCGAGTCCAAGAACCCCCAGGGCGAACGGCCCGACCTGGTCGGCGCGCTGCTCTCCACCGTGGGCATGACCGCCGCCGTGTACGCCATCATCACCGGCCCCGAGCACGGCTGGACCTCCGCCGAGGTGCTGGTCCCGGCGGCCGTCGGCGTCGCCGTCCTCGCCGCCTTCGCCCGGTGGGAGCTGCACGTCCCGTACCCGATGCTCGACATGCACTTCTTCCGCAACCAGAAGTTCGTCGGCGCGGTCGCGGGCGCGATCCTCGTCATGTTCGGCATGGGCGGCTCGCTCTTCCTGCTCACCCAGCACCTGCAGTTCGTCCTCGGCTACGAGCCGCTGGAGGCCGGTCTGCGGATGGCGCCGCTCGCCCTGACCGTGGTCGCGCTCAACCTGACCGGCGTCGGCCCGCGGATCGTGATGAAGCTCGGCACCGCGCCCACCGTGGCCGTCGGCATGACCCTCGTCGCGGCCGGTCTCGCCTCGATCGCCCTGATCGGCGGCGGGACGAACAGCAGTTACTGGGGGATGCTCCTGGGCCTGGTCCTGATGGGCGTCGGCCTCGCGGTCTCCAACCCGGCCATGGCCAACGCCATCATGAGCGCGATCCCGCCGGAGAAGGCCGGTGTGGGCGCGGGCGTCAACGGCACCCTCGCCGAGTTCGGCAACGGCCTGGGCGTCGCCGTCCTCGGAGCCGTGCTCAACGCGCGCTTCGCCGCCCTCGTCACCGTCACCGCGACCTCGCTGCCCGCGGCCCTCGCGGCGGCCGGCGACGACGCCGAACGGGCCCGGGTCTCCGACGCGTTCGCCTCCGGCCTCCAGACCAGCCAGCTCGTCGGCGCGATCGCCGTCCTCGCGGGCGGCCTGCTCGCCGCGGTCCTGCTCCAGCGGGCCGAACGGGCGGAGAAGGGCGCGGTCCCGGATCCGGCGGCGGCTGCCTAGCATGGTCACGGACCGCTGACAGACGGAGGAACGCGATGGTCAAGGCAGCCGATCGGGCCGGGAACCCGGCGCGTTCCAGCGTTTGGCTGGAGAAGCGGACCCCGCGCGCCGGGGGCGGTCCGGCCGGGCTCGACCGGGACCGGATCGTGGCCGCCGCGATCCGGATGCTCGACGAGGAGGGCCTCGGCGGCCTCTCGATGCGCAAGCTCGCGACCGAGCTCGGCGTCACGGCGATGTCGCTCTACTGGTACGTGGACACCAAGGACGACATCATCGAGTACGCCGTCGACTCCGCCTACGGGGAGGTCGACCTCGCCGCGGTCGACACCGCCGGCGACTGGCGGGGCCGGTTGCGGACGCTCGCCCTGGACTACCGGCGGATGCTGGTCCGCCACCCGTGGATGTCGCCGTGCGCCGGCCAGTACCTGAACATCGGGCCGCACGCGGTCGCCGTCGGCACCAAGATCCAGGAGGCGGTCGGGGACACCGGCCTGCCGATGCACCGCCTGCCGGGCGCGATGTCGGCGGTCTTCCAGTTCGTGTACGGCTACGGGACGATCGAGTCGCAGTTCCAGCGGCGTGCGGCGGAGGCCGGAATGTCGCAGGACGACTTCTACGGGGAGTCGATCAAGGCCTTCCGCGAGGACCCGCAGTTCGTGGAGGCGCTCGAACCGATGACGGAGCTCCTCGACGAGCGGGCCTCGCACGGCACCGTCAGCGAGATCTGGGACCGGGACTTCGCGTACGCCCTCGACGTCCTGGTCGCCGGCATCGAGGTGATGGTGGCCCGGGAGCGGGAATGAGAACGACGGAGCGGCGGGCCGTCCCCTGCCCGCCGCTCCGTACCCGACCCGGCCGCGCCTCCGCTCGAAGCGCGGCCGGGAGCCTTTCCTACCGGGCGTCCGCCGTCGCCCTGGCGTCCGCCGGGGCCTTCGCGGCGTCGACGCCGTCCGTCTTCTCGTCCGCCTTCGCCGTGCCGCTCTTGAGGGCGACCTCCTTGATGAACAGCGTCACCAGGAAGGCGAGCAGCGCGAACGGCGCCGAGTAGAGGAAGACGTCCGCGACGCCGTGGCCGTACGCGTCCTCCATGACCGTGCGGATCGGGGCCGGCAGCTTGTCCATGTCGGGGATGGCGCCGCCCGTGCCGCCCTGGCCCATCGCGGCCGCGGCCTTCGGGCCGAGCTCGGTCAGACCCTCCTTGACGTAGTCCGTGACCCGGTGGGCCATGACCGCGCCGAGCGCCGAGACGCCGACCGCACCGCCCAGGGAGCGGAAGAAGGTGACGACGGAGGAGGCGGCGCCGAGGTCGGCGGGGGCCACCTGGTTCTGGGTGCAGAGCACCAGGTTCTGCATCATCATGCCGAGGCCGAGGCCGAGCAGCGCCATGAAGAGCGCGATGTGCCAGTACTCCGTGTCGTAGCGGATCGTGCCGAGCAGGCCGAGGCCGCCGGCGGCCAGGGCGCCGCCGCTGACCAGCCACGCCTTCCAGCGGCCGGTCTTGGTGATGACCAGACCGGAGACCGTGGAGGAGACGAACAGGCCCGCGATCATCGGGATGGTGAGGACGCCGGACATCGTCGGCGACTCGTTGCGCGCCAGCTGGAAGTACTGGCTGAAGAAGACCGTGCCGGCGAACATCGCGACGCCCACGAAGAGCGAGGCGAGCGAGGCCAGGGTGATCGTGCGGTTGCGGAAGAGGCGGAGCGGGATGATCGGCTCGCTCGCCCTCGACTCGATCAGGACGAAGACCGCGCCGAGCGCGACGGCGCCGAGGACCATGGCGACCGTCTGCCAGGACATCCAGTCGTACTTGTCGCCCGCGAAGGTGACCCAGATGAGGAGCAGGGAGACGGCGGCGCTGATGAAGAGGGCGCCGGCCCAGTCGACCTTGACCTCGCGCTTCACGACGGGGAGCTTCAGGGTCTTCTGCAGGACGAGCAGGGCGATGATCGCGAAGGGCACGCCGACGTAGAAGCACCAGCGCCAGCCGAGCCAGTCGGTGTCGGTGATGACGCCGCCGAGCAGCGGGCCGCCGACGGTGGCGACGGCGAAGGTCGCGCCGAGGTAGCCGCTGTACCGGCCGCGCTCGCGCGGGGCGATCATGGCGGCCAGGATGATCTGGGAGAGGGCGGTCAGACCGCCGACGCCGACGCCCTGGACGACGCGGCAGACGATGAGCATGCCGGTGCTCTGCGAGAGGCCGGCGACGACCGAGCCCGCGACGTAGATGACCAGGGCTATCTGGACGAGCAGCTTCTTGGAGAAGAGGTCCGCGAGCTTGCCCCAGAGGGGGGTGGTCGCGGTCATCGCCAGGAGGGCCGCGGTCACGACCCAGGTGTAGGCGGACTGGCCGCCGCCCAGGTCGGTGATGATCTGCGGCAGGGCGTTGGAGACGATCGTCGAGGACAGGATGGCGACGAACATGCCGAGCAGCAGCCCGGAGAGCGCCTCCATGATCTGCTTGTGCGTCATCGGGGCGCCGCCGGAGGCGATGTCCCCCTCCTTCGCGCTCCCGCCGCGCACACCGGTCTCTGGTGTGGTGCTAGCCATGGACTTCCTTCGTTCTCAAGCGTGGTGGGCCCGGCAGTCCCCGAAGGAATCGCGGAGGCGGGCGAGCAGGGTGGTGAGCAGTTCGACGTCTTCGTCGGACCACTCCACGAGGGTGCGGGCGAGCATGTCGGTCAGCCGTCGGTCGAGGACGGCGAGCATGGACTCGCCCGCCGGGGTCAGGTGGAGGATGCGGGAGCGCCGGTCGGCGGGGTCGGGCAGGCGCTCGACCCATCCGCGGTCCACGGTGTGGGCCACGTGACGGCTGCTGACCGACACGTCGACGGCCATCAGCTCGGAGACGCGGCCCATCCGCATGTCCCCGTGGTGGTTCAGCAGTGCGAGGACGATCGCGGAGCCGCCGGGGCACTCGGCGGGCAGGGTCCGCGCGAGTCCGCGCTTCACCGCTCCGATGGCGCTCACCTGGCGGGCGAGGTTCTCGTACCGATTGCCTCTGTCCATTGCGTACTCCACCGCGTGTTCCACCGCGTGCTCCACATATCTTGTTGCTTAGGGCAACCATAGAGATGGATGGTTGCTCCAGGCAAACTAAATCGGTCAAACGGCGCTAAAGAATCGGCAAAGGGGGGCCCGGGGAACCGTGCGCGGCCCCTCGCGCGGGCCCCGGGACGGCCGGGGTTGGGCGGCCCGGCCGACTTCGCTAGGGTCCTGGCCCATGGCACACAACCCCCAAGCACCGTACGGCCAGGGCCAGGGCCCTGAGGGCTCCTACGACCCCGCCGGCAGCACCCAGATGTTCCGCGCCTTCGTCGACGAGGGCGCCCCGCAGCAGCAGCCGCAGGCCGTCGCCGCCGCCTCCTCCTCGGGCCCTCGGGTCGGCCTGATCGTGGGCGTGGTCGCGGCCGTCGTGATCCTGGCGGCCGTCGCCTGGCTCGCGCTCAGCTGACCGTTCCGTACGTCCCGCACGCCCAGGGTGGGCCGGTTCCGCACCGCGCGGACCGGCCCGCTCTTCTTTTTGCCGACCTGCCCCCACGGCGCCCTCTGCGACACCCTCTACGGCGTCCTCTGCGCCGTCACGGAGTCCAGCGACGGCGCGAGCACCTCGAAGGCCCGCTCGATCAGCGTGCCCGGATCCTCCGCGCCCTCGCCCCCGCTCCACCGGCGCAGCACGGCGTCGAAGGCGGCCAGCGCCATGCCCGCGGCGAGCCGGGGACAGAGGTCGGTCCCGGGATCGCGCCGGACCTGCTCGACGTGCGCCCGCTCGACCTCGCCGACCTCGACTCGGTGCGGGCCTTCGCCGGGCGGATGCGGGAGGAGCGCTCCCGCCCGGACGTGCTCGTCAACAACGCGGGCGTGATGGCCCCGCCCCGTACGGCTCGGCCCCCAGGGGGGTGTCTTGTCGACCTGCCGGCCGCCGGGCGGGGCCCCCGGGGGGTCACCGTCAGCTCGATCAACCGCCGCCGGGGCGGGACGCGCTTCGACGACCCGGACGGCGAGCGCGGCTACGCGCCCATGGCCTTCTGCAACCGGTCGAAGTTCGCGAACGCCGTCTTCGGGCGGGAGCTGCACCGGCGCCTGACGGAGGCGGGCAGCCCGGTCCGGAGCGTCCTCGCCCACCCCGGCCACACCGCCACGGGCCTCCAGACCAAGGCGTCCGGCCCGGCCAAGGTGGTCTTCGGGTACATCGGCAATCCGCTGTTCGCCCAGTGCCCAGTGCCCAGCGCCCGGAGCGCGGCGCGCTGTCCCAGCTGTACGCGGCGACCGATCCGGCGGTGGAGGGCGGCGGGTTCGTCGGCCCCGGCGGGCCGGCCGAACTGCGGCGCGGCGACCCGACCCGCGTACGGCTCTCCGACGCGGCGGCCGATCCGGAGACGGGCCGCCGGCTGTGGGAGCTCTCGGAGCGCCTGACCGGGGTGCGGTTCCCGGTGGCCGCGGCCGGACAGCGGTCGCCGCCGGACGGCGACCGGCCCCCTCGTCGGCACACCGCCGTCCGAGGGGGCCGGTCGACGGCCGTCCGAAGAGGTCGGGTCCGAGGGGGGCCGGTCGAGGGCCGTCCTGAGGGGGTCAGTCGGAGATGAGGCCGTCCCGGAGCTGGGCCAGGGTGCGGGTGAGCAGGCGCGAGACGTGCATCTGGGAGATGCCGACCTCCTCGCCGATCTGCGACTGGGTCATGTTGGCGAAGAAGCGCAGCATGATGATCTGCCGCTCGCGGGGCGGGAGCTTCGCGAGCAGCGGCTTGAGCGACTCGCGGTACTCGACGCCTTCGAGGGCGGTGTCCTCGTAGCCGAGGCGGTCCGCGAGGGAGCCCTCGCCGCCGTCGTCCTCGGGCGAGGGGGAGTCGAGCGAGGAGGCGGTGTACGCGTTGCCGACGGCGAGGCCGTCGACCACGTCCTCCTCCGACACCCCGAGCACGGCGGCGAGTTCGGGGACGGTGGGGGAGCGGTCGAGCTTCTGGGCGAGCTCGTCGCCGGCCTTGGTGAGGGCGAGGCGCAGCTCCTGGAGGCGGCGCGGGACCCGCACCGACCACGAGGTGTCGCGGAAGAAGCGCTTGATCTCGCCGACGACGGTCGGCATCGCGAACGTCGGGAACTCCACGCCCCGTTCGCAGTCGAAGCGGTCGATCGCCTTGATCAGGCCGATGGTGCCGACCTGGACGATGTCCTCCATGGGCTCGTTGCGGGAGCGGAAGCGGGCGGCCGCGTACCGGACGAGGGGGAGGTTGAGCTCGATGAGGGTGTCGCGGACGTAGGTCCGCTCCGGGCTGTCGGCCGCGGCGCCCTCCGTGTCCAGGGCGCGCAGCCGCAGGAAGAGGGAGCGGGAGAGGGTGCGGGTGTCGAGGGCGCCGGTCGTGACGGGCATCGGCGGCGGCGCGGGCTCCGTGCTCTCGGGCGCCGTCGGCGCCGTCGTCTGCATGGGCACGGGAACGACGGGAACGGGCGTGAGCGTGAGCACCTTGGAGCTGTCCAGTTCTGTGGACATGCCACCCCCTTGAGGTCGCGGACGGTCGCGGTGCCGCGACCATCTGAGGAACGCAGCCACCACCTGAATACCGGCGGCGGGGCTGCGGCAAACGCGGTTCCAGCAGAATGTCACATGTCGGCAACACGCTGTAGTGACTTGTCGACACAATGCCCGCGCGAATCCGCAGGAAACAAGGGGTGTTCGGCATGTGGTGCGTGCAGAACTGCTCCGGACCGGTCTACCCGTTCCGGTTACGCTTCGATCCTGTTTGCGGATCTCAATCGCGCGAAGCTGCGCGCGAGGAGCCTTGACACGTGCATCTGGGAGACGCCGAGTTCCTGGCTGATCTGAGACTGGGTCAAGTTGCTGTAGTAGCGCAGCATCAGGATCCGCTGTTCCCGTTCGGGCAGTTGTACGAGAAGGTGCCGGACCAGGTCCCGGTGTTCCACCCCGGCGAGTGCGGGGTCCTCGTAACCGAGCCGGTCGAGCAGCCCCGGCAGCCCGTCGCCCTCCTGCGCCGCCTCCAGGGAGGTGGCGTGGTACGAGCGTCCGGCCTCGATGCAGGCGAGCACCTCGTCCTCCCCGATCCGCAGCCGCTCGGCGATCTCGGCGGTGGTGGGGGAGCGCCCGTGAGCGGTCGTCAGGTCCTCCGTGGCGCCGTTGACCTGGACCCACAGCTCGTGCAGCCGGCGGGGCACGTGCACGGTCCGCACGTTGTCCCGGAAGTAGCGTTTGATCTCGCCGACGACGGTCGGCATCGCGAACGTCGGGAACTGCACGCCCCGGTCCGGGTCGAAGCGGTCGATGGCGTTGATCAGGCCGATGGTGCCGACCTGGACGACGTCCTCCATGGGCTCGTTGCGGGAGCGGAAGCGGGCGGCCGCGTAGCGGACGAGCGGCAGGTTGGCCTCGATGAGGGCCCCGCGCACCCGGTCGTGCTCGGGGGTGCCCGGCTCAAGGCCCTTGAGCTGCCCGAAGAGGACCTGGGTGAGGGCGCGGGTGTCGGCGCCGCGGGTGCTCTGGGGGCGCGTGCGCGGGGCCTCCGGGCCGCCTGCCTCGTGCTGGGGCGGTACTTGAGGTGCTGTACTGGCCGGCACGTTCACGCCACCTCTTTTGGCTGGTCCTGCTGGTCGACTGGTGTCAACTACGGTCAACTCATCCGTCAAAAGCGGTCATAGCATCACAAGACATGTCCACTGTGTGCAAGCACCCCATAACCACGTGTTGAGGGCGTGGAGGGAGGGAAGAGAGGGCCGGATGGGGGTCGGCGCGGAACCGGCGCGGTACGGGCGGGGGCGGGTGAGGGGCCGGAAAACGCCGAGGCCCCCCGCCGTGAGGGCGGGGGGCCTCGGCCGTGACCGGGGGTCAGAAGGCGTAGTCGGCGATCACCCAGGTGGCGAACTCCCGCCACTGGGCGACACCCGCCTGGTGGGCCGGGTGCTCCAGATAGCGCTGGAGGGCGTCGGTGTCCTCGACGGCCGAATTGATGGCGAAGTCGTACGCGATCGGCCGGTCCGTGATGTTCCAGTCGCACTCCCAGAACCGCAGCTCCGGAATCTGCTCGCCGAGCGCCCGGAAGGCCTCGGCACCCGCGACGACGCGCGGCTCGTCACGGGCGACGCCGTCATTGAGCTTGAACAGGACCAGATGGCGGATCACGGAGGGCTCCTAATTGATGAGTTCGGTCATGAACTCGCCGACACCCTGGGCGGCGCTGGAAATGCCCTCGAACCCTACCTGGACCAGATCCGCCGCCCTCGCCGGGGACGTGACGATCGTGTACAGCACAAAGACCACGACCGCGTACAGCGCGACCTTCTTCGCCTGCGCCATTTCCAGCCCTCCCCTGTTCCCCCGCCGTACGACCGCGCCACTCTAACCGAGCCTTTACGGACCAAGGGCCCGGAGAACGAGGACTTTTGCCGCCCGCCGGAAGGGTGCCGGGCGCGCAGTATGGATGTCGGGCCCGGAGGACCAGGCAGGAATCCGAGGGCCCCGGAACCGGCCCGCACTGCAGGGTCCGCGCCGCGAGGCTTCCCCCGACGGCGGCACGGACCGGAGGGCCCGGTTCTCACCGGGGGGAGCGGCTTGTCCCCCCGATGCCGCTCCCCCCGACCGACGTCACCCTGCCGGAAGGCCCCGGCCCGCGGACGAACGCGGGCCGGGGCCCTTCCCGTACGGGGAGCCCCCACGGGGCCCGCACATGCCGAAGGGCCCGGCGCTGATGCGCCGGGCCCTTCGATCGAAGCGGTAGCGGAGGGATTTGAACCCTCGGTGAGTTTCCCCACACTCGCTTTCGAGGCGAGCTCCTTCGGCCGCTCGGACACGCTACCGAGAGAGAGCTTAGCCGAAACTGGCGCTGCGATGAAATCCGTATCCCGGCGCAGGTCGGAGCGGGGCCGGCGGGGGTGTCGGCAGGGGCTTCAACAGGGCTTCAGCAGGCGCGTCAGCGGGTGCTTCAGCGGGTGCGGAAGAAGGCCGTGAGCCGCCGGGCGCACTCCTCGCCGAGCACGCCGTGGATCACCTCGGGGCGGTGGTTGAGCCGCCGGTCCCGCACGAGGTCCCAGAGCGAGCCCGCCGCGCCCGCCTTCTCGTCCGGGGCGCCGAACACCACCCGCTCCACCCGGGACTGGACCAGGGCGCCCGCGCACATCACGCACGGCTCCAGGGTCACGACCAGCGTGCAGCCCGTCAGGCGCCACTCCCCGGTCACCGCGGCCGCCCGCCGCAGGGCGAGCACCTCGGCGTGCGCGGTGGGGTCGCCGACCGCCTCCCGCTCGTTGTGCGCCCGCGAGAGGACCTTCCCGTCCGGGCCGAGCACGACCGCGCCGACCGGCACGTCGCCGGCCGGCCCGGCGGCCTCCGCCTCGTCGAGCGCGAGCAGCATGGCGTCCCGCCAGGGATCCCGCAGGGGATCCGGTGCGGGACCGGCCGTGGAGCCGGTCCCGGCGTCGGGAACAGGTGCCGCGGGAACCACTAGCGGACGGCCTCCAGGACCTCGCCCGCGCCCAGCGCGTCCGCGATCTCCGAGAGCGCGTCGGTCTCCAGGGCGAGCAGATCGGCCGGCGGCAGGCCGAGGTCCGCCAGGATCAGCCGGTCGCCCACCGGAGCGGCCGGGACGGCCTCGGCGGCCACGGAGCCCGCCTCGTCGTCCTCGTCCCCGTCGGCGTCGAGCGGTTCCCCGTCCTCCGTGCCGTCCAGGTCCAGCGACTCCAGCTCGTCGGCCAGGTCGTCCAGAGCGTCACCGAGGATCTCCCGGGTGAGCATCTCCCCGTACGAGGAACGGGCCGCGGCCGCCCCGTCCGAGACGTAGATGCGGGGGTCCTCCTCCCCTTCGATCCGGACGATCCCGAACCACGCGTCCTCCTGCTCGATGAAGACGATCACCGTGTCGTCGTCCGAGGCGTCGCGGGCCAGCTCGACCAGATCCGACAGGGTCTCCACGTCGTCGAGCTCCGTGTCGCTCGCTTCCCACCCGTCTTCGGTGCGCGCGAGCAGTGCGGCGAAGTACACCTGACTCTCTCCCACTGATCAGAGGTGTGACGTTCCGGTGGCGCGGTCCTGAGCCCCGCCCCCTCGGCATCGTGACAGAAACGGCGCCCGCAGGAGAGGTCTTCGGCTCTTGCGTCGTGCATCAGTCTGAACGTCCCCGCTATCGGGCGGGCGCGCGACCCCGGCGCACTCGGGGGGCGCGCGGCCGGTCCCGGCCGGTCGTCGCTGGTCCGGGCCCGTTTCCACCGGTCACACCGCGCCCGGCGGTACGCACGCGTTCCGGGGCTCCCCGCCGGCCGGGCGCGCCGGGACCCGCCCGTAACGCCCGTACCACCCGCACGGCCCGTACCGCCGCCGCTTCACCAGCGGAAGGTCCGCATCCGCATCGCCTGCCGCATCCGGGCCGCCCGGGCGCGCCGGGGCTGCACGCGTTCGCGCAGCGCCTTCGCCTCGTGCAGCTCGCGGAGGAACTGGGCACGGCGCCTGCGCCGCTCCGCGTCGGTCTCCGTCACCGGCGTCCGGGCCGCCCCCTCGGCGGGCCCCTCGGCCGGTCCTTCCAGGTCGGACATCTGCCACACCACCCCATCACCGGGTCCGTGTGCCCCCACCTTCCCCCAGTGGCGCGGATCGACGCCAGTGCGGGGCGGGCTACTGTTGAGGCATGCGTCTCCACGTCGTCGACCACCCCCTGGTCGCCCACAAGCTCACCACCCTGCGCGACAAGCGCACGGACTCCGCGACCTTCCGGCGTCTCGCCGACGAGCTGGTCACCCTGCTCGCCTACGAGGCCACCCGGGACGTGCGGACCGAGCAGGTCGACATCGAGACCCCGGTCACGACCACGACCGGTGTGAAGCTGTCGCACCCGCGCCCGCTGGTGGTGCCGATCCTGCGCGCCGGTCTCGGCATGCTCGACGGCATGGTCCGGCTGCTCCCGACCGCCGAGGTCGGCTTCCTGGGCATGATCCGCAACGAGGAGACGCTGGAGGCGTCGACCTACGCCACGCGGATGCCGGAGGACCTCTCGGGCCGCCAGGTGTACGTCCTGGACCCGATGCTGGCGACCGGCGGCACGCTGGTCGCGGCGATCCAGGAGCTGATCAAGCGCGGCGCGGACGACGTGACCGCGGTCGTGCTCCTCGCCGCCCCGGAGGGCGTCGAGATCATGGAGCGCGAGCTCGCGGGCACCCCCGTCACCGTCGTGACGGCCTCGGTCGACGAGCGCCTCAACGAGAACGGCTACATCGTCCCGGGCCTCGGCGACGCGGGCGACCGCATGTACGGCTCGGCCGAATAGGCCTCCTGGCCGTAAGGGCCGTAAGGGTTGTAGGAGCTGTAGGGGCTGTAGGGGCCCGTACGGGCCCCCGGGCCGGTCACGGCGGTCCTCAGCACTTCCCGGTCGGAGCGGGCGCGGGCTTGGTCAGGGCGACCAGGGCCGCGTCCGCCGTCGTTTTCGGGGACAGGTTCTTGAAGGCGGTCCCGATGATCAGGTCCACGTCCGCCGTGGCCCGGGTGTCCGTCCTGGTCGTGGCGCCCGCGAGCTGGGTGCCGAGGACCGGGAAGGCTCCCTTGGCGGCGGCGGGCGCGCCGAGGAGCAGTCCGGCGCCCGGGACCTTCTTGTCGTAGGCGGCGGGCGCGTTCCCGACCTTGCCGACCTTGAAGCCGCGCTTCTTGAGCTCGTCGGCCGTCGTCTTGGCGAGTCCGCTGCGCGGGGTCGCGTTGTAGACGTTGACCGTGATCTGCGCGGGCTTGGGCAGGGCTGCGGCCGGTGCGGCGGTCGGCGTGGGCGCGGGCTTGCAGTCGGCCGTCTTTCCGGCCACCGTCTTCGCGCCCGCGTCGCCGGAGAACACGTCGACGAGCTGGAGCGTGCCCCAGCCGGCCGCGCCGAGCACGACCACGGCGGCGGTGGCCGCGAGGACGATCCTGCGCCGACGGTGGGGGCGGCGCATGCGCGGGTAGACATCCCCCGTGATGCGGTACTTTCCGCCCATGCCGGGGGGAGTGAGCATGCTCATGAGCGCAGCGTAATGCCGCTCGTGGGCGATGCCTACTTGATGATCATGTGATCGCGTCCGGATGGGGTGGAACTGACCCCGAAAGGGTCAGCGGCCACCCTTCCGGGCGACCGTCAGTCCAGTTCGAGGACGCGGGCGTGCAGCACCTGGCGCTGCTGGAGCGCCGCGCGGACGGCCCGGTGCAGTCCGTCCTCGAGGTAGAGGTCGCCCTGCCACTTCACGACGTGCGCGAAGAGGTCGCCGTAGAAGGTGGAGTCCTCCGCGAGCAGGGTCTCCAGGTCCAGCTGGCCCTTGGTGGTGACCAGCTGGTCGAGGCGGACCGGGCGCGGGGCGACGTCCGCCCACTGCCGGGTGCTTTCCCGGCCGTGGTCGGGATACGGCTTTCCGTTTCCGATGCGCTTGAAGATCACACGGAAAGCCTACCGGGCGAGCGGCTCCCGGCGCAGCCACGCCCGCCCGCTGGGATGCCGGTGCAAACCGGGACGAACCGGGATCCGGGTGCCGTCACGCGCGCGAGCGGGCCGTCACCGCCCCGGGACGAGGGGCCCGGAGGACCCGGAACGGAGGGCCCGCACCCGCTCCCGGCCCTCCGCTCCGGGCCCCGCTCCCGGGCGGCGCCCGTCACCCGGACGAGCGGCCGGGAACGGGCCAGGGGCTCCCCTCCGGCGGCGGTCCGCCGGAGGGGAGCCCCTACGGGCCGACCCGTCGGTGCTTGCTGGGCTTACTCGGTGACCTCGTGGTGGTCGTCGTGCAGGCCGCCGCCGCTGCCCGCGTCACCGGTGGTCGGGACGGAGACGACCGGCTTGCGGAGCGAGGAGATGTCGTGGGCGTAGGTGCCCACGGCGTTGGCGATGACGTCGATGTTGACGTCGAACGCCTTCAGGTTGACGTTGCTGAGGTTGTCGCCCTTGGCGTGGTAGTTCACGTCGTACGCGACGCCCGCCTGGCCGCCGAACTTGGCCGCCTGGCCCGCGGTCTTGATGCCCTCGGCGCCGGTGAAGGTGCCGCCGGAGGGGATGCCGACCTCGATGAACGGGCCGTAGTCGGAGCGGCCGGTGAAGTCGGTGCCCTCGTGCGGGTGCCCGTTCTTGTCGAGGAACTCGTTGATGTCGCGCTCCAGCTGGGCCGAGCCCGCGGGGCCCGCGCCGGCGCCGACGCCGTCCGAGTCGTCGCCGTCGTACACGAACAGGCCGTAGTTCGGCGAGGCGATCATGTCGAAGTTGAGGTAGAGCTTGATCTCCTTCTTGTCGAGCGCCGTGAGGTTCTGCACGTAGTGCTCGGAGCCGAGGAGGCCGTTCTCCTCCGCCGACCACCAGGCGAAGCGGACCTTGTTGCGGACCTTGTCCTTCGACTCGGCCAGCTTCAGGGCGGCCTGGAGGAGGCCCGCGGAGCCGGAGCCGTTGTCGTTGATGCCGGGGCCCGCGGTGACGGAGTCGAGGTGGGAGCCGAGCACCACGGTGTTGGCGGCGTTGCCGGCCTTGGTCTCCGCGATGACGTTGTTGGTGGAACGTATCTGCTGGAGCTGGCGGATCTCCACGGAGAGGGTGACCGGGCCCTTGGCGAGGTCGGCGGCGAGCGCCGTTCCCTCGGCCAGGGTGATGCCGCCGGTGGGGATCTTCCCGGAGGCCGCGTCCCCGAGGGTGCCGGAGAGGACGCCGTCGGCGTTGTTGTAGATGACGGCGGCGACGGCGCCGGCGTCGGCGGCGTTCTGCTGCTTCACCGCGAAGGCGCAGCCGCCGCGCTTGATGAGCGCGATCTTGCCGGTGAAGGCGCCGGCGGCGAAGTCGCCCGGCTCGCAGCCGGTGGTGGCGTCGGCGTCGACCGGCACGGCCACGAGCTCGGCCTTGACGCCGCCGACCGGGGTGGACTTGGTGTAGGTCATGGCCTTGATGTCGAACGCGCGGGGCGCGGGGGTGACGACGGAGGCCTTCTCGGCGAGCGTCTCCGTGTACTCGAAGTCGAACTTCTGGTACCAGACGTTGTAGCCGGCCTTCTTGAGCTGCGTGTACACGTACGCGGCCGAGGCGTCGTGCCCGAGCGAACCGGCCGCGCGGTGGCCGCCGGCCGAGTCGGCTATCGCCTGGAACTTCTGCAGGTGCTTGTAGGCGTCCTTGGCGGTGGTGTCGCGGACCAGCTTCTTCGCCAGCTTGGCGGCATCACGGGCGGGTGCGGCCGTGGGGTCCTGTCCCGCGGTGGCGGGGGATGAGAGGACCAGCGGGGCGGCGAGGGCGGCGGCGGCGAGGATGGCCGCGGCTCGGCGCTGGGATGCGTTCACAGAAGTCCTTCCCGGTACGGACGAGGTTGAGGGGAAGTTAGCGATCTCGGAGGCCTTCTGTGAACAGATTCGCCACAATTCCTGCCGGGTCGAACAGGATTGAAATCTGGAATTCTCAATTCCCTTACAGATTCCGACCGTTCAGGGCTTTTGTCGGATACGTTCCCGGCGGGTTCCGGTCACGTCCTCGCGAAGCGGTCGAGGGCCGAGAGCACCAGTCGCCCGGTCTCCTCGCCGCCCAGGTGTCCGGCCCGCTCGACCACGTGCAGCTCGGCGTCCGGCCAGGCGCGGAGCAGCTCCCAGGCGGTGGTGAGCGGCCCGCCCAGGTCGAGCCGGCCGTGGACCAGGACGCCCGGGATCCCGGCGAGCCGGTGCGCGTCGCGGATCAGGGCGCCCTCCTCCAGCCAGGCGCCGTGCGCGAAGTAGTGCGAGCAGATCCGGACGAAGCCGAGCCGGGCGTCGTCGACGCGGTCGGTGTACGGGGTGCCCATGCCCTCCATCGAGAGGACGGCGTCCTCCCAGGCGCACCAGTCGGCCGCGGCCCTCTCCCGTACGGCCCGGTCGGGGTGGTTCATCAGGGCGGCGTACGCCCCGACGAGCTCTTCCGCCCCGGCCCCGTCGGCGGCCCCGGCCCCGGCCCGGAAGCGCTCGTGGGCCTCGGGGAAGAAGCGCCCGACGCCCTCGTACAGCCAGGCGGTCTCGGAGCGGCGGGTGGTGGTGACGGAGGCGATCACGATCTCGGTGACGCGCTCGGGGTGGGCCTCCGCGTACGCCAGGATCAGGGTGGAGCCCCAGGAACCCCCGTGGAGCAGCCACTTCTCGACCCCGAGGTGTTCGCGCAGCCGCTCCATGTCCGCGACCAGGTGCGCGGTGGTGTTGACGGAGAGGTCGGCGGCCGGGTCGCTCGCGTGCGGGACGGAGCGGCCGCAGCCGCGCTGGTCGAAGAGGACGACCCGGTACACCTCCGGGTCGAAGAGGCGCCGGGAGCGCGGGGAGGAGCCGGAGCCCGGCCCGCCGTGGACGACGAGCGCGGGCTTGCCCTCCGGGTTCCCGGAGACCTCCCAGTGGACGCGGTTGCCGTCGCCCACGTCGAGCAGGCCCTGGTCGTACGGTGCGGTCTCCGGGTGCATCCGGCCGACCCTACGGGGACCGCGGTGGCCCCGTCCGGGATTTCCGGCAGCCCTTACGGGATCTCGGGCCCTTGAGGGACTTCGCCGGTCCCTACGGGATCTCGGGCCCCTGAGGGACTTCGCCAGCCCCTACGGGATCTCGGGCCCCTGAGGGGCTTCACCGGCCCCTACGGGACCTCGGCGCCCTACCGGCCCCGCACCCGCACCGACGGGTCCTCGCACCACTCCAGGACCGAGGGCCAGTCCCCGTACCCGTTGGCCGGGTTGAGGTGCTCGCCGCCCGGTACGTGGTCGAGGTCGAGGCCGAGCGGACGGCCGTAGTGCAGGTCGGCGCCCTCGGGGCAGTACGGGTCGCCGTCCCCGTACACGAGGCGCGCCGCGAGGCCCGTCTCCGCGAGGTCGAGGCCGTCGGCGAAGGCGGCGATCTCGGGGATCGAGGCGGTCACCGGCGGCGAGGGCGGGGCGACGAGCAGCACCCGGTCGGCGTCCGGCCTGCGGGCCCCGGCCCGCAGCCACAGCAGGACGGACAGGCTGTGCGCGAGGACCACGAACTCGCCCCGGGCGGGCCGCTTCCCGTGCTCCTCCAGGGCGTCGAGCCACTCCGCGAGCACGGGCGCGTCCGGCGAGGGGAGCTGCGGATAGCGGACCTCGTGCCCGCGCTCCCGCAGCCGCCCGGCGAGCCAGTGCTGCCAGTGGCCGACCGGCCGGTGGTTCTGGAATCCGTGCAGGATCAGGAAGGTCTTGGCGGTGGCGTCGTTCTCGGTCGTCATGGCGTGATCGTGCGGTCCGGGGGGCCCGGAGGTCCAGACGGCTTCCGGGGTGTGGACACGGCGGTCGTGCGGAGGACGCGTACCGGTCTCGACCCCGTGGAGGACGGGCCCCGGGACCTCAGGGGCCTTCCCGCAGGGTGAGGAGCTCCCGTACGCCCGCCTTGAGGCGCTCGCCCGAGAGTTCCTGTTCGACGGCCAGGTGGTGCATGACGTCGGGGGAGAAGGGCGCGAGCAGCAGGTGGGCGAGGAGCGCGCCGTCCGATCCCGGCCTGAGCCGTCCGACGAGCAGGGCGACGTGCGTGTGCATCACCCGGTACGCGCCGCTGTGGTACCGGGCGCGGGGCGCGGCGGAGTGCGCGGCGAGCAGGATCTCGCGCTGCTCGGCGACCCGGTCGACGAGCGCGTCGAGGAAGGCGTCGAGCCGTTCGGCGGTCGGGGCGCCGGGGCCGAGCGGCGGCGGGCCGCTCATGTACGCCTCCTGGAACTGGCGCTCGCGGTCGTCGAGGAGCGCCCACAGGAGCTGGGAGACGTCGCCGAAGCGGCGGTAGACGGTGCCGACGCCGATGCCGCTGGCGTGGGCGACCTGGTTCATGGTGACGGCGTCGGGGCCCTGCTCGGCGACGATCCGGGCGGCCGCGTCGAGGATCCTGCGCCGGTTGCGGGCCGCGTCGGCGCGCTCGGGGGCGGGGGCGTCGAGCGTCGGGAGCAGGCCGAACGCGGGCGCCGCCGCCCGCTCGCCGTCCCGCGGGTTCTCGGTGCTCATCTCTGCGGACTCCTGCCCTTCTGTCCTGCGTCCCTGCCCCTCGGATCGAGCATACCCGCCCCCCTTGCAAAACGGATAGAGATCCGCTTAGCTTCGATCAGGAAAGCGGATAGCAATCCACTTCTGCGGGTCGATCCGGCCCCGATCGCGAAGGCATCGTCGCGAAGACATCGAGGAGAGTTCGTCATGTCCGTCAAGGTCGCCGTCATTTACTACTCGGCCACGGGTAGCGTCCACCACCTCGCCCGGGCCGTCGCCGAGGGCGCGGAGAAGGCGGGTGCCGAGGTGCGCCTGCGCCGGGTGCCCGAGCTCGCCCCGGACGCCGCGATCGACGCGAACCCGGCCTGGCGCGCCCACGTGGACGCCACCGGTGACGTGGAGGTCGCCGCCCTCGACGACCTGGAGTGGGCGGACGCGTACGCCTTCGGCTCCCCGACCCGCTTCGGGAACGTGGCCGCGCAGCTCAAGCAGTACATCGACACGTCGGGCGGCCTGTGGCAGCGCGGCGTCATGGCGGACAAGCCCGCGACCGCCTTCACCAGCGCCCACAACGTCCACGGCGGCAACGAGTCGACGCTGCTCGCCCTCTACAACACCTTCCACCACTGGGGCTCGGTCATCGTCTCGCCCGGCTTCACCGACCCGTCGGTGTACGCGGCGGGCGGCAACCCCTACGGGACCGCCCACCCGGGCGCCCACGGCGTCCCCGGCGAGGACGTCCTGGCCGCCGCCCGCTACCAGGGCGAGCGCCTCACCCGGATCGCGAAGCGCCTGAAGGGCCTCGCGGACGCCTGAGGCCCCGCGGCGCCCCGCCGTCGGTCACGCCAGGGACAGGAACAGCTTCTCCAGGCGGGCCCGCATGGCGTCGCGGTCCTCGCCGTCCTTGCGGCCGTCCTCGATGTCGGTCAGACACTGCTGGAGCCCGGTCGCGATGATCGCGAAGCCGGCCCGGTCGAGGGCGCGGGAGGCGGCGGCGAGCTGGGTCACGACCTCCTCGCAGTCCCGGCCCTCCTCGATCATCCGGATCACCCCGGAGATCTGGCCCTGCGCCCGGCGCAGCCGGTTCAGTACGGCCTTGAGCTCCGCGCCCGCGAGATCGAGTTCCACAACGTCTCCTCCACAGATACCCCAGGGGGTAATTTACTCCCCGGCCCGGGGCTCCGTCGTAGTCCAAGGATGACACCTGGACGGACACCTGGAGAGGACGCCGACGGGTGGCGGCCGACGGCCGGGAGCGGGAGCGGGAGCCGGAGCGGGCTTCCGGCCGGCCGACCGGCCGACCGGCCGACCGGTCCCGGGACGCTCAGCCGGTGCCGGCCCGGAACGCTCGGCCCGTTCCGCCCGTCGAGCAGGATCTCCACGTGCAGGCCGGCCAGATGGCCCGGCCCGGGTTCAGTCACGTGACCCGGCCCGACCTCGGCCAGGCGGCCCGGCCCGGGTCCGGTCCGGGCTCACCCCAGGTCCGGACCCGCCTCGTCCACCGGCCGGACGACCACCGGGTACACCGGGGAACCGGCCGGGGCCGGGCAGCGGGCCACCCGGGCGGCGATTTCGGTCACGCGCTCCAGGGAGGCGCACTCCAGGAGCCAGTAGCCGGCGACGACCCCCTCGGCCGCCGCGTACGGGTCGTCCGTGACGACCGCGTTCCCGTCGTCGTCCACCGTCACGAAGCGGGCCGTGGACGGGGCGGCGAGGCCCTGGGCGTCGAGCAGCTCGCCGTTCGCGGCGAGTTCTTCGTTGACCGCGTTCATGTGGTCGAACATCGCCTGCATCCCCGCCCGGTCCCAGGCGGGACTGCCGGCGGAGCCGCGCCCCGCCATCGCCTCGTAGTCGGCCTGCGATCCCTGGACCGTCACCAGGTACTTCATGGCGCTCTCCTTCTTGCCCGGCGCGCACGCGCCCGTCCCCCGCAGCACAGCCGGAGCCGGGCCGCCGTGCCCGACACCGCGCGGACGCGAACCCGAAAAACGGGATAAATCACTCGGCCGCCCCATGATGCAGACGTGAACGCATTCACCTTCTCCGCCGCCTTCATCACCTTCTTCTCCGTCGTCGGCCCGCCGAAGGTGCTCCTCTCCTTCGCCGGCCTCGCCCAGGTCCACCCCGCCAAGCAACTGCGGACCATCGCCCTCATCTCCTCGGGCGCGGCCGTCCTCGTGGGCCTCCTCGCCGGCATCACGGCCCCCTGGCTGCTCGACCTCTTCCACATCAGCACCCCCGCCCTCCAGCTCGCGGGCGGCGCCATCTTCTTCCTCTACGCCGTCGGCCTCGTCCTCGGCATGCACCTCGGCTCCGACCGCGCCCACCAGGACGCCCCGGACCTGGTCAGCGGGGTGCGCGAACTGCTGATGCCGTACGTGGTGAGTCCGCTGGCCCTGACGGCGGTCCTCATCGAGGCGGCGGCCCGCTCCGGCTTCAGCTGGCGCTCGACGGTCGTCGGGGCGTACGTGGCGGTCATCGCCCTCGACCTGGTCTGCGTCCTGCTCCTCACCCGGGTCCTGCTCCACACCCACCACGCCACGATCGAACTCCTCGGCCGCCTCCTGGGCCTCCTGCTCGCCGCCGTCGGCGTCGACCTGATCCTCGACGGCCTCTCCGACCTGGGGGTACCGGGCCTGGACGCACGGAAGTAGACGGCCGGGAGGCGGGGCACCGGAGCCGCGGGCGGGGACTCCCCTAGGGGTTGAGGAGCTGATCGGCGACGGAGGTGCGGGCGTAGAGGACGGAGCGTCCGCTGCGGTGGGCGGTGACGAGGCCGGCGTTCCGCAGGGCGATGAGGTGCTGGGAGACGCCGGCGGCGGAGAGCCCGGAGTGGGTGGCGAGCTGGGTGGTGGAGGCCGGGGTGTCGAGCGAGGTGAGGAGCAGGGTCCGGGAACGGCCGAGGACGGCGGCGACGGCGTCCGTGGAGGCGGTGGTACGGGGTTCCCATACGGCCCCGAACCCGCGCGCCGGATAGGCGAGTTGGGGCGGGTCGGGGTGGACGGAGCGGGTGAGGACCCGGGGCCAGACGAAGACGGAGGGCACGAGCAGCAGCCCGGAGCCGGTCTGTTCGCGGGTGAGCGCGCAGTGACGCCGTACGAGGCGCAGGGTGCCGTCGTCCCACCGTACGGTCTCGTGGAGTTCGCTCAGGACGCGGGCGGAACCGTGCTCGGCGACCTGCCGGGCCCGGTGGAAGACGTCGGCCTCCAGGACCTTCTGGATGCGGGCCCAGTAGGGGGCGAGGGCGAGTTCCCAGTAGGTCTCGATCTCGTCGGCGACCTTCGGCAGGACGGCCTCGGGGTCGTCGTGCAGGGACTGGAGCCGCCCGCCGTCACCCCCTTCCACGACCAGCTTCCGCAGGTCCTCGCGCACCTGCCCGGCGGGGGTGCGGCGGACGGCGTCGAGCTCGGCGCCGAGGGTGGGGAAGGGTCCGTCGGGGGTGGGGTTGAGGAAGTCCGCGAGGTACCCGTGGGCGGGCACGAGGGCGGCGAGCCGTCCGCGGTCGAGCCCGGCGCGGACGATCCGGGGCCGTACCTGGGCGGCCCAGCGCTGGTGAGGGGCGGAGTCGGACCGCTGGGCGAGGACCCGGAAGCTGGTGACGACCTCCCAGAGGGGGGAGACGGCGAACCGGGTCTGGGCGAGGTCGGCGGCGGAGAAACTGAGCTCGGATTCCATGCGTGCGTGCTCCCGGAGCGACGAAGTGGCGACCGAACCCCGAATGGATTCGCTCCCACCTTAATCATTGGAGGCCCCACCGAAGGAAGAAGCAATCTCCCTCCATGCCCTCCATGCCCTCGGCCTTCCGCGACCTCCCGCCCGTCGTCTGGACGCTCTTCGCCGGAACGATCGTCAACCGCCTCGGTTACCTCGTCACCCCGTTCCTGGTCTTCTTCCTCGCGTCGCGGGGAGTGACCGGCTCCGACACCTCGTACGTCCTCGGCGCCCTGGGGGCGGGCCACCTCCTCGGCCCCGTCGTCGGCGGCGTCCTCGCCGACCGCATCGGCCGCCGCCCCACCATGCTGATCGGCCTGATCGGCGCGTCGGCGGCGCAGGGGGCCCTGTTCCTCGCCCCCGGCGTCTGGACGATGGCGGCGGCCGCGCTGCTGATCAGCGCGGCGGGCAGCACCGTCTCGCCGGCCGTGTACGCGCTCCTCGCGGACGCGGTCGACAGCGAACGGCGCCGGCGCGCGTACGCCCTCTTCGGCTGGGGCGTGAACATCGGGACGGCGGTCGGGGGAGTGCTGGGCGGCTACCTCGCGGCCCACGGCTACTGGCTGCTGTTCGCGGTGGACGCGGGCTCGATGCTCCTGTACGCGCTGGTGGTGACGTTCCGCCTGAAGGAGCCGAAGCGCCCCACGAGGAACGACCGGAAGGCGGAGGACGGAATCGGCTACGGAGTGGTCCTCCGGGACCGCCTGGCCCTCCTGACCCTCCCCCTCTTCGGCATCCAGCTCTTCGTCTACTCGCTCACCGAGGTCGCGCTGCCGCTCGCGATCCGCGACAGCGGTCTCTCCCCGGTGGTGTACGGGGCGATGGCGGCGGTCAACGCGGTCCTGGTGGTGGCGCTCCAGCCGTTCGTGACGGCGTGGCTGGCGAGGCTTCCGCAGCTGGCGGTGCAGAGCGCGGGCAGCGCGCTGATCGCGGTGGGCGTGGCGCTCACCGGCCTCGCGGACGGGGTGGCCGGCTACACGGTGTCGGTCGCGGTCTGGTCGCTCGGCGAGGTGGTGGTGGCCGGCATCGCGGCGAGCGTCGTCGCGAACCTGGCCCCGGCGCACGCCCGCGGCCGCTACCAGGGCGCCTTCGGCTGGACGTGGGGCACGGCCCGCTTCGCGGCCCTGACCCTGGGCGTCACCGTGTACACGACCCTGGGCCCGGCGGTGCTGTGGTGGACGGCCCTGGTGGCGGGCACGGCCGCGGCGGCGGGGACCCTGGCCCTGGCGAAGAGGATCGAACGCCGCACGACGCACGCGCTGGCGGCGTGAGTCCCTACCCCTTGGCGGAGGCCCGGACATGGGCCACGAGCGCGTTGGCGTGCCCGTGGCCCAGGCCGTGCTCGGCCTTCAGCCAGGAGACCAGCTCCATGTGCTTGTCGAGCGGCGAGGAGCGGACGATCTCCAACCACTCGCCGATCGGCCGCCCGTACTTCTTCTCGATGGAGGGGAAGTAGCTGGCGGGACCCTTGACGACGTTCTCGGCCACGGTGATCTCCTGTACTGGCTCGGGCGGTTGCCACAGAGAAGACCGCCGTCCCGCCGGAAACTCATCGCTCCCTTCCCGGTCAATCCCGCCGGATGTGCTCGGGATCGATGTGCCGCCGCACCATGGGCACGGAGGCGAGCGCGGCCGCGAGCACGACGCCGAGCGCGCAGGCGAAGAGCAGGGGAAGCCCCTCCCAGTCCCAGTGCACCGCGCCGCCCCCGGTGATCAGATAACTGGACTCGGCAAGCCACCCGGCCACGATCGCCGCCCCCAGCCCCACGACCAACGGCAGCACCACCTGCACGACCTGCACCACCCGCAACGTCCCGGCCCGCGCCCCCAACAACGCGAGCGCGGTCACCTGCCCCCGCCGCTCCATGGCCCGATCGGCCACGGACACGACGAACGCGGCCACCCCGATGACCAGCCCGAGCACCATCCCGACGACGAGCAGACTCCGAATCACGGTCAACTGCGCGAGCGAGTCGATCACGATGCCGACGGGTTCCACGGATGCGGTGGGGGCGATGGCTCCGATGCCGTCCAGGACGGAGCGGATGGTGGCGGGGTCGGAAGAGCTGACCAGTACGAGACGGGAGTTTTCGATATGGGTACCTCGGAGGAACAGTGAGGGTGGGATGAGGAGACTTGGACCGTTGACTTCGGAAGGGTCGTAAAATTGGGCGATGATGGTAGTTTTAGGTACTGAGATTTCTTTCTTTTTCCCATCGCTCAACAGAAACGGGAAAATTTTTCCAGGTTGAGCATCCTCGTCGAAGAGGTAATTCGGGTCCTTGAGGGTCATTACTTTATTGTCGACGCATCCATGAATGGACTTACCGAAAGCAGCCAGCTGGGCGCACGTGGCGACAACTCCCCCTACGCGAGGTCGGTCCTCTTCGAGGTTCCCTTCCCATGAATTCACAGCCAATGCGTGAGAATCCACGCCATCCAGCTTGATCATTTGAGATCGCTGTTGGGTATTAAGCTCGGAAAGGGGAATGCTGTACTCCTGTACGGGAGCCGTGCGGCGGCTTACCTGATCCAGCTCGATGAGAATGCCCTGGGTGAGCGAGGCGCCGAATACGAGTAGTACGAGCCCCGTGACCACTCGCAGCGAACTTCCCGGGTCAACTTCTGTTCGGCGCATGGCCAGCGTCAACGTAAGGGATTTCGACGTTGAGGCAAGGCGTTGTGAGAGCCATGCCGTGATCGGCGCCAGACCGAGTGCGAGACCTGTTCCAGTCAGCAGGACAGCGCCAGGAACCAGCACGGCGCTGGCAGAGCCACCCGACGGATCTCGCCCCATCGCACTGAGGGCGCAGTAGCCACCGATGACCCCGAGCCCTGGCACCAGCAACAACGTCCCGTACTTCTTAGGAGGTTTGCGCTCCCCGGTCCGCCGCACACTGATGGGCGACAGCGCAGCCTGCCGTGCACCGATTCGGCTCACGATCGCAGCGAGGGCCGGACAACCCAACAGGCAGGCGATCAATGTGGTCGTCTCGGGTCGTCCGTCCGCCGGGTACCAGCGCAGCCCAGGCAGACCGATGCGCGCCATGACTTCGTTCACGCCGAGGTACCCCAGAAGCCCCAGGACAGACCCGAAGAAAACTGCCGCCACACTCTCGCCGGCGTTGACTCGCAGTGTGTCCTTCACGCTGAGGCCGACAAGCCGGAGGGCGGCGAGTCGGCGTGCACGGGACTCGCCGGACAGGCGTGCGCAGACGGACAAGAAGATGATGAGGGGAAGCAGCACGATGCACCCGAGGGTGAATCGCAGGATGTCGACGGTCGAGGGGTCGATGAGTTCGTGCTGTGTGTATGTGGACCCGAAGTAGCCCAGCGGTCTTGCTTCGCTGAGTTCGGCGGGAGGCACACCGACGTAGGCGTACAGGTCGTCGGGCCCACTCAGCCCTGCCGGCGCGATGGTGCCGATCACACGCCCGGGCACAAGCCCCGCGGCGCGAGGGTTGGCCGCCAAGACCTCTGCCAACTTTGGGGAGATGACCGCTTCGCCCGTGTGAGGGAGTTCCTTCACACCGGGAGGAGTGGGCACGGGGCCGGTTCCCGTGCGCCCGATGAAAACCCGGTGCAGGCGCTGCGAGCCGTACGGGTCCAGGAACTCTTGGTAGACGGCGTTCTTGTTGTTTCCCGGATACACCGCTCGACTTGTCACACGGGCGTCATTGGCAGCGATGATCGTAGGAATGGTGAGGGTGGCGGCAAGACAAGCCACCCCGAGCGCCGACCCAAGCGACATCAACAGAAAACGGATCCGCCCCCTGCGCCCACTGCCCCACAGCAGGCGCATCCCAAGGAGGAACGGGTTCACACCGCCACCCGCTGCGCCAGAACGCCGTCCGTCATCGTGTACTGCGTATCGGCCTTCGCCGCGACGTCCGCATCGTGGGTGACGATGACCACCGCAGTCTTCTGCCGCCGCGCAAGCTGAAGAAACTCGTCCAGCACGGCAGCCGCGTTGACGCTGTCGAGCGCCCCAGTCGGCTCATCCGCGAACACCACGTCCGGCCGGTGCACCAGAGCCCGGGCAACCGCCACGCGCTGACTCTGGCCACCCGACAGCTTCGAGGTCCTGCGACGCGCCAGGTCACTCATACCAAGCCGCTTCAACACCTGGCCGGCCATGACGTGGGCATGGTCCTTGCTGATTCCGGCGAGCCGGAGCGGAAGCGCCGCGTTCTCCTCGACGGTCAGCTCCGGCAGTAACTCCCCGTACTGGAAGACGAAGCCCAACCGTGTACGCCGCAGCGCGCTGAGCTCCCCGTCGGGAAGGCAGGACAGCCGCTCCCCGTCGAAGGTCACCGCCCCGTTGGTGGGCGGCAGAACCCCGGCGAGGCAGTACAGCAGGGACGACTTGCCCGACCCACTGCTGCCCATGATGGCGGCCACCTCGCCGCGCTTGAGGGTGAAGTCGACACCGAAGACGGCCTGCTGGGTGCCGTAGAAGAGGTCTACGCCTTCGGCGCGAAGGATGACATCCATCGTTATGCGTACTCCTATGGAGGTGGGAGCTGCTGGAATGCAGCTCCCATAGAGGCCAGTTGACTTCTCAGGGACGTTCGAAAGGCCTAGTGAAGGAGCAGTTGTCAGGACGGAGAGAGCCACGGTTCTGGCACACGCGAACTTCTGCGGTCCTCGTGTAACGAGTGGCTCCGTCGTAGACGATCTTGTCGATCCAGACGCTCTTCTTCTGGGTGCCGTTGAAGCGGTTCCAGCCGTACCCGTGGACCTTTACCTGCAGATAGACGTTGTGGCTGTCCCTGAAGCCGATGTCGGAAAGCTGTCCCTTGATGTGGAACGCGCCGTGCATCTGCCCCGGGGCCTCCCACTTGTACTTTGCCTCTTCGAATCGGGCTCCACCCGTCTTGAAGTCCTCCGTGCGGTGCCATGCGGAGTCGGCTACTGCCGCCCCCACTCCTCCGAAGAAAAGCCCTGTAGTGATCACCGCTGCGGTAAACTTCCTCATGAATAACCCCTGTTAGTCGTGTGCCGACCGGTCGTCACAGAACGTAGCGGACTGACTGCATAGCGAATGCCGCAGGAACGTCCCTTCCGGTCACGACCCCTCGATCCAGTGAATGGGGACTTCCGGCTACTGCTCACCCCTTAAGGGGATGGCTGATAGGTCTGAGCGCGGGAGAGCGGGAGTTTTCCAGCAGGCGGAG
Source organism: Streptomyces sp. NPDC055632 (assembly GCF_053618675.1). Taxonomy (NCBI): domain Bacteria; kingdom Bacillati; phylum Actinomycetota; class Actinomycetes; order Kitasatosporales; family Streptomycetaceae; genus Streptomyces; species Streptomyces sp. NPDC055632. Next base: position 80,225 of record NZ_JBSHHY010000002.1, on the reverse strand, counting down.
GGTCGGGGTTGACGGGTTTCAGGTCAACACGGTGCCGTCCTGGCGGCCGGGCGGTGCCTCGGGTGCCATGGGCTTGCGGCCAGGGTCAGTGGTCCCGCAACGCCGAAGGGCCCCACCGCGAACGGTGGGGCCCTTCGACATCGTGCCCGGTGAGGCACTGGCGGAGGATACGAGATTCGAACTCGTGAGGGGTTGCCCCCAACACGCTTTCCAAGCGTGCGCCCTAGGCCTCTAGGCGAATCCTCCGCCGGGAACATTACATGACCGAGGGGGGTGCTCGCGAACTCGATCGCAGGTGGGGTCGGCGGGAGGTCCCGGACGGGAGGTGTGGGGTCCGATGCCGTCGGCATCGGGTAGTCTGGGCGGAGCCCCTCACGCGGCGCTATCTGACTGAACTCCCCCAGGGCCGGAAGGCAGCAAGGGTAGGTCGGCTCTGGCGGGTGCGTGGGGGGCGCTTGCGTTCCCAGGGCCAGGGTCAGTCAGGGGTCACCAGGGGCCAGGGGAGCCAGTGGAGCAAGGGTCAGAGGGCATGGGCCGGACCGCCAGGGCCAGGAGCCGGGGCCGGGGCCGGCAAGGCCCGTCGGCCGGGCCCCGCAGGCCCGAGCCCCCGCACCCCGCGATTTTCCCGAGTTGTCGGTGCGCGCCTATAACCTCGTACACGTGTCGTCTCTCGCGCTCTACCGCCGCTATCGCCCCGAGTCCTTCGCCGAGGTCATCGGTCAGGAGCATGTCACCGACCCGCTGCAGCAGGCCCTGCGGAACAACCGGGTCAATCACGCGTACCTGTTCAGCGGACCCCGCGGCTGCGGCAAGACGACCAGCGCGCGCATCCTCGCCCGCTGCCTGAACTGCGAGCAGGGTCCGACGCCCACGCCCTGCGGCGAGTGCCAGTCCTGTCAGGACCTCGCGCGGAACGGGCCGGGGTCGATCGACGTCATCGAGATCGACGCCGCCTCGCACGGCGGCGTGGACGACGCCCGCGACCTGCGCGAGAAGGCCTTCTTCGGGCCCGCCTCCAGCCGGTACAAGATCTACATCATCGACGAGGCCCACATGGTCACCTCGGCGGGCTTCAACGCCCTCCTGAAGGTGGTCGAGGAGCCCCCGGAGCACCTGAAGTTCATCTTCGCCACCACGGAGCCCGAGAAGGTCATCGGGACCATCCGCTCGCGGACCCACCACTACCCCTTCCGGCTCGTGCCGCCCGGCACCCTCCGGGACTACCTGGGCGACGTCTGCGGACGCGAGGGCATCCCCGTCGCGGACGGCGTGCTGCCCCTCGTCGTGCGCGCCGGCGCCGGTTCCGTGCGTGACTCGATGTCCGTCATGGACCAGCTCCTCGCCGGCGCCGCCGACGCCGGTGTGACCTACGCCATGGCCACCTCGCTCCTCGGCTACACGGACGGTTCGCTGCTCGACTCCGTCGTCGACGCCTTCGCCGCCGGCGACGGCGCCGCCGCCTTCGAGGTCGTCGACCGGGTCATCGAGGGCGGCAACGACCCCCGCCGCTTCGTCGCCGACCTCCTGGAGCGGCTGCGCGACCTGGTGATCCTGGCCGCCGTGCCGGACGCCGCCGAGAAGGGGCTCATCGACGCCCCGGTCGACGTCGTCGAGCGCATGCAGGCGCAGGCGTCCGTCTTCGGGGCCGCCGAGCTCAGCCGGGCCGCCGACCTGGTGAACACCGGCCTCACCGAGATGCGCGGCGCCACCTCCCCCCGGCTCCAGCTGGAGCTGATCTGCGCGCGCGTCCTGCTGCCCGCCGCCTACGACGACGAGCGCTCCGTCCAGGCGCGCCTGGACCGGCTGGAGCGCGGCGCCACGACCGCCGCCGCGTCCGCCCCCGCGCCCGTCTTCACCCCCGGGCCCCCCGTGTCCCCCGCGTCCGCCGCGCCCGCCATGGGGTACGTCCCCGGGCCCGACGCCCACACCCCCATGGCCCCGCCCCCGCCTCCGCCCGCACCCGTGCAAGCGCCGTCGCAGCCGCAGGCCCCCGCGCCCGCCGCGTCAGCCGGGCCCCGGCCCGGTGCCTGGCCCGGAGCAGCCGCGCCCGGCGGCAGCACCCCCGGCGGCAGCGCCCCCGGCGCCTGGCCCGGAGCCTCCGCCCCGGCCCCGCAGGTCCCCGCACCCGCCGCTCCGCCCGCGCCTGCGCCCGCCTCCGCCCCCACCGGCGGCGACACCGCCCAGGTGCGGAACCTGTGGCCGCAGATCCTCGACGCCGTCAAGAACCGGCGCCGTTTCACGTGGATCCTGCTCAGCCAGAACGCGCAGGTCGCCGGGTTCGACGGCACCACCCTCCAGCTCGGCTTCCTCAACGCCGGCGCCCGGGACAACTTCGCGAGCAGCGGCAGCGAGGACGTCCTGAAGCAGGCCCTCGCCGAGCAGTTCAACGTGAACTGGAAGATCGAGGCGATCGTCGACCCCTCGGGCGGTGCCGCGCCGCCGCCCGCCGCCGCCAACTTCGGCGGCCGTCCGGCGGCACCTGCCCCGGCTCCCGCCCCGGCGCCCTCCTTCCAGCAGGCCCCGCCGCCCCCGCCCGTACAGGCGGCCCCCGCTCCCGCCCGGACGCAGCAGCTCGCGCCCGCCAAGGACCCGTCCCCGCCCGCGTACACCCCGCCCGCGCCGCAGCCCGTGGCGCCGGAGGACGACGTTCCGGAGGAGGACGATCCCGACCTCGTCGACTCGGCCCTCTCCGGGCACGACCTGATCGTGCGCGAGCTCGGCGCCACGGTCGTGGAGGAATACACGAACGAGTAGGGGCGTCTCGCTCGGTGGCCCGTACGAAGGGCATCCCGTCCCGCGGGCTACCCTGGCTGGCGTGAAGGTCCTCGTCATCGGCGGCGGCGCCCGCGAACACGCCCTGTGCCGCTCTCTCTCCCTCGATCCCGACGTCACCGCTCTGCACTGCGCGCCCGGCAACGCCGGAATCGCGGAGCTCGCCGAGCTGCACGCCGTCGACCAGCTGGACGGCGACGCCGTCGCGCGCCTCGCCACCGAGCTCGGCGCCGGTCTCGTCGTCGTCGGCCCGGAGGCCCCGCTCGTCGCCGGCGTCGCCGACGCCGTGCGTGCGGCCGGCATCCCCGTCTTCGGCCCCTCGCGGGAGGCGGCGGAGCTGGAGGGCTCCAAGGCCTTCGCCAAGGACGTCATGGCCGGCGCCGGCGTGCCCACCGCCCGCAGCTACGTCTGCACCACCCCCGAGGAGATCGACGAGGCGCTCGACGCCTTCGGCGCCCCGTACGTGGTGAAGGACGACGGCCTCGCCGCCGGCAAGGGCGTCGTCGTCACCGACGACCTCGAACAGGCCCGGGCCCACGCGCTCGCGTGCGACCGCGTGGTCATCGAGGAGTACCTCGACGGCCCCGAGGTCTCCCTCTTCGCCATCACCGACGGCACCACCGTCCTGCCGCTCCAGCCCGCGCAGGACTTCAAGCGCGCGCTCGACGGCGACGAGGGCCCGAACACCGGCGGCATGGGCGCCTACTCCCCGCTGCCCTGGGCCGACCCGAAGCTGGTCGACGAGGTCCTGGAGACGGTCCTCCAGCCGACCGTGGACGAGCTGCGCCGCCGCGGCACCCCCTTCTCCGGCCTGCTGTACGCCGGCCTGGCGATCACGAGCCGCGGCGTCCGGGTCATCGAGTTCAACGCCCGCTTCGGCGACCCCGAGACCCAGGTCGTCCTGGCCCGGCTCGCCACCCCGCTCGCCGGCGTCCTGCTGAACGCCGCCAACGGCACGCTCGCCGACCAGGCGCCGCTCCGCTGGCGGGACGACGCCGCCGTCACCGTGGTCGTCGCCTCCCACAACTACCCGGACACCCCGCGCACCGGCGACCGGATCACGGGCCTGGAGGAGATCGCGGAGCTGGACGCCCCGCACGCGTACGTGCTGCACGCCGGTACGAAGCGGGACGGCGACGCCGTGGTGAGCGCGGGCGGCCGCGTCCTCTCGGTCACCGCCACCGGAACGGACCTGGCGCGGGCCCGCGAGCGCGCCTACGCGGCGGTCGGCCGCATCCGGCTCGACGGTTCCCAGCACCGTACGGACATCGCGCGCAAGGCCGCCGAGGCCTGATTCCCGCATGACCGCTTCGTGCGGCCGTGCGGCGCACCGCACGGCCGCACGAGCGCCATCACCTTTGCCCAAAGCCATTCCATCGAGTGACGGATGAGCCATCCGGATGACGCCCGCCACCGCCCCAACTAGGGTGCGGCGCAGGCGTTCCGGCACTTGGCCCACCGGCATTGCGATGTCAGTGGCGGGTGCCACAGTGGGGGAGTGACCAACACCGCCACAGGCAGTCCCGACCAGGGCAGGAGGGGATGATGAGCGGCGTGTCCGGCACCGGTTCCGCCGTCGGCGAGGAGTGGGGTGCGCGCGCCGCGCGCTCCCGGGCCCTCGCCGTCCTCCGCGTCCGCGGCAGGGCGCTGGGCCTCGCGGTGCTCCCCGCCGCGGTGGCCGTCGTGCTGTACGCGGGCGAGGTCACCGGCCACTTCTCGGGTACGGGGTGGGGCACGGCCCGCTGGATCGTGACCGTCCTCGCGGTCGTCGTCCTCCTTGCCGCCACGGCGGTCGCCCTCGTCGTCGCCCGGGCCCGCCCGGCCGCCACGCCGACGGTGGAGCTGGCCGAGACCGCCGCTCCCGACCTGTACCGGCTCGTGCGGGACCTGGCCGACCGGCTCGGCGTCCCGGCGCCCGCAGCGATAGCCCTGACCCCGGACTGCGACAGCTGGCTGGAGGACCGTACGCACCGGGCCCACCGGACGCACCGCGCGGGCGGCGGAACCGGTGCCGCTCCCGTTCTGGTCATAGGCTCGCCCTTCCTCTGGTGGATGCGCGTCGGCGAACTGCGGGCGGTCCTCGCCCCCGTCGTCGCCGGTACGGGGCCGGCCGCCCATCCCGACATAGCCGCCGCCCGCCGCTTCGTCCGCGGCCTGGACGCCGCGATCGCCGTGCCCCGGGACCCCGGCCTCGACCCGGTCCGCCGCCTCGGCGCCCACGGCGTCGGGCAGGTCGCCCGCGTCCTGCTGCGCGCCTGTCGCGGGCACGCCGCCGAGATGGAGCGCGGGGTCGCCGCCGCGGGCTCGGAGCGCGCCCAGGAGGTCGACTACGGCGTACGGATCGTGGCGCAGGAGCAGGTCGGCCTGGCCTACGCGGGCTGGGACCGGCTCCTGACCCGGGTCGCGCTGCCCGCCTGGCGGATGGGCCGCTGGCCCGCCAAGCTCGACGCGGGCGTGGTCTCCGCCCTGACCGAGCTGTCCCGCCGCGACCGGCTCGCGGACGGCTTCTCCTCCCGGCTCGGCGAGCGCCCGGCCTGCGACCTCCTGGAGGAGCCGGGCGCGGTCGACGAGGCCGCCTCGCTGCTCGCCGCCCGCCTCTTCCACGGCGGCCCGGCCGAGCCAGGCCCCGACTGGTCGCCGGTGGAGTGGAGCCAGTATCCGGAAGAGGTCGTCGACCGGAAGTGGCGTACGGACGCGGCCCGTCTCCACCGGGTCCTCGACGGCATCGACGCGGCCGCCGCCACCCCCGGTGCCCCGCCCCCGGCCGACGGCCCGACCCTGACCCGCGTGATCGACCGCCTGACGACGACGGCGGTTACGGCCACGGCCACGGCGCCCGAATCGGTCCCGGGAGCGCATACCGAGACCGTCATCGAAGTCGCCCCCGAAACCGCCCCCGAAGCCTCCGCCGGCCCGGACGCCCGCGGCGGTCGCGACAGCCGCGACGACCTCGCCGACCTCACCGATCTCGACGGTCTCGACGACCTCGACGACGACCCCCCGGTCAATCCCGCCGCCGACGCGCTCGCCGGGGCCCTCAGCGCCCTGCTCGCCCGTGAGGAGGCCGCGCGGGAGGCCCGGTTCGCCGCCGAGAGCGCCCGGGGCCGGACGGCGGGCGCCACCGCCCCGGCGGCGGACCGGGCCACCGCGTACGAGGGCGTCAGCGGCCCCGACGGCCCCCTGCCGCTCTTCCCGCTCCAGCCGCCCCGCAGCGGCCGCGACCTGCTCGCCGACCACGTCACCGCGATGGTCTGCTGCGCGGCCGTGGACACCGCCGAGGCGACCCCCGGGCTCGACTGGCTCGACGGGCCCGCCCTGCTCCTCGACGGCGAGCGGACGACGGACCTCGGCCCCCGTGTCCTCTCCCTCGTCGAGGACGGCGATCCCGAGCCCCTGCGGGACTGGCTGGCGCGCACCGGCGTACGTCCCGAGAAGCCCGTACGGCTCGTCTGACCCACCGTCGGCCCCGCGCCCGTCCGACTCCGCTACCCGACTCCGCTGCTCGATTCCGCCGCCCGACCCACCGTCGGCCCCGCCCGCCCGGCTCCGCCGTCCGACCCGCCGTCGCCTCCGTGGTCCGGAGCGCCCCGGACAGGGACCCGTCGTGGGCCCCCGGCATAGACCGGCGGCACATGCGGAACCTCGTCTTCCACTCTCGTCAATTCACGACGAACGGTGACGGAGTGCGTGCGTTATGTGATGTGCTGGAGGCCATCACTGACAGAAGCACGAATCCACGGGCACTGACCGGCCGACCGGGGGAGTCGAGGGAGGGGCGCAGCATGGGGGCGGATCAGATCAGGCGGTGGGAGTCGGGTGCGCTCGCGCACGCCGTCTCCGATCCCTTCGGCCAGGGCCCGCTGCCCTGGCTGCGCGGCTCGGACAACTACTTCGACGACACCGGCCAGATGGTGCCCTGGTACGCGGACGAGGTGCTGGCCCGGGGCGGCACCGGCGGCCCCCGCACGGCCGACGACGTCCGGCGCCAGATCAAGGGCTTCGCGTCCGGCGGCGCCGTCGCGCCGGGCGATTCGATCGACTTCCACATCACCGTGGACCCGCCGCAGCAGTTCTCGGTCGACATCTATCGGATCGGTCACTACGGCGGTCACGGCGCGGCGAAGATCATCACCAGCCCGCGCCTCTCCGGGATCGTCCAGCCCGCCCCGCTCATCGTCGACCGCACGGTCTCCTGCCACCACTGGTGGCAGTCCTGGCGGCTCCAGGTCCCCAGCTACTGGGCGATCGGCGCGTACGTTGCCGTCCTCACCACCGCCGACGGGCACCGTTCCCACATCCCCTTCACGGTCCGCGACGACCACCCGGCGGACCTGCTCCTCGTCCTCCCGGACGTGACCTGGCAGGCGTACAACCTCTATCCGGAGGACGGACACACCGGCGCCAGCCTCTACCACGCCTGGGACGAGGACGGCCGGCTGCTCGGCGAGGAGGACGCGGCCGTCACCGTCTCCTTCGACCGCCCCTACGCGGGCGCGGGGCTGCCGCTGCACGTCGGGCACGCCTACGACTTCATCCGCTGGGCCGAGCGCTACGGCTACGACCTGGCGTACGCCGAGACCCGCGACCTGCACGCGGGCCGCGTCGACCCGGGCCGCTACCGGGGCCTGGTCTTCCCCGGCCACGACGAGTACTGGTCGGCGCCGATGCGCCAGGCCGCCGAACGCGCCCGCGACCAGGGCACCTCGCTCGTCTTCCTCTCCGCCAACACCATGTACTGGCAGGTGGAGCTGGGCCCCTCGGCCTCCGGCGCGCCCGACCGCCTCCTCACCTGCCGCAAGCGCCAGGGCCCCGGCCGCCCCGCGCTCTGGCGCGAGGTCGACCGACCCGAGCAGCAGCTCCTCGGCATCCAGTACGCGGGCCGGGTACCCGAACCGCACCCGCTGATCGTGCGGAACGCCGAGCACTGGCTCTGGGAGGCCACCGGCGCCGGGGACGGCGACGAGATCCCCGGTCTGGTCGCGGGCGAGGCCGACCGGTACTTCCCGCGCACCGCGCTCCCCGAGCACGAGAGCCGCATCCTGCTCGCCCACTCGCCCTACCGGGACGGCGACGGGGTGCTGCGCCACCAGGAGACCTCGCTCTACCGGGCCCCGTCCGGCGCCTGGGTCTTCGCCTCCGGCACCTTCGCCTGGTCGCCCGCCCTCGACCGGCCCGGCCACGTCGACTCCAGGATCCAGCGCGCCACGGCGAACCTCCTCGACCGCATCTGCAAGAGGGACTGACCGGGTACGGGGAGAGACCGGGAGGTCCGTACGGAGAGGCCGCCCACCGGTGGTCCACGTGGGTGCGAGAGAATCGAAGCGCTCCTGGATCAACCTACGCGGAGGAACCGTGTCCGGATTCGTAGAAAAGCCCGAGCCCGTCCAGGTCCCGGGCCTCACCCATCTCCACACGGGCAAGGTGCGCGACCTGTACCGGAACGAGGCCGGTGACCTCGTGATGGTGGCGAGCGACCGCATGTCCGCGTACGACTGGGTCCTGCCCACCGAGATTCCCGACAAGGGCCGGGTCCTCACCCAGCTCTCCCTGTGGTGGTTCGACCGGCTCTCCGACCTGGTCCCGCACCACGTCCTCTCCACCGAGCTGCCCGCCGGCGCCCCCGCCGACTGGGCGGGCCGCACCCTGGTCTGCAAGTCCCTGAACATGGTCCCGGTCGAGTGCGTCGCCCGCGGCTACCTCACCGGCTCCGGTCTCGTCGAGTACGACGCGTCCCGCACGGTCTGCGGCCTCGCGCTCCCCGAGGGCCTGAGCGACGGCTCCGAGCTGCCCGCCCCGATCTTCACCCCGGCCACCAAGGCCGCCGTGGGCGACCACGACGAGAACGTGTCGTACGAGGAGGTCGCCCGCCAGGTCGGCGCCGAGACGGCCGCGCTGCTGCGCCAGACGACCCTCGCCGTGTACTCCCGGGCCCGGGACATCGCCCGCGAGCGCGGGATCATCCTGGCCGACACCAAGTTCGAGTTCGGCTTCGAGAGCACCCCGGACGGCGACCGGCTCGTCATCGCCGACGAGGTCCTCACCCCGGACTCCTCGCGCTTCTGGCCGGCCGACCAGTGGCAGCCGGGTCGCGCCCAGCCCTCGTACGACAAGCAGTTCGTGCGCGACTGGCTGACCTCCCCGGCCTCCGGCTGGGACCGCAAGAGCGAGCAGCCCCCGCCGGCCCTCCCGCAGGAGGTCGTGGACGCGACCCGCGCCAAGTACATCGAGGCGTACGAGCTCCTCACCGGCAACGCCTGGAGCTAGCACGGGAACGAGAAAGCCCCCGGTCGGATCGACCGGGGGCTTCTTCGTGGAGCGGACGACGAGATTCGAACTCGCGACCCTCACCTTGGCAAGGTGATGCTCTACCAACTGAGCCACGTCCGCATGCGCCGTAGCGCGCAGCCCACTATACCCAACCTTTCGCCCGCGCGAGACGCACCGCCGTGTGACGGTTCTCGGCACCGAGCTTCGCGGCGGCCGAGGAGAGGTAGTTCCGGACGGTCCCGGGGGAGAGCGAGGCGCGCCGGGCGATCTCCGTGACGGGCGCTCCGTCGGCGGCGAGTTCGAGCACCTCGGCCTCCCGGACGGTCAGCGGCGAGTCCCCCGACGCTATGGCGTCGGCCGCCAACTCCGGGTCCACGTACCGGTTTCCGGCGTGCACGGTACGGACGATCTCGGCGAGCCGCTGGGCGCTGACGGTCTTCGGGGCGAAGCCGCGGACGCCCGCGGCGAGGGCCCGCTTCAGGTGCCCGGGGCGCCCGTGGCTCGTCACGATCATGGCGCGGCAGTCGGGGAGTTCGTCCCGCAGGGCAGTGGCGACCATCACACCGTCCATGCCCGGCATCTGCAGGTCGAGCACGGCGACGTCGGGGCGGTGGGCGCGGGCCATGGCGAGCGCCTCGGGTCCGGTCGCGGCCTCGGCGACGACCACGAGGTCGTCCTCCAGGGCGAGCAGGGCGGCGAGCGCCCCCCGGATCAGGTGCTCGTCGTCGGCGAGCAGTACGCGTACGGTCACGCGACCGTCTCCTCCTTCTCGTGTCTGCCGTGCTTCCCGTGTCCCCCGTGTCCCCCGTACTCCTCGTTCTTCCCCCGTACGGCCCGTGCCGGGGCCGCGGGCGTCCGCGCGGAACCGTCCCGCCCCGTGCGGGGCAGCGGGACGCGGGCGGTCACGCGGAACGAGTGCGGCACCGCCGGGCCCGCGTCCAGGGTGCCGTCCACCGCGCCGAGCCGCTCCCGCAGCCCGGCGAGCCCGGACCCGTGCCCCGCCCTGCTCAAGGCGTCGGCCGACCCCGCTCCCTTCCCGTCTCCGGCGCCCGCCTCCTCCGCCCCGTCGTTCTCGACGGTGAGCAGCACCGCCCCCGGCTCGGTCCGGAGCACGATCGCGCACCGGCGCGCGTCCCCGTGGCGCAGGACGTTCGTCGTGGTCTCCCGGACCACCCAGCCCAGGGCCGACTGCACCTCGGGCGGCAGGTCGAGCGCCGGGGCGTCCACGGCGCAGTCGATCCCGGCGGCCCCGAGCACTCCGCGCGCGCCCTCCAGCTCGACCCGCAGGTCGGCCTCGCGGTAGCCGCGCACGACCTCGCGCACCTCCCGCTGCGACTCCTGCGCGATCCGCTGCACCTCGACCATCTGGTCCACGGCCTCCGGGCGCCCGCGCCGGGAGAGCTGCACCGCGAGCTCGCTCTTGAGCGCGATCACCGACAGGTTCCGGCCCATGACGTCGTGCAGGTCCCGTCCGAAGCGGAGCCGCTCCTCGGCGACGGCCAGCCGGGCCTTGAGGTCCCGGGAGCGCTCCAGCTCCTGCACGATCCGGAGCAGCCAGGAGGAGAAGCCGCTGGTCATGGAGATGAAGACGCCGCCGATGAGGATGCCGACCGCCGAACCGGCCGCCATGTCAAGGCCGTTGCCGACCGCCGCCATCGGGGCTCCGGTGGCGACGGCGGTGCCGAGCACCGCGTACACCACGTGCCGCACCGGGCCCAGGCAGAGGACGAGCGCGCAGAGCGTGAAGATCGAGGTCCCCGCGAGGATGCCCACGTTCACCGCCGGCTCGGGCAGCGCTCCGCCCGCCCACAGGAGGTTCAGGGCGAGGTCGACGGCGAGGGTGACGCCGGCCACCGTGACGGCGAGCCGGACCGGTCGCTCCCGCTTCCCGGTCGTGTGGTCCAGGGCGCGGGAGGCGAGGAAGGCGCAGAGCACGGCGTGGACGCCGATCCACAGGAGCAGTCCGACCGCGGCCTCCGTGGGGAGCGGGCTCTCCACGTCGCGGTTGAACGGGGTGCCGCCGAGCACGAACAGCTCGATCGGCACGAAGAGGTGGAAGGTCCACCGCGTGTACAGCTCCACCTTCTCGGCGCTGCTGCGCCGGGACCACCATCCCGTCAGCCTGGACATCAGGCCGCCCCCTCCCGAGATCTAGCGTCGCGGTTCCCAGCGGAACCACCGGTGGACCGCCCACGCCGTCAGGACGCCCCAGGCCACTGTATTGAGCCCGGCGCCCACCAGGCTCTCCGCCTGTGCGGTGCCGAGCCAGCCCGCCCGCACGAACTCCATCACGCCGCTGAGCGGCAGCAGTCCACAGAGGTCGGCGGCGAGCGGGGGCAGGGCGTCGCGGGGCACGAAGAGGCCGGAGCCGAAGCAGGAGACGAGGAAGAGCGGCAGGGTCGTCAGACCGGCGCTCTCGACGGTGCGGGTGATCACGGTGGTGAGCGCGGCGAGCCCGGCGAGCAGGACGATCGCGGCGACAACGCCGAGCAGCAGCAGGTCGGGCCGGGCGGGGGCGGACACGTCGAGGACGGCGATCCCGCCGGCCGTGAGGACGGCGCACTGCGCGAGCGTGATGGCGGTGGCGGGCAGGGCGCAGCCGGTGAGTATCTCCGCGTCGCTCGCCTCGCCGGTCCGCAGCCGCTTGAGGACCAGTTCCTCACGGCGGGCGACGAGCGCGGAGACGAGGCTCATGTAGGCGACGAGGAGCAGCACCATGCCGGTGCCGCCGATGAGGGTGGCCGCCCCGGCGCCCATCGGCAGTGTCTCCGCGTCGAGCTGGCTGAGCGAGGAGCGCAGCAGGAAGACCATCAGCAGCGGCATGAGCAGCGCGATGAAGAGGTTGTTCCGGTTGCGCACGAGGAGGGTCAGCTCGGCCCGGCCGAGAGCGGTGAGCCGGCTGCGGACGGTGGAGGCGGGCCCGGCGGCCGGGGGCGTGGTCGTGGCGGTGCTCATCGGGCGTCGGCCTCCTGCCGGTCGGTGCGGGCTGTGGTGTCGTGCGGCGGGACGCCCTGCGAGCGGCCGTCCCGCGGGCCGCCCTGCGCCGGGTCGTCCAGGTCGTCCCGCGCGGACCCTTCGCGCGATGCGATGTCGAGGAACGCCTCTTCCAGGGAGGCGGAGCGGGCGTCGAGCCCGTCGAGCCGTATCCCGCCGTCGCCGGCCCAGGCGAGGAGGACGGAGAGGTCCTCCTGGAGGTCGTGGGTGCGGATCTCCACGCGGCCACTGCTCTCGGCGGCCCGCAGGCGCAGCGGGAGGTGCGCGGCCAGGACGCCCTCGGGGAGGGTGAAGCGGATCCGGGCGGGACGGGCCGCGGTGACCTCGGCCGGTGTGCCGGAGAGCACGATCTCGCCCCGGTTCATGATCGCGAGGCGGTCGGCGAGGGCTTCGACCTCCTCCAGGTAGTGCGTGGTGAGCAGCACGGTGGTGCCGCCGTCCCGCAACTGCCGGACGAGGTCCCAGGTGTCGCGGCGGCCCTCGGCGTCGAGACCGGTGGTGGGCTCGTCGAGGAAGAGCACCTCGGGGCGGCCGAGCAGGGCGAGCGCCAGGTCGAGCCTGCGCCGCTCACCGCCGGAGAGCTGCTTGATCCGGACGCGCTCGCGCCCGGCGAGGCCGGTGGCGGCGAGCGCCTCCCCGACGGGGCGGGCACCGCTGGTGCAGCCCGCCCACATCCGTACGGTCTCGGCCACGGTGAGGTCGGAGGGGAAGCCGCCCTCCTGCAGCATGATGCCGATCCGGGGGCGGACGGCGGACCGCTCGCGGTACGGGTCGTGGCCGAGGACGCGGGCGGTGCCGGCGCTGGGTGCGGCGAGGCCCTCCAGGAGTTCGACGGTGGAGGTCTTGCCGGCGCCGTTGGTCCCCAGGAGGGCGAAGACCTCGCCCCGGGGGACGGCGAAGGAGATCCCGCGCACGGCCTCGAAGCCGCCGCCGGATCCCCGGCCGGATCCCTCGGCATACGTACGGCGCAGGTCGGTCGCCTCGATCGCAGCTGTCATGTGTCCAGACTCCCGGCGTCCGTACGTCCCCGGCAGTGCGCACTGTCATGACCCCTGCTGACAAATGTCATGAGGACGACGGCGAAGAAGAGGGAAACACGTCGAAGGCCCCGGTTCCTGAGAACCGGGGCCTTCGCACTCTGAGCGGACGACGAGATTCGAACTCGCGACCCTCACCTTGGCAAGGTGATGCTCTACCAACTGAGCCACGTCCGCATTGCTCCCGACCGGCTTTCACCGGGCGGTGCGAGCACCACTGTACCTGATCCACAAGAGTGGCCGGTAATGCGATGCAGAGCGGGTGACAGGAATTGCACACTGCGCCTTCCCCCTGGAAGGGGGCTGTTCTGCTACTGAACTACACCCGCACGCTGCTTGGAGTGGGGCCTTCCGGCCTCGCCCCTCGGCGTGATCCAGACTCTAGCCGATCACCCGGGGTGCAATGCAAATCGGCTCGGCCTGCGGTGACGGACGGGTTCGCCCGGGCGGACCCCTTTCCCGGCGGCCGCCCGCCTCGACCCGGGTGGGCGGCCTGGTTCGGCCCGGGTGGGCGACCTGGTCCGGTCCCGGGTGGGCGACCTGGTCCGGTCCCGGTGGGCCGCCCCGCTTCAACTCCGTCGGACGCGCCCCGGTTCAGCCCCGGTGGGCCGCCCCGATGGGCCGCCCCGCTTCAGGCCGCCCCGCCTCAGACCGCCCGCCTCAGACCGCGCCCCGCCTCAGCTCGCCTCGCGGAAGGCCTCGTAGACCCGCTTGGGGATCCGGCCCCGGGCGGGCACGTCCATCTTGTTGGACTGGGCCCAGGCGCGGACCGCCGCCGGATCGGGGGCGAGGTCGGTGTGCGTGTACGCCGCGGTCGTGGTCCTGCTCCGGCCGCCGGCGGCACCCGAACCGGCCCCGGCACCTGCGCCGATCCGCGCGGGGATCTTGCGGCCGGCCGCGAGGTAGGGCGCGAGGGCCTTGCGGAGTTTCTTTGCATTGGCAGCATTCAGGTCGATCTCGTACATCTTCCCGTCGAGGCCGAACGCGACCGTTTCAGCTGCTTCTCCGCCCTCGATGTCATCGGAGAGGGTGACCACCACACGCTGAGCCACGGATATCGGTCCTTTCCTGCGGCCGCCGAGGTCGTAGGGAGCGCTTGTGGCGCTCCTGACGTGCGACGATGCCGACCGTTCGGCTGTGCCGGAACAATGCTGCTTTCTTCTTGAAACCTTTCTACAGCGGCAGGTGTCGCATTGTGAAGCCCTGTCAATTGTTTCAGCGTGTCCCGGCGCAATGCGGTCCGCAATATTTCACGTGAATTTTGCCGTGGGGGATCGGGCGGGGCATGGCCCGAGAGGCCCTCGGGAACCCGCCTTTTGTAGGATCCTTCAGATCTCTACCCGCGTAGAATTTGGAGGCAGGTACGCTGAAGGAACCGCCCACGCAACACACCACCGGGAGTGCCAGTGGCACGCGTCGTAGTCGACGTCATGCTCAAGCCGGAGATCCTCGACCCCCAGGGGCAGGCGGTGCAGCGTGCACTGCCCCGCCTGGGATTCGCCGGAATCGCCGACGTCCGTCAGGGGAAGCGCTTCGAGCTGGAGGTGGAGGGGCCGGTCGACGACGCCGCCCTCGCCCGCATCCACGAGATGGCCGAAACCTTCCTCGCCAACACCGTGATCGAGGACTTCACCGTGAAGGTGGAGTCCACGGAGACCGCCGGGGCCTCGTCGTGACCGCACGCATCGGCGTCGTCACGTTCCCCGGAACGCTCGACGACCAGGACGCGCTGCGCGCCGCCCGCCTGGCGGGCGCCGAGCCCGTCTCGCTCTGGCACCGCGACAAGGACCTCAAGCAGGTCGACGCCGTGGTCCTCGCCGGCGGCTTCTCCTACGGCGACTACCTGCGGGCCGGAGCCATCTCCCGCTTCTCGCCGGTGATGGAGACGGTCATCGAGCAGGCGAAGGCGGGCATGCCCGTCCTCGGCATCTGCAACGGCTTCCAGATCCTCACCGAGGCCCACCTGCTGCCGGGCGCGATGCTGCGCAACAACCACCTCCACTTCATCTGCCGCGACCAGAAGCTGCGGGTGGAGAACGCGGAGACCGCCTGGACCTCGGACTACACCGAGGGCCAGGAGATCGAGGTCCCGCTCAAGAACATGGACGGCCGGTACGTCGCCGACGAGCGCGTGCTCGACGAGCTGGAGGCCGAGGGGCGGGTGGCCTTCCGCTACCTGGACGTCAACCCCAACGGCTCGCTGCGCGACATCGCGGGCATCACCAACGCCGCCGGCAATGTGGTCGGCCTCATGCCGCACCCCGAGCACGCCGTCGAGCCGCTGATCGGCACCGGAAAGACGGACGGTCTCGGTTTCTTCACCTCGATCCTCAAGAAGCTGGTCAACGCCTGATGAGCCTCGACACCGTCAAGCACGCGAGCGGGACGCCGGACAGCGAGCAGCCCTGGAAGGAGCTCGGCCTCAAGGAGGACGAGTACGCGCGCATCCGCGAGATCCTCGGCCGCCGTCCTACCGGCGCCGAGCTCGCCATGTACTCCGTCATGTGGTCGGAGCACTGTTCGTACAAGAGCAGCAAGGTCCACCTGAAGCAGTTCGGCGAGAAGGTCCCCGACAACGACGCCATGCTCGTCGGCATCGGCGAGAACGCGGGCGTCGTCGACGTCGGCCAGGGGTACGCGGTCACCTTCAAGGTCGAGTCGCACAACCACCCCTCGTACATCGAGCCCTACCAGGGCGCGGCCACCGGCGTGGGCGGCATCGTCCGCGACATCCTCGCCATGGGCGCCCGCCCGGTCGCGGTCGTCGACCCGCTGCGCTTCGGCGCGGCCGACCACCCCGACACCAAGCGCGTGCTGCCCGGTGTCGTCGCCGGCATCGGCGGCTACGGCAACTGCCTGGGCCTGCCCAACATCGGCGGCGAGGTCGTCTTCGACTCCTGCTACCAGGGCAACCCGCTGGTCAACGCCGGCTGCATCGGCGTGATGAAGCACGAGGACATCCACCTCGCCAAGGCCTCCGGCGCCGGCAACAAGGTGATCCTGTACGGCGCCCGCACGGGCGGCGACGGCATCGGCGGCGTCTCGGTCCTCGCGTCCGAGACCTTCGACGACACCAAGCCGACCAAGCGTCCCGCCGTCCAGGTCGGCGACCCGTTCCAGGAGAAGCTCCTCATCGAGTGCACCCTGGAGATCTTCGCGGAGAAGCTGGTCGCGGGCATCCAGGACCTCGGCGGCGCCGGGCTCTCCTGCGCCACCTCCGAGCTGGCCTCCGCCGGTTCCGGCGGCATGCGGGTCGACCTCGACCGCGTACACCTGCGCGACGCGACGCTCTCGCCCGAGGAGATCCTCATGAGCGAGTCGCAGGAGCGCATGTGCGCGATCGTCGAGCCCGGCAAGGTCGACCGCTTCCTGGAGATCTGCGAGAAGTGGGACGTCATCGCCACCGTCATCGGTGAGGTGACCGAGGGCGAGCGCCTTGAGATCTTCTGGCACGGCGAGCAGATCGTGGACGTGCCGCCGCGCACGGTCGCCCACGAGGGCCCGGTCTACCAGCGTCCGTTCGCCCGTCCGGAGTGGCAGGACGCGCTCCAGGCCGACGACGCCGGCAAGCTGCCCCGGCCCGCGAACGGCGAGGAGCTGAAGGACCAGGTCCTCAGGCTCGTCTCCTCCCCGAACCAGGCCTCGAAGTCCTGGATCACGGACCAGTACGACCGGTTCGTGCAGGGCAACACGGTCCTGGCGCAGCCCGAGGACGCGGGCATGGTCCGCATCGACGAGGAGACCAACCTCGGCGTGGCCATGGCGACCGACGGCAACGGCCGGTACGCGAAGCTCGACCCGTACGCGGGCGCGCAGCTCGCGCTCGCGGAGTCGTACCGCAACGTCGCCGCCTCCGGTGCCAAGCCGCTGGCGATCTCCAACTGCCTGAACTTCGGCTCGCCCGAGGACCCGGACGTGATGTGGCAGTTCGCCGAGGCCACCCGTGGTCTCGCGGACGGCTGCTTCCAGCTCGGCACCCCGGTGACCGGCGGAAACGTCTCGCTCTACAACCAGACCGGTGACGTGGCGATCCACCCGACGCCCGTCGTGGCCGTCCTCGGCGTGATCGACGACGTCAACCGCCGCACCCCGATCGCCTTCGCGGAAGAGGGCCAGCTCCTCTACCTGCTCGGCGACACCAAGGAGGAGTTCGGCGGTTCGGCCTGGTCCGAGGTGATCCACCAGCACCTCGGCGGTCTGCCGCCGGCCGTGGACCTCGACCGGGAGAAGCTGCTCGGCGAGATCCTGATCTCGGCCTCCCGCGACGGCATGATCGACGCGGCGCACGACCTGTCCGACGGCGGTCTCGTGCAGGCGGTCGTCGAGTCCTGCCTGCGCGGTGGCAAGGGCGCCCGTCTGGTCGTCCCGGAGGGCCTGGACGCCTTCACCTTCCTCTTCAGCGAGTCGGCGGGCCGCGCGGTCGTCGCCGTCCCGCGCAGCGAGGAGCTCCGCTTCACCGACATGTGCGGTGCGCGGGGTCTGCCGGCGACCCGGATCGGTGTCGTCGACGGGGACGCGGTCGACGTGCAGGGCGAGTTCGCGCTCTCCCTGGAGGAGCTGCGCACGGCCCACGAGGCGACGATCCCGGGCCTGCTGGCCTGATCGCCTCCTCGCAGGAGGAGCAGTACGTACGGGAGCCCCCGTCCGGACCTTCGGGTCCGGGCGGGGGCTTCGTCGTCCCCTTCCGCGTTCTCTTCCAAGTCGCCTCCCTCTTCCAAGTCGCCTCCGGTTCACCCTTGCACGGAGTTACGTAGTTACGTAATCTGTACGCATGGAGCTGGAAGAGCGGTTCACCGAGCTGGAGCGGCGCATCGCGGCGCTGGAGGGCATGGAGGCCCCCGAGCGCCCCGGAAGCGCCGGAGGGCACCTCTGGGCCCTGGAGGGGTTCAAGGCCGAACTGGCGGAGGCGGGCCCGCGGGGCGCCGACGGCGGAGTGCTGTTCACGGGTTCGGTCCGACTGCCCACAGAGGAGCGGTACGAGTGGCAGTTCGGCGCGTTCACCGAGCGACTGCTCGACGAGGACTGGGCCGAGACCGCGGAGTCCTTCGCCGCCCTCGGCCATCCCGTACGGCTCCGGCTCCTGCGGGAGATACTCGGCGGCTGCCACACCGCCGCCGAGCTGGCCGAGCTCCCGGAGACGGGCACGACCGGCCAGATCTACCACCACCTGCGCCAACTGACCGGCGCGGGCTGGCTCCACACGACCGGACGCGGCCGCTACGAGGTTCCGGCGGCCCGGGTCGTCCCGCTCCTGGTGGCCTTCACGGCGGCCCACTCGTAGCCCTTCGACCACAGCAGTCGGTCCTTCGACCACAGTCGTCGACCACGATCGTTCAGGGGGAACGCTCATGTTCACGCGCAAGTCCGCGGTGCTGCTCCACCGCACGCTCTGGTTACTGTTCTTCGTCCAAGTGATCGTCTCGTTCACCGTCGGACTGCCCTACTCGTACGCGGTGAGCTGGCTGCCGCTGGTCGCCGCCATGGTGGTGGGGATCGGCCTCGCCCGGCACACCGGCAAGCAGGTCGAGGCGGCGGCGCGGCCCCCGGTCGAGGTGGACCCGCCGGTCGCAGGCCGCTGGTCGGCGCTCAACAGCCCGGCGGACCGGACGCCCAGCCACGGCACCCACCAGTACGGCCAGACGTACGCCATCGACATCCTGGCGGAGGCGGAAGACGGGGAGCGGCCCCGGCCCTCCTTCGCGTGGCTGTGGCCGGTGGCCCGCCGGAGCGAGGACTTCCCGGCCTTCGGCGCCCCGCTGTTCGCGGTCGCCGACGCGACCGTCGTGCACGCCGAGGACGGCCAGCGCGACCACCTCAGCCGCAACTCGCTGCCCGCCTTCCTCTATCTGCTGGTCTTCGAGGGCATCGCCCGCGTCCTCGCGGGCGCCCGGCGGATCGTCGGGAACCACCTGATACTCGACCTCGGGAACGGCACCTACGCGGTGTACGCCCACCTCCGGCGGGGTTCGCTCACCGTCCGGGCGGGCGACCGGGTGACGGCCGGCCAGCGGCTCGCCCAGTGCGGAAACTCCGGCAACTCCACCGAACCGCACCTGCACTTCCACCTCATGAACGGCCCCGACCTGGACACGGCCAGGGGCGTGCCCTTCACCTGGCGCGGTGTCGGCGTGCCGAAGAACAAGGAGACGTTCGAGGCGATACCGGGCCCGGCCCGCCCGGTGGTCTGACCTCCGCCCGCCGGCCCGCCCCATCCCTCGGGCCTCCGTCCCCGACGCGCCCGCCGCCGACCGTCCCCGCCGCCGACCGTCCCCGTCGCCGACTACCCTCGCCCCATGCCACCGGCCAAGAAGCGCACCCGCAGTTACGACTCCGCCAAGACCCGGGCCGCGGTCCACGCCCAGTTCCGGCACGTACGGGTGGCCGTCGAGGCGTTCACGCCGGTCCAGCTCGACGGGCCGACCCGGCTCGGGGAGTGGACTGTGCGGGACCTGGCGGCGCACCTCGCGCGGATGGTCGACTCCGTGTCCCGGCTGCTCGCCGCACCCGCGCCGGCCGCGAGGGAACTGGCCCTGCTCGACTGGCCGTCCAGGACCGCGTCGGCCGCCGAACGGATCGACGCGGACACGCGCGGGACCGACGCCTCCGATCTGCACGGGCTCTACGCGCGCGTACAGGACGATTACGAGGAGGCGGTGGCGGGCGCGTCCGACGAGCGGCTCCTGCCGGTGAGCTTCGGGGCCATGACGCTCGGGGACTTCCTCGTCACCCGGACCGTCGAACTGATCGTCCACACCGACGACCTGAACGAGGCGACCGGCGCCGGCATCCCGTACGACCGGCAGGCGCTCGCCGCCTGCACCCGTCTCCTCGCCGACGTCCTCGCGGTGCGGGCCCCCGGCGGGGCGGTCGAGGTGCGGGTCCCGCCGTACGCCGTCGTCCAGTGCGTGGAGGGGCCCCGGCACACCCGGGGCACCCCGCCCAACGTGGTCGAGACGGACCCCCTGACCTGGATCCGGCTCGCGACCGGGCGCGTGGAGTGGGCGACGGAGCTGGACGCGGCCCTGGTGAGCGCGAGCGGCGAGCGCGCCGATCTGGCGGACCTGCTGCCGCTGATGGGCTGACGGCCGGTCGCCGCAGGTCCGCAGGGGTCGGCGGGGCCGGTGGAACCGACTCGTCCGTTCGTCCGTCCCATTTCCATGTCGAAGCCACGAGCACTCGTCGTCCTGGTCCCGCTCCTCCCGGCCCTCCTGCTCACCGCGTGCGGCACGGAGGGAGGTCAAGGCTCCGGGTCCGGGGCGGGCACCGTCTCCCCGGACCTTCCGCTCACCGGCACGCACTGGACCGTCGACGAAGTCACCGTCGACGGAAGCGCGTCCGACGCCCCGCGCGACGCCCGCGTGACGTTCGGGAAGGACGGCCGCGTCACGGGCAGCGGAGGTTGCAACACCTTCAACGCCACCGTCGCCGTGAAGGGCGACACCCTCACCGCCTCCCCGGGGCCGATGACCGAGATCGCCTGTTCCGAGGACCGGATGCGGTTCGAGAAGGAGCTGGTCGAGGCGTTCTCCGGGGAGCTGAAGGGCACGCTGAAGAACGACACGCTCACCCTGACCTCGTCCGACGGGCGGAACGTCCTCGCGCTCACCGCCGAGCGCCCCGCCCCGCTGCGCGGCACCGCGTGGAAGGTCGACGGCCTGCTCTCCGGGAAGACCGCGTCCTCCCTGCCCGCCGGCAGCGAGGGCAAGGCGCGGATCGTCCTGGGCGAGGACGGCAAGGTCACCGGGAACCTGGGCTGCAACAACTTCTCCGCGACCGCCAAAACCGACGCCACGACCCTCACCGTCGAGGGCCCGGCGGCCACCACCCGGATGATGTGCACGGGCCCGCAGATGAAGCTGGAGACCAAGCTGTACGAGCTCCTCGACGGTCCGCTCACCTACCGGGTCGACCACCGGACCCTGACGCTCACCGACGCCTCGGGCGAGGGCCTCACCGCCACCGCCGAACCGGCCGGACGCGCGTAGCGTCCGGGGTTCGAATCCGCTCCGATTGCGAACTCCGTCACATCGCGGGACGGCTCCGGGGACGGCACGAGCGTCCGCTTTCCACGGCCCCGGAGCCGGAATCCCTTCCCCCGCCTGGTTTGTAGCCCTCTCCAAGCGCGAGATGATCATTTCGTGCGATCGCACGAGTGCGGCCGACCCCGCTTTTCCTCAATTCGGACCAGTGGTCGAGCCCGTCTACACTCGGAAACGTGCCACGTGGTGACGGTCGACTCAATCACGACCTGCTTCCCGGTGAGAAGGGCCCCCAGGACGCTTGCGGCGTCTTCGGGGTCTGGGCTCCGGGTGAAGAGGTCGCAAAGCTCACGTACTTCGGGCTCTACGCCCTCCAGCATCGGGGCCAGGAATCCGCGGGAATCGCGGTCAGCAACGGCTCCCAGATCCTCGTCTTCAAGGACATGGGCCTCGTGTCCCAGGTCTTCGACGAGACCTCTCTCGGTTCCCTCCAAGGTCACATCGCGGTCGGTCACGCCCGCTACTCGACCACCGGTGCCTCCGTGTGGGAGAACGCGCAGCCGACGTTCCGGGCGACCGCCCAGGGCTCGATCGCGCTCGGCCACAACGGCAACCTGGTGAACACGGCGCAGCTCGCCGAGATGGTCGCGGACCTGCCCAAGAAGGAAGGGCGCGCGACCCGGGTCGCCGCCACCAACGACACCGACCTGGTCACCGCGCTCCTCGCGGGCCAGGTGGACGAGGACGGCGCGCCGCTCACCATCGAGCAGGCCGCCGCGAAGGTCCTCCCCGAGGTCCGGGGCGCCTTCTCCCTCGTCTTCATGGACGAACACACGCTCTACGCGGCCCGCGACCCGCAGGGCATCCGCCCGCTGGTCCTCGGCCGCCTGGAGCGCGGCTGGGTGGTCGCCTCCGAGTCCGCCGCGCTCGACATCTGCGGCGCCAGCTACGTCCGCGAGGTCGAGCCGGGCGAGATGATCGCGATCGACGAGAACGGCATCCGCACCTCTCGATTCGCGGAAGCGAAGCCCAAGGGCTGTGTCTTCGAGTACGTGTACCTGGCCCGCCCGGACACCGACATCGCCGGCCGGAACGTGTACCTCTCCCGCGTGGAGATGGGCCGCCGCCTCGCGAAGGAGGCGCCCGTCGAGGCCGACCTGGTGATAGCGACCCCGGAGTCCGGCACCCCGGCCGCCATCGGCTACGCCGAGGCCTCGGGCATCCCCTTCGGCGCCGGCCTGGTGAAGAACGCCTACGTCGGGCGCACCTTCATCCAGCCCTCCCAGACCATCCGCCAGCTGGGCATCCGGCTGAAGCTGAACCCCCTCAAGGAAGTCATCAAGGGGAAGAAGCTCGTGGTCGTCGACGACTCGATCGTCCGCGGCAACACCCAGCGGGCCCTGGTCCGGATGCTCCGCGAGGCCGGTGCGGCCGAGGTCCACATCCGGATCTCCTCCCCGCCGGTCAAGTGGCCCTGCTTCTTCGGCATCGACTTCGCGACCCGCGCGGAGCTGATCGCCAACGGCATGTCGGTCGACGAGATCGGCAAGTCGCTGGGCGCGGACTCCCTCTCGTACATCTCCCTGGAGGGGATGATCGAGGCGACCACGATCCAGAAGCCGAACCTCTGCCGCGCCTGCTTCGACGGCGAGTACCCGATGGAGCTTCCGGACCCCGAGCTGCTCGGCAAGCAGCTCCTGGAGACCGAGTTGGCCGCCGGCCCGGCCGCCACCGCGGCCTCCGACGCGCTCCGTCGTCCGTAAGACCCGCCGCAACCGCAGTACGACACGAAAGTTCCCAGCATGTCTGAGTCCCTCAGTGCCGAAGGCGGCGCGAGCTACGCGTCCGCGGGCGTCGACATCGAGGCGGGCGACCGCGCCGTCGAGCTGATGAAGGAGTGGGTGAAGAAGACGAAGCGCCCCGAGGTCCTCGGCGGCCTCGGCGGCTTCGCCGGCCTCTTCGACGCCTCCGCCCTCAAGCGCTACGAGCGTCCGCTGCTCGCCTCGGCGACCGACGGCGTCGGCACGAAGGTCGACATCGCCCGCCAGATGGGCGTCTACGACACCATCGGCCACGACCTGGTCGCGATGGTCATGGACGACATCGTCGTCTGCGGCGCCGAGCCGCTCTTCATGACCGACTACATCTGCGTGGGCAAGGTCCACCCGGAGCGGGTCGCGGCGATCGTCAAGGGCATCGCCGAGGGCTGCGTCCTGGCCGGCTGCGCCCTGGTCGGCGGCGAGACCGCGGAGCACCCGGGCCTCCTCGGCCCGGACGACTTCGACGTCGCCGGTGCGGGCACGGGCGTCGTGGAGCACGACCGGCTGCTCGGCGCGGACCGCATCCGTACGGGTGACGCGGTCATCGCCATGGCCTCCTCCGGCCTTCACTCCAACGGGTACTCGCTCGTGCGGCACGTGGTCTTCGACCGCGCCGGCATGACCCTCGGACAGCGGGTCGACGAGCTCGGCCGGACGCTGGGCGAGGAGCTCCTGGAGCCCACGAAGATCTACTCGCTCGACTGCCTGGCCCTCACCCGGACCACGGACGTCCACGCCTTCAGCCACATCACGGGCGGCGGCCTGGCGGCCAACCTGGCCCGGGTGATCCCGGACGGCCTGCACGCCACCGTCGACCGGTCGACCTGGGCCCCGGGCGCGATCTTCGACCTGGTCGGCAAGGCCGGACAGGTGGAGCGCCTGGAGCTGGAGAAGACCCTGAACATGGGCGTCGGCATGATGGCCGTCGTGCCGGCCGAGTCCGTGGACGTGGCCCTGGCCACCCTGGCGGACCGCGGGGTCGAGTCCTGGGTCGCGGGCGAGATCACCGAGCGCGGCGACCGCGCCACCGGCGCCGAGCTGGTCGGGGACTACGCGAACTGACCCGCAGGACGTACGCATCGGGGGTGCCCTCAGGGGCGCCCCCGATCGCCGTTCTCCGCCGCGCCCCGCACCCGTGAACGGGCGGCTCCGCGGACAGCACAGAAACCCGGCCGGGTGTACCGGACCGGGTTTCGGTGGTTCAGAAGGTCAAGCGCGACGCGAGGAGGACGAAGAGGGACCGGACTGGTCGTCCTCGTCCTCGTCGTCGTTGTAGAGATCCGCGTACTGGGCGTACGGGTCGTCTTCCTCGTCGTCGTCCTCGAACGGCTCGCCATTCGGCGGCTGGCTCGAAGTCGAAGCGCCCAGCTCATTGGCCAGACGCGTCAGGTCCGTTCCGCCGCTGCTGTACTTCAGCTGGCGGGCGACCTTGGTCTGCTTGGCCTTTGCCCGGCCGCGCCCCATGGCTCGACCCCCTCGGTGACGGGGCTCGATGGCCCCAGAGTCTTGACACGCGTTCATGATTCGGAGCGGGCTCTCGAAGGAGAGACCGGCCCGTAGGGCTTCAACGGTACCTGTTTCCGTGGGTCTACGGTACGCCGCGCGCATCACATACCCCGGTACAGAACCTTCGAGGCGCCCTTTCCTCGCTGGTCAGTCGCGATTTTAACCTCTTCCGGGGGCACGACCCGCCGATAAGGGTGAGGGAAGTCTCCCCGGCACCCTTCCGGAGGCGGGCCGCCCCCCCCCGGCCCGGCTCAGCCGCGCCGCGCCTCCGCCATGCGCTGCTCGGCGATCCGGTCGGCCGCCGCGGCCGGCGGAATCCCGTCTTCCTTCGCACGTGCGAAGATCGCGAGCGTGGTGTCGAAGATCTTCGTCGCCTTCGCCTTGCACCGGTCGAAGTCGAAGCCGTGCAGCTCGTCCGCGACCTGGATCACGCCGCCGGCGTTGACCACGTAGTCGGGCGCGTAGAGGATCCCGCGCTCCTCCAGGTCCTTCTCGACGCCGAGGTGGGCGAGCTGGTTGTTGGCCGCGCCGCAGACGATCTTCGCGGTGAGGACCGGCACGGTGTCGTCGTTCAAGGCGCCGCCGAGCGCGCAGGGCGCGTAGACGTCCAGGCCCTCGACGCGGATCAGCGCGTCGGTGTCGGCGACCACCTTCACCTGCGGGTGCCTGTCGGTGATCCGGCGCACCGACTCCTCGCGCACGTCGGTGACGTACACCTCGGCGCCGTCCTCCAGGAGGTGCTCGACGAGGTAGTGGCCGACCTTGCCGACGCCCGCGACGCCGACCTTGCGGCCGCGCAGCGTGGGGTCGCCCCACAGGGTCTGCGCGGAGGCGCGCATGCCCTGGAAGACGCCGAAGGCGGTGAGCACGGAGGAGTCGCCGGCGCCGCCGTTCTCGGGGGAGCGGCCGGTGGTCCACTCGTTCTCGCGGGCGACGACGTCCATGTCGGCGACGTAGGTGCCGACGTCGCAGGCCGTGACGTACCGGCCGCCGAGGGAGGCGACGAAGCGCCCGTAGGCGAGGAGGAGCTCCTCCGTCTTGATCTGCTCCGGGTCGCCGATGATGACGGCCTTGCCGCCGCCGTGGTCGAGACCGGCCAGGGCGTTCTTGTACGACATGCCGCGCGCCAGGTTGAGCGCGTCGGCGATCGCCTCGGCCTCGGTGGCGTACGGGTAGAAGCGGGTGCCGCCGAGGGCCGGGCCCAGGGCGGTGTTGTGGAGGGCGATGACGGCCTTGAGGCCGGTCGCGTGGTCCTGGCAGAGCACGACTTGCTCGTGGCCACCCTGTTCCGAACGGAAGAGGGTGTGCAGCACGTCTGCGGGATCGACAGGAACGCCGGTCACATCGGTCACGGTGGTGACTCCCAAGTACGAAGCGGCGGTTTTCGGCCCTCCCTGCGGGTGGGGGAGGGACCGGTTCGGCAAGAGGGTAAGCGCTACCTGGGCGTAGATCAGCCTCAGTGCGCAGGATCACCCCCTCGGGGAGTACCTCCGTGGAAGGATCGCGACATGTCGGTCGCCTCCTCGGTCCTCGTCCCCTACGCGTCCTACCTGCGGGTGTACGAGCCGCTGGCCGCGTTCCCCGAGCCGGAGCGGTCCCACTGGGCCCGATACGCGCGGCGGCCCCGCACCCCCGGGGCGCAGGAGGAGCTGCGCCGGTCGCTCGCGGACCTGCTGCCGACGCCCCCGGTGCCGGTGCCGGTCCACGAGAGCGGCGAGGCCTTCGTCGCCCGTCTGGACGGGGCGGTGGTGATCTGTCCGTGGCGGACCCGGCTGCGCGGCTGGCTGGCCCTGGAGGAGCTGGTGGCGGAGGGGTACCCGGGGCCGGTGCTCGACGCGATGCTGCCGCCGGTGGTGCGCGCCCAGGTGGCGGCGGACCACGAGCGCTGGCTGGCGCGGAACCCGGACGCGCGCCCGTGGATCCGTACGGCGGTGTGGCAGGTGCCGGTGCGCTGGTTCGCGCTCTTCGGCGACGAGGACCGGCAGTACGAGCCGGGCGTCCCGGAGGAGGGGGACGAGGCGGGCCGGGCGCCGGTGCTGCGGTACCGGACGACGATGGCCCAGGCGCGGCGCCGGCTCGCCCGGGCCCTGCGGGCGCTGCGGGAGTCGATCGACGACGGTCCCATGACGGAGGGTCTGATCGACCTTGGGCGCTGGCTGGAGGAGTTCCATCCGCGCGCCCTGGTGGAGCTGGACTTCGGCGGCCTGGTGCACGCGGTGCCGGAGGAGTGGCTGGCGGAGGAGCGGTCGGCGGCCCGGCTGGCGGAGGGGCTCGCCGCGCTGCGGGCGGGGGACGGCGAGGCGGCGAGCGAGGCCTACGGGCGGCTCGCGGAGCGGTGGCGGGCGATCAGGGACCTGCGGTTCGCGAACTGACGCGATCTTGGGGGTCGGAGGGAGCCCTCTTGTTGGGGGGGAGCCCTCTTGAGGGGAGCCGGCCGTCGGCAGGAGGGAGCCGGCTGTTGACGGAGGTGTCCCCGGCCGTCGACGGGCGTCCGGCCGTCGGTAATCGGCAACCGTGGCCGGTCCGGAGCGGTCCGGGCGTCGAGAACCGGTAACCGTGGCCGGAAGCCCCCGTGTGCGAACTGACATCAGTCGGGCATCTTCGTCAGGTCGGTATCGACAAGACATGTCCGACCGGTGTAAATGATCTTCGAGGCCTCTGGAGCCGACGGCTCCGGGGTTCCTCCGCGCCCCCCTCCCCGGTCCACGGGTCCTTCGGCTCCCGTCCGGCGGGGGACGTTGGTCCCGATCCGGGCCTTTGGCTCAAGCGTGACGGACAGCACTTAACGCACCCTTGCGCCGATCACCCATCCTCGTGCCAAAATAGGACAAGGAGTCCGGGGAGGGTTCCTTCCGCCCAACTTTGGGCGGAACGCTCAGCATTGCACTCTATGGGGGGTCTGAGGACTCCTGATCGCTCTGTGACTGATCGTCACAGACGCGTGACTGTCCGTTATGGCATGGTCCATCGACTTCCGCCGCTGATGAACACCTGCGAGGGCAATTCCATCGGTTTGGCCGACGTGGCTGGACGGATGGTGTAGTTGTAGTGCCGAGGACAAGCCGTTCGTCCTATAACCGACTCGGCCCGCTTCTGCCATTTCGGGCAACGCGGGTCAAGGTGCAGAATTTAGAGGAAAGAACCGAGATTGGTTCGGTTCTCCCGAGGAGGCCGCTCATGACCGCTCGCACCCCTGATGCCGAGCCGCTGCTGACCCCTGCCGAGGTCGCCACGATGTTCCGTGTGGACCCGAAGACGGTGACCCGTTGGGCCAAGGCGGGCAAGCTCACGTCCATCCGCACCCTGGGTGGGCACCGCCGGTACCGCGAGGCCGAGGTCCGCGCGCTGCTGGCGGGCATTCCGCAGCAGCGCAGCGAGGCCTGAGGTCGCGTGACACCCCGCAGTACCCCGTAACACCGGGCCCTGTCGGATCCCCCAATCCGTCGGCCCACCCCTAGCTCTGCCGGCGAACACCTGCCCCAACAGGTCTTCGTCACATGATCGCGCTGGACTCCGCCGGGTCCAGCGCGATTTTTTGTGTCCGGTCCCGGTCGGCGGACGGTCGTGCAATTGCACCGATTAAATCGGACCGGTGTAGGGAGGGTGTAAGTGAAGGGGTTTCTGAAACTCTTTCAGTGACACCCGTCACACGCGCCAACCCTTGCCAAGGTCAAGCCTGCCACTCCGGGGAGGATGTCCGACCCGCCGTCGGTCACGGGTCGGTGGGACCTTCGTCCTCCGTCGCCGATGCCCGTTCCTCGGCCTCGGAAGCCTCCGGGACCTCCATGGCGAGCCGCAGGAGGCGGTGGCAGACCACGCAGTGGCGCGTGAGGTGCCCGTACCGCGACGCGGCCGCCAGATGGGCGCGCAGCAGTGCTCGTGTGTCGTGCCGTGCTGCGGACGCCGCGGCCATGCGCGACCACCTCCAGTCGGGCCCCCGATTCCCTGAAGTCCGGAGTACCGGCGGGCACGGGCCCCCGTCAAGACACGGGAACACAACGAAGGCCCGCATCTCACGATGCGGGCCTTCGACTTGAGGCGATCCTGACGGGACTTGAACCCGCGACCTCCACCTTGACAGGGTGGCGAGCTAACCAACTGCTCCACAGGACCTTGCTCGCAGCCCTCGTTCAAGCGGCTGCGAGAGAGACTGTACAGCAGGTCAGCGGGTCCGGTCGAACTCACCGACCGCGAGGACCCGGCTACCGGTCCGCGCGGGTCCGGCGGCGGGTCACCGACCGGTCCGCGCGGGTCCGGCGGCGGGTCACCGACCGGTCCGCGCGGGTCCGGCTACGGGACCATCGCGTCGATCGCCTTCACGATCCGCTTGTCCGAGACCGGGTGCGCCGTCCCCAGGGCGTGCGCGAAGTAGCTCACCCGCAGCTCCTCGATCATCCAGCGGATGTCGGTGACCTCGGCCGGCACCGGCCGCCCCTTCGGGAGCTGTTCGAGCAGCCAGGCGTACTCGTCCTGCATCTCCTGGACCTTCTCCATCCGGGTGGTGTCCCGCTGGACCCCGGTGGGCATCTGCTGGAGCCGCCGGTCCACCGCCACCAGGTAGCGCATCAGGTCCGGGAGCCGCTTCAGACCCGTACGGGTGACGAAGCCGGCCGGCATCAGCCAGTTCAGCTGCGCCCGCACGTCCTGGAGGTTCGGAAGGAGCGCCGGACTGCTCGTGGACTTCAGGCGCCGCTCGCAGGCCTGCCAGGCCGCCAGGATCTGCTGGACCTGGCCCACCGTCCGCACCGTCGTGTCCACCAGGTCCGCGCGGACCTTGTCGTACAGCTTCCGGAAGGACTCCTCGTCCCAGGCCGGGCCGCCGTGGTCCGCGATCAGCTTGTCGGCGGCGGCGGTCGCGCAGTCGTCGAAGAGGGCCTGGATCGAACCGTGCGGGTTCGAGGACAGGGCCAGCTTCTGCTGGTTGGTCAGCTTGTCCGAGGCGAACTTCGCCGGGTTCACCGGGATGTTCAGCATGATCAGCTTCCGGGTGCCCCGCCACATCGCGAGGGCCTGCTCGGCCTCCGTGTCGAAGAGCCGCACGGCCACGCCGTCGCCCTCGTCCACGAGCGCCGGGTACGCCTTGACCGGCTGGCCCGCCCGTCTGGTCTCGAAGACCTTCGTGAGCGTGCCGATCGTCCAGTCCTTCAGACCCGAGCGCTCCAGGGAGGGGCCGGAGCCGTCCGGGCCGCCCGTGGCCGCCGCGGCGGCCTTGGAGAGGGCCTGTCGGGCCTTCGGGCGCAGCGTGAGCCGCAGCGTCTCCAGGTCCTTGGCCTCGGCCAGCTTCCGGCGCCGCTCGTCGACGATCCGGAAGGTCACCTTGAGGTGCTCGGGCACCTTCGCCCAGTCGAAGTCCTCGGCCGTCAGCGGCACTCCGACCATCCGCTGGAGCTCGCGCGCCAGCGCCGTCGTCAGCGGCTCCTGCACGGGCACGACCGCGTCGAGGAAGCGGGTCGCGAAGTTGGGCGCCGGGACGTAGTGGCGGCGGATCGGCTTCGGCAGGGAGCGGATCAGCTCCGTGACGACCTCCGCCCGCAGGCCCGGGATCTGCCACTCGAAGCCCTCGTCCGTCACCTGGTTGAGCACCTGGAGCGGTACGTGGACGGTCACGCCGTCCGCGTCCGCGCCCGGCTCGAACTGGTACGTCACCCGGAACTTGAGCGGGCCCTGCCGCCACGAGTCCGGGTAGTCGTCCTTGGTGACCGCCCCCGCCTTCTCGTTGATGAGCATCTCGCGCTCGAAGTCGAGGAACTCCGGCTCCTCGTGGCGTTTGTGCT
This sequence comes from Streptomyces sp. NPDC055632, assembly GCF_053618675.1. NCBI lineage: Bacteria > Bacillati > Actinomycetota > Actinomycetes > Kitasatosporales > Streptomycetaceae > Streptomyces > Streptomyces sp. NPDC055632. The sequence goes on along the minus strand of NZ_JBSHHY010000002.1, from coordinate 50,076 downwards.
TCCACCAGGAGTCGAAGTGCGCGCCGGAGACGACGTGCTCGGGGACCCGCTTGTCGTAGAAGTCGAAGAGCGTCTCGTCGTCGACGAGGATGTCCCGGCGCCGGGCCCGGTGCTCCAGCTCCTCGACCTCGGTGAGCAGCTTGCGGTTGTCGGCGAAGAACTTGTGGTGGGTGCGCCAGTCGCCCTCGACCAGCGCGTTCCGGATGAACAGGTCCCGGGAGACCTCCGGGTCGATCCGCCCGTAGTTCACCTTCCGGTCGGCGACGATCGGGACGCCGTACAGCGTCACCTTCTCGAACGCCATCACGGCCGCCTGGTCCTTCTCCCAGTGCGGCTCGCTGTACGTCTTCTTCACCAGGTGCTGGGCGAGCGGCTCGATCCACTCGGGCTCGATCCGGGCGTTCACCCGGGCCCAGAGGCGAGAGGTCTCCACCAGCTCGGCGGACATGACGAAGCGCGGGGGCTTCTTGAAGAGCGCGGAGCCGGGGAAGATCGCGAACTTGGCGCTGCGGGCGCCGAGGTAGTCGTTCTTCGCCCCGTCCTTGACGTCCTTCAGACCGATGTGGGACAGGAGTCCCGCCAGGAGGGACACGTGCACGGACTGCTCCGGCGCGTCCTCCTCGTTCAGGTGGATCCCCATCTGCTTGGCGACCGTCCGCAGCTGGGCGTAGATGTCCTGCCACTCGCGGATCCGCAGGAAGTTCAGGTACTCCTGCTTGCACATCCGGCGGAAGGAGCTGGAACCCCGCTCCTTCTGCTGCTCGCGCACGTACCGCCACAGGTTCAGGTAGGCGAGGAAGTCGCTCGTCTCGTCCTTGAACCGGGCGTGCTGCTGGTCGGCCTGCGCCTGCTTCTCCGCCGGCCGCTCGCGCGGGTCCTGGATGGAGAGCGCCGCCGCGATCACCATGACCTCGCGGACGCAGCCGTTCCGGTCCGCCTCCAGGACCATCCGGGCGAGCCGGGGGTCCACGGGGAGCTGGGACAGCTTCCGGCCCTGCGGGGTGAGCCGCTTCTTCGGGTCCTTCTCGGCCGGGTCGATCGCGCCCAGCTCCTGGAGGAGCTGCACGCCGTCCCGGATGTTGCGGTGGTCCGGCGGGTCGATGAAGGGGAACTTCTCGATGTCGCCGAGGCCGGCGGCGGTCATCTGGAGGATGACGGAGGCCAGGTTCGTCCGGAGGATCTCGGCGTCCGTGAACTCGGGACGGGACAGGAAGTCGTCCTCCGAGTACAGCCGGACGCAGATGCCGTCGGACGTACGGCCGCAGCGGCCCTTGCGCTGGTTGGCGCTGGCCTGGCTGACGGGCTCGATCGGCAGCCGCTGCACCTTGGTCCGGTGCGAGTAGCGCGAGATGCGGGCGGTGCCCGGGTCGATCACGTACTTGATGCCGGGGACGGTCAGGGACGTCTCGGCGACGTTGGTGGCGAGGACGATCCGGCGGCCGGGGTGGGCCTGGAAGACGCGGTGCTGTTCGGCGTGCGACAGGCGCGCGTAGAGGGGGAGGACCTCGGTGTTGCGCAGCTTCCGCTTGAGGAGGGCGTCCGCCGTGTCGCGGATCTCGCGCTCGCCGGAGAGGAAGACCAGGATGTCGCCGGGGCCCTCGCCCTGGAGCTCGTCGACGGCGTCGCAGATCGCGGTGATCTGGTCGCGGTCGGACTCCTCGGAGTCCTCTTCGAGGAGCGGCCGGTAACGGACCTCGACGGGGTACGTGCGCCCGCTGACCTCGACGATCGGGGCGTCGCCGAAGTGGCGGGAGAAGCGCTCCGGGTCGATGGTCGCGGAGGTGATCACGACCTTGAGGTCGGGGCGCTTCGGGAGCAGCTGGGCCAGGTAGCCGAGCAGGAAGTCGATGTTGAGGGACCGCTCGTGGGCCTCGTCGATGATGATCGTGTCGTACGCGCGCAGCTCGCGGTCCGTCTGGATCTCCGCGAGCAGGATGCCGTCCGTCATCAGCTTCACGAAGGTCGCCTCGGGGTTCACCTGGTCGGTGAAGCGGACCTTCCAGCCGACGGCCTCCCCGAGGGGGGTCTTCAGCTCCTCGGCGACCCGCTCGGCGACCGTGCGGGCGGCGATCCGGCGGGGCTGGGTGTGCCCGATCATGCCCCGGACGCCCCGGCCCAGCTCCATGCAGATCTTCGGGATCTGGGTGGTCTTTCCGGAGCCCGTCTCACCGGCGACGATCACGACCTGGTGGTCGCGTATCGCCTCCAGGATCTCGTCCTTCTTCTGCGAGACGGGGAGCTGTTCGGGATAGGTGACGGCGGGCACGCGCGCGGCGCGCGCGTCGACGCGTTCCTTGGCCTTGGCCGCCTCTGCGGCGATCTCGTCCAGGACGGCCGCGCGGGCCTCGGGCTTACGGATGCGGCGGGCGCCTTCGAGACGGCGGCCGAGCCGGTGGGAGTCCCGCAGCGAGACCCCGGCCAGGACGGACTGGAGGGCGGCGAAGGAAGTAGACATACGGAATCCAGGATCGCACCTGCGGACGAGAAGCGGCGAACCGATTTACGGAGGGGCGGGGCGCGGCCGCCGGCCGGGAGGGAGGAGGAGGGAGGTGCGTACTATTTCGGGCACGCCGACCGAACCGGAGAGGTTTCGCATGTTCCGCACCACCCGCGCGCCGGCGGCGTTCGCCGCGCTCCTGGGGCTGGTGCTGGGGCTCCTGGTGGGGGGCGTCCAGGGAGAGCGGACCGTTTCCGCCGGTCCTGCCGTGGCTTCTGCTCTTGCCGGTCCCGTGGCTTCCGTGTTCTCCGCTCCCGCCGGTCCCGTGGCTTCCGTGGCCTCTGCTCCCGCCGGTCCCGTGATCTCCGTGATCTCCGCTCCCGGGGCCGCCGTGCCCGGCTGTGATCCGGGCCGGTCCGTCGTCGCGGGCGCCGACGGTCCCGTCGTACCGCCGCGCGCGCACGGCTTCGCGGAGCTGCTGCCCGCCCTCGCCGCCGACCGGGTGCCGGGCGGGTTCCGGTGCGCGGTCGCGGACGGCCGGGAACCGGCGCCGGGGCGGGAGCCGCCCGACCTCGTACCGCCGTCGCCGGTGGAGCTGTCGGTCCTGAGGGTGTAGACGGACGGCCCTCCTCCGCCGTCCTTGTCTTCCTTCCCCACTCCTCACTCCTCAGGAGCGCTTCCGCATGTCCGCATCCCCCTCCTCCAAGGCCGCCTCCAGGGCTTCCGCCAAGTCCAGGCCGGTCGCGATCGTCGCCGGGGTGGCGGCCGCCGCCGTACTGCTCGGCGTCGTCTCGTACACCGCGACCAAGCCCGCGTCCCCCGGCGCCTCCGGTTCGTCCGCCGTCGCGGAGGTCTCCGCCGACCCGGCCGCCGGCGTCTACCCCGAGCTGGAGGCGTACGCGCGCCGCGACGCATCCGACGGGCTCGCCCTGGGCCGGGCCGACGCGCCCGTGGTGCTCATCGAGTACGCCGACTTCAAGTGCGGCTACTGCGGGAAGTTCGCCCGGGACACCGAGCCGGTCCTGGTGGAGAAGTACGTGAAGGACGGGACCCTGCGCATCGAGTGGCGGAACTTCCCGATCTTCGGCGAGGAGTCCGAGGCCGTCGCCCGCGCCTCCTGGGCGGCCGGGCAGCAGGGCCGGTTCTGGGAGTTCCACAGGGCCGCCTACGCGGAGGGTGCCAAGGAGAAGGGCTTCGGGAAGGACCGGCTCGCCGCCCTTGCGAAGGAGGCGGGCGTCCCCGACGCGGCCCGGTTCGCGAAGGACTCCGAGGGGGCGGCGGCCCGCGCGGCCGTCGGCAGGGACCAGGAGCAGGGCTACTCGCTCGGCGCCACCTCCACTCCGTCCTTCCTCGTCAACGGGCGCCCGATCGCGGGCGCGCAGCCCCTGGAGACCTTCACGGAGGCGATCGAGGCGGCGGCCAGGACGGCCAAGACGGCGAAGAAGAAGCAGACTGCGAAGCCCTCCGCGCCCGGGACCCCGTCCGCGCCCGGGACCCCGTCCGGGGCCGGAGCCGATTCCGGAGCCGATTCCGGGGCCGGGCGGTGACCTCCGGCATCGGCTACTTCGCCGCCTTCCTCGGGGGGCTGCTCGCCCTGCTCAGCCCCTGCAGCGCCCTGCTCCTGCCGGCCTTCTTCGCGTATTCCATCGACACGCGCGCGAAGCTGGTCGCCAGGACCGGCATCCTCTACGCGGGCCTGGCGACCACCCTCGTCCCGCTCGGCGCGGCCGGCTCCTTCGCGGGCCGGTTCTTCTACGACCACCGGGACCTGCTCGTCACGGTCGGCGGCTGGCTGATCATCGGGCTCGGCGTCCTCCAGATCCTCGGCCTGGGCTTCGCCTCCCGCCGGATCGCGGAGGCGAGCGGCCGCATCAGGCCCACGTCGGCGGTCTCCGTCTACGCGCTCGGCCTGGTCTACGGCCTCGCGGGCTTCTGCGCGGGCCCGATCCTCGGCAGCGTCCTGACGGTGGCGGCGCTGAGCGGCAGCCCGGCGTACGGGGGTCTGCTCCTCGCGGTGTACGCGCTCGGGATGGCGGTGCCGCTGTTCGTCCTGGCGCTGCTCTGGGAGCGGTACGACCTGGGCCGGCGGCGCTGGCTGCGCGGGCGGCCCCTCCGGGCCGGCCGGTTCACGCTCCACTCGACCTCGGTGCTCTCGGGCCTCTTCTTCGTGGCCCTGGGCACGCTGTTCCTGGTCTTCGACGGGACGACCGCGCTGCCGGGCCCGCTGTCGGTGGACGACTCGTTCGCCGTGGAGGAGCGGGTGGCCGCACTCGGCCGGGCGGTGCCGGACTGGGCGCTGCTCGTCGCGCTCGTGGCCGTGGCGCCGCTGCTCGCGCTGCGGGGCCGGCGGAGGAGCCGTACGGAGGAGCGCGAGGAGGCGTGACGCGTACGGGGGAGGGGCGCGGGCCCCTTCCCCGTACCGCCGTCCCTCGTTCCGCCGTCGTGTTCTTCTTCGTGTCCCTCTTCGTGTCTTCGCGAACCTTCCGGGACACGACGAAGGCCCCGTTCTCTCGAACGGGGCCTTCTGTTTGTGGCTGGGGCCGGGGTCGAACCGGCGACCTATCGCTTTTCAGGCGATCGCTCGTACCAACTGAGCTACCCAGCCACGAGACCGTTTCCGGTCTCAGCGATCCTGACGGGACTTGAACCCGCGACCTCCACCTTGACAGGGTGGCGAGCTAACCAACTGCTCCACAGGACCTTGCTCTGTGCGAAACAAGTCTCGCACACGTTTGAAACGTGCCCCCAACGGGATTCGAACCCGTGCTACCGCCTTGAAAGGGCGGCGTCCTGGGCCACTAGACGATGAGGGCTAGGGGCTCACCTGGGCGCTTCATCAGCGCGTCGGGGACGTGAGAAGCATATGGGATGTCGGCCGCTATCGCCAAAACGGTTTCCACCCGGGGGAGAATGGGCGGGTGCTGGAGATGACGCGCGAGGAGTTCGAGGAGCTCGTCGCCGAAGCCCTGGACCGGATCCCGCCGGAGCTGACGCGGCTGATGGACAACGTCGCCGTGTTCGTGGAGGACGAGCCGCCCTCCGACGATCCCGAGCTGCTCGGGCTCTACGAGGGGACGCCGCTGACCGAGCGCGGCGAGTGGTACGCCGGGGTCCTGCCGGACCGGATCACGATCTACCGGGGGCCGACGCTGCGGATGTGCGAGTCGCGCGAGGACGTGGTCGCGGAGACCGAGATCACGGTGGTGCACGAGATCGCCCACCACTTCGGCATCGACGACGAACGGCTGCACGCGCTGGGCTACGGCTGACGGGTACGGCGGAGGGGGCGGCCTTCCGGGTGGACGAGTGCGGCCGGAAGGCGCGGCCCTCCGAGGGGACGAATACGGCCGGAGGGGGCGGCCTTCCGTGCGGGGGAGCGGCCCCGCGAGTGGGGGCGTGGGCTCCGTTTCCCTTGGGCGGGGGCCCGTGTCCCTTGTGGGGGCAGGGGAGTTGGGCAGTGCGACGCGTTCCGTTCCTGCCTGTTGTGCCCTGGAGGTGCCCCCCGTGCGCCATTTGCCCACCCCGGTGAGATGGATCGCCACCGCGCTGACCGTCGCGGCCTGCGCCGGTCTGAGCGGCTGTATGAGCGTGAGCGACGACGGGGCGAAGCCGGGGCCCGGCGCGTCCGGCGGGAAGCGGGGCGTGGCGGCGGAGTCCGACGGCGGCGGGGGGCTTCCGGACGGCGGCGGCGGTTCCTGGGGCGGCCGGTCGGACGGGAGCGGGCCGGACGTGACCGGATCGGGCAAGGAGACGCCGGTGCCGAGCGGCTCGCCGTCCGGCAGCGCGCATCCCACGGAGGGCGCGGTCCCGCCGGGCGTCGGCCCGTCCGGCGGCACGGCGAAGCCGCAGCCGTCCGGCGGCGGCCACGAGACGGCGGGTGGCGGTACGGGCAGCGGCGGCGGGGCCGGCGGGAGCGGGGACGGGAGCGCGGGCGGCGGGAACGGCGGAGCCGGCGGCGGGACCGGAGGGCCGGGCGGCGACGGGGGCACGCCCGCCCCGGAGCCGACGCCGCCCGTCGACCCCACGCCCGAGCCGCCGGCCCCGACCCCGGAGCCGACGCCCGAGCCGACCTCGGCGCCGACCGATCCGCCGGTGCCGGGCCCCGACGTCCAGCTGGGCGCCATGCGGGCCGCAGGGGCGGAGGAGGGCGTCGGCGCGTCCCCGGAACCGGTGGCGTCCCCGCAGGTGGGACCGGTGTGACGGAGTCCGATTTGCCATAGGTGGGGGAGGGTGCGTATGGTGGTAGATCGTTTGATCCCATTGCCCGGCGCCGACACAGAAGAGCGCCGTGTGGCGCGTACTCTCCCTAGCCGTGGCTGGACCGCATTGAGGCGGTCGAATTGCGAAAACACGGAGTTGACGGGCGCGTGCCGAGACTCCGGAAGGTTTCGCATTTCGCATGTCCATTTTCAGTTCTGACCACGCCGTCATGCCCGAGAACGACGAGATCGTCGAGGCCGCGGAGGCCACCGAGACCGTCGCGATCGAGGCCGAGGCCCAGGCCCTGATCGAGGCCGACACCCTCGCCGAGGCCGAGGCCGAGCTCCAGGCCGACGACTCCGCCGAGGAGTCCGAGGAGCCCGCCGAGCCCACGATCACCTTCGCGGACCTCGGTCTGCCGGAGGGCGTCGTGCGCAAGCTCGCGCAGAACGGCGTGACCACCCCCTTCCCGATCCAGGCGGCGACCATCCCGGACGCCCTGGCCGGCAAGGACATCCTCGGCCGCGGCCGCACCGGCTCCGGCAAGACCCTCTCCTTCGGTCTGCCGCTCCTCGCCACCCTGGCGGGCGGCCACACCGACAAGAAGAAGCCCCGCGGCGTCATCCTCACCCCGACCCGTGAGCTCGCGATGCAGGTCGCGGACGCCCTCCAGCCCTACGGCGACGTGCTCGGCCTCAAGATGAAGGTCGTCTGCGGCGGTACGTCCATGGGCAACCAGATCTACGCCCTGGAGCGCGGCGTCGACATCCTCGTCGCCACCCCGGGCCGTCTCCGCGACATCATCAACCGCGGCGCCTGCTCCCTCGAGGCCGTCCAGATCGCCGTCCTCGACGAGGCCGACCAGATGGCCGACCTGGGCTTCCTGCCCGAGGTCACCGAGCTGCTCGACCAGGTCCCCGAGGGCGGCCAGCGCCTCCTCTTCTCCGCCACCCTGGAGAACGAGATCGACAGCCTGGTCAAGCGCTACCTGGTGAACCCGGTCACGCACGAGGTGGACCCGTCGGCCGGTGCCGTCACCACCATGACCCACCACGTCCTCGTCGTGAAGCCGAAGGACAAGGCCCCGGTCACCGCCGCGATCGCCGCCCGCAAGGGCCGCACGATCATCTTCGTCCGCACCCAGCTCGGTGCCGACCGCATCGCCGAGCAGCTCCGCGAGTCGGGCGTGAAGGCCGACGCGCTGCACGGCGGCATGACCCAGGGCGCCCGTACGCGGACCCTGGCCGACTTCAAGGACGGCTACGTCAACGCGCTCGTCGCGACCGACGTCGCCGCCCGCGGCATCCACGTCGACGGCATCGACCTGGTCCTGAACGTGGACCCGGCCGGCGACCACAAGGACTACCTGCACCGCTCGGGCCGCACCGCCCGTGCCGGCCGCTCCGGCGTCGTGGTCTCCCTGGCCCTGCCGCACCAGCGCCGCCAGATCTTCCGCCTGATGGAGGACGCGGGCGTCGACGCCTCGCGCCACATCGTCGGCGGGGCCGGCGCCTTCGACCCGGAGGTCGCCGAGATCACCGGCGCCCGTTCGCTGACCGAGGTCCAGGCCGACTCCGCGAACAACTCCGCCAAGCAGGCCGAGCGCGAGGTCGTCGACCTCACCAAGCAGCTGGAGCGCCTCCAGCGCCGCGCCGTCGAACTCCGCGAGGAGGCCGACCGCCTGGTGGCCCGCGCCGCCCGCGAGCGCGGTGAGGACCCGGAGGCGGCCGTGGCCGAGGTGACCGAGGCCGCCGAGGCCGAGGTCGCCGCGGCGGCCGTCGAGGCCGAGCGCGCCGCGCGTGCCGAGGAGCAGCAGCGCCGCGAGGAGCGTCCGTCCTTCCGCGACGAGCGGGGCAACTTCGAGCGCCGCGACCGCGGTGGCGACCGTGGCGGTGACCGCGGTGGGTTCCGTCGCGACGACCGCGGTGGTGACCGTGGCGGTTTCCGTCGCGACGACCGTCCGTCCGGTGGTTTCCGTCGTGACGACCGTCCGTCGGGTGGCTTCAACCGCGACGACCGTGGCGGCCGTTCCTTCGAGCGTCGTGACAACGACCGTCCGTCCGGCGGTTTCCGTCGTGACGACCGCCCCTCCGGCGGCTTCAACCGCGACGACCGCGGCGGCCGTTCCTTCGACCGTCGTGACGACCGCCCCTCCGGCGGCCACCGCGGCAGCGACCGTCCGTTCAACCGTGACCGCCGCGACGACCGTCCGGCCGGCGGCTTCCGCTCGGGCGGCGACCGCCCGTACGGCCGCCGTGATGACCACCGCGGCTCCGGCCCGGCCGGCGGTTCCTTCCGCCGCGACGACAAGCCGCGCTGGAAGCGCAACGGCTGACACGGCCGTCACGGCCGTCACGGCTGACACGGCCGATCTCGCGCGGGGCCTCTCGTAGGACTTCTCGTGCAGGACCCTGGAACGGGGCCCGTACGAGCACTTCGGTGCTGGTGCGGGCCCCGTTTCCCTATGTGCGGACCCGGTGCCACCGCCACCGTCCGAGCCCTCCGGCCGGCCCGCGGCGCGACCGGTGTCGGATACCCGATCGGCTCCGGGGATCTCTCGGGCTATGCTGCACGGGTGTCTTTGTCCACGGGCCGTTAGCTCAATTGGTCAGAGCAGCGGACTTTTAATCCGTTGGTTGTGGGTTCGAGTCCCACACGGCCTACCGACAGCAGGGCAGGAGGAACCTCCTGACCTGTGATGGAGCGCCCCGACCGGTTTCGACCGGTCGGGGCGCTCTGTCGTTCGGGGGCGAGCGCGTGAGCGGATGGTGAGCCGGAGACGGACCGAGGGACAGATGTCAGTTTCCTCAGCTACCAGCGTGAGGCGGCATCCGGCCAGAGCGCCATGTCGAACTCCTCGTCGACCTTGTCCTCCTCGTACCAGCCGGAGCGGGCCAGCCACGTCTCCAGCCACTCGGCCAGACTGCACGCGTCGATGAACCAGGCACCGGTGAGGTCCTGGCCAGTCATCGCGTTCGGCTCGAAGAGCAGGACCGTTCCGTCCTCGCTGAGACAGTCGACGGCGGCGATCATGGCGCAGCCCCAGTCGAGGATCGGCACGACTCCCTTGGGCCAGGACCACCAGGTGTCCGCATCGGCCGGCGGTACGCGGTCCAGGTAGCCGTCGACCACGGTGTCCTCTTCAGCGTCCGTCGTCCGGAGGAGAGGGAAGAGCGTGTACTCAGGGCCGAAGCCTCCATCCCCTGCCCGCCGATAAAGCGCGGCAAGAAGAGGATGCAGAGGAAACCCGAGACGTTCCTCGGCCGTGGCGAGGGTGTCGGCGGTGAGGGGAGGCCGGTGCCGCTTGCTCGCCGTAGCCCTTGCCGAGACACGGTTGATCAGATCGTCGTACTCGTTCATGCCAGGCATCTTCATCGGTACCTCTGACAGCCGGTACCAGTACGGAAGATCGCTTTCGTGTCCTGAACCAACCCTCCCGCCTTGTCGGACGAGGTACACGTGTATTTCGTCGGATTCGTCACCAACCTCGATGAGGACGGCGTAGAGAGGAAGTTCAGTGACGGTTCGCGTGGTTCCCGGCGCGTCCTGGCGCGGTCGGCGAACGAATGCCGCACAGGAACCGTGGGCCCGGCAACTCCCTCACGCGCACGCAGTGTCCTCGGTACCGTGCTGATGACGAACTCTGCACGGACAGACCGGCGCACCCCGCACGGACGTCCGACGGTTGGGGAGGTGTCCTGATGCTGGAGGAAGCCGAGGAGATCGGCCGGCGCGTTCGCAGGGCGAGGCTGCGGCTCGGGATGCCGCAGGCCGACCTGGCGACGGCCCTGGGCAAGTCGCAGGGCTGGGTGTCGAAGATGGAACGGGGCCTGATCGAGCTGGACCGGGTCGGGCTGCTCAACCAGGTGGCCGCCGAGCTGCATGTCCATCCGAACGACCTGATCGGGCGCCCGTACAGCAGCTCTCCGGACGACAACCAGTGGCAGGTCGCCGCCTCCTCGATCCTGCGCGAGCTGCGCCGCTACGACCTCGCCCCCGTCTTCGACGGCACGCCGCGGCCGGCGCCGCAGTTGTGGCGGGAGGTGACGCGGCTGCACCGGCTGCGGGACACCGCCTCCAACGTGGCGATCCTCCGCATCCTGCCCGACCTGTTCCGCGAGGCGCGGGCCCTGGCGGAGGTGTCGGAGGGGCACGGGCGGGAGGAGGCGTACGCGATCTACGCGGTGTGCTGCAAGTTCGCCCACACCGCCGCCCACTCCCTCGGCCACCCCGAGCTGGTGGCGATGGCCTGCGAGCGGGCCGCGTGGTCGGCGCGGCTTTCCGGGGACCCGGTGCTGCCGGCGGTCGCGGACTGGATGCGGGTCTGGGACATGTGGGCCACGGCCGACTGGGCGGACGCGCTGACGCTCTCGGACAAGGCGATCGGGTCGGTGCAGCAGGCGTACGAGCAGGGCGATCCGCTGGCCGTACGGGCCTGGGGGACCCTCCAGCTCCGGGCGGCGGTCTCGGCCGCCCGTGCCGGACGCGCCTCGGAGGCGGAGGACCGGATCGGGTACGCGAAGGACGCCGCCGAGCGGATGGACACGTATGCCGGGGCACCGGTGTACGACCGGCACTCGCTGACGTTCTCCGCCGGGAACGTGCAGATCCACGCGATCAGCGTCGCCCTGGAGATGGGCGAGCAGGGCAAGGCCCTTGAGATCAACCGGCGCACCAGCCCCGAGCTGGTAGGGGCGCTGCCTCACTCCCGCCAGGGCCATCACCACATGGACATCGCGCGGGCGTGGCTGTGGGACGGCAACCGGGACAAGGCCCTCGGCGAGCTGGAGAGGGCCGAGCGGATCGCGCCCCAGCTCGTACGGAACCACCCCATCGCCCGTTCGACGCTGCGCGGCATCGTCTACGCCGAGCGGTCCGCCACGCGCGAGAAGCTGCGGCGCATGTCCGACCGCTTCCACCTGGACGGATAAGGGCGGACGGAGGGCGGACAGGGGTCGTATTCCTCCGGCTCATATTCAGGGGTTCTCCCGTCCCTACCTTCGGAGCATGACCGGACGACTTCTTCCCCATCTCCCCTCGCAGGGAGCCGAGTTAGGGACAGCGGCTCCCTTCCTTCCCCAGCTCGGAGACCTCGCCGCCGACACCGCCCGGGACGGCCGTGTCGGCGTCGTCGTCGCGCTGCCGGGTGAGGGCTCCGCCACGACCTACCACCTGCGGCCGCCCGGCGGAGGGCCCGCCTGGACCGCGCCGACGGACGGCACGACGCTGCGCCCGGTACCGGCGCGAGCCACCCACGCGACGCTGATGCCCGGCCGGGACGCGATCTACGACCCGCGCGCCCGCCAGGGCTCGGTGCCCGTCGAGTTCCACTTCGAGGACGGCTCGACCTGCGAGGCGGCCCTCGTCCTCACCTCGGTGGAGCTGGAGCGGCTGTACGCGCAGACCAGCCGCCTCCTCGACGCGCACGAGAACGCGCTGGGCGGCACCTCGTGAGCGGGACCCATCGCCGCCAGGCGCGGTCTGCCACCCCCGTACGGAGTGACCGGTTCGCGCTCGCGTTCCTGGCCCTCGCCGGTCTGGTGGGGCCGGCCTGGGCCCTTCGCGACCAGGCCGTCCAGCTCGTCGGCGACATGAGTCACCGGCCCGTCGCCGCGGCTCCGGACGTGAGCCTGCCCCACCTCGCCCCTGGTCGCTGAGACGCGCCTTCGGCCACTGAGACCGCTCCGGCGCCCGAGCCACCTCCCCGTGCCCGGCCGCCGGAGCCTTCCCCGCCGCCCTCCCGTCCGGGGCGGCGCGCAGGAAACCGCCCCGCTCCCGTGCGGCCCCGTGGCTTCGGCTGCCGGGGGCGGGGCGGCTCGTACCTCTCGCACGGTCCTGGAACATCCACGCGTGATTCCTCAGGGAGGGTTCGTGGACATCCCGTACATCGTCGTCGACCAGCTCGACCCCGATCAGCAGCAGATCTGGAAGACGTACTTCGGCGACGCCGACCGCCCCCGCTACGTCGAGGAGGGCATCTGGCGCCGTACCCAGGAGAAGGCCACCGCCGGCCAGTCCGGCTGGGCGGACTCCGGGGACGCCCGGCGGCGGATCATCCACTACCGGTACCGGTACGGTCTGGTGCCGACGACCGCCGCCCCGGCGATCGGCCTGACCGACCTGTACCTCTACCACTCCGCGTCCGCACCGGCCGGGGAGATCGCCACCCACCACGACGCCCTGCGGGCCTCGCTCGCCGTCGGCGGCTGGAAGACGGCGCCGGGCGGTGCCTTCTGGACGCGGCGGGACCTGCGGTGCCGGATCACCGAGCACGACGTCCACCCGCAGGACGCCGCCGCCGGACGCGCGCTCCCGGGCGGCTACCGGACGCTCGACGTACGGATCACCTCCGCCGCGTACGCGCCCCCGCCCTCGGTGCGGCAGCTCCCCTGGAACGTGCTGTCCACCGGGATCCGGGTCAAGGACCGGCCGGGGACGGCCACGCGGATACCGGACCTGTCCGTGCTCGCGGACCTGCGGCCGTTCCAGGTGGAGATCGGCTGCGGCACGTCGGTCGAGGCCGGCATCCCGCCCCTGCACCGGCTCCACGAGATCTACCGGGTCACCGACCGGCAGGGCCACGAGCCGCGCGAGCACCGCTTCACCCTCTCCCCGACCGCGGACACCCTGCTGCACGAGGTGCTGACCGAGCCGGAGGAGAAGACGGCGGAGTTCGTGGAGATGTTCCGCGCCTGCTTCCTGGCCGAGCCGACCCCGGCCCTGTGGGCGCTGAGGGAACTGAAGGACGCCGGTCACCTCGTCGGGCCGGTCATCACCAACAACTTCGACGTCCTGGCCGCCCGCGCCGGACTCGACGAGTGCTTCATGCGCCGCTACGACCAGGCCGTGCCCGACGTGGAGTGGGTCGACGGCGCCAAGGCCCTCCTGGTGGTCGGCCTGCACGCCGACCGGCGCAGGGTCCAGGCCCGTGCCCGCGAGCGCGGCATGCAGGTCGTCTACCTGGACCCGGAGGGGTTCTGGCACGACGGCGCGTTCCTGCCGTACCCGCTGGAAGGGCCGCGGGACGGTGACCTGGTGTGCCGGGCGACCGCCGCCGAGGCGCTGCCCGCGCTCGTCAACCTCCTGAAGCAGCAGACCGGTTGATTCACCTGCACGAAGAGGGTCGCGCCGGGTGCGGGCGCTAGCGTGACGCACCCGGCCGGCCCGGACTCCCCGGGCGGGCGAGAACAGGGAAAGGAGCGTCGGCCCCATGCGCGTATCCGTCATCGGCTGCGGCCACCTGGGCATCCCGCACGCCGCTGCCATGGCCGAGATCGGCCACGAGGTCATCGGCGTGGACCTGGACCAGGCGAGGATCGACCGTCTCAACGCCGGTGAGAGCCCCATCTACGAGGAGGGGCTGCCTGAACTCCTCGCCGCCCACACCGCCTCTGGGCGGTTGCGCTTCACCACAAGCCTGGCCGAGGCCGCCGAGTTCGCCGACGTCCACTTCCTCGCCGTGGGCACCCCGATCGACGCCGACGGACGGAGCTACGACACCGGCCAGGTCTTCGGCGCCGCCCGCGCCCTCGCCCCGCACCTGACCCGCCCGACCGTCATCATCGGCAAGTCGACGGTCACCGTCGGCACCACCCGCGACCTGGCCGCCCTCCTGGCCCGGCTCTCCCCGGCCGGCGAGGAGGTGGAGGTCGTCTGGAACCCCGAGTTCCTGCGCGAGGGCCACGCCATCGACGACACCCTGCGGCCCGACCGGATCGTCGTCGGCGTCCCTTCGCCCCGTGCGGAGGATGCCGTACGCGAGGTCTACGCCCCGCTCCTGGCGAACGGCATCCCGCTGTTCGTCACCGCCCCCGCCACCGCCGAACTCATCAAGGGCGCCGCCAACGCCTACCTCGGCATGAAGATCTCCTTCATCAACGGCGTCGCCGACATGTGCGCCGCGGCCGGAGCCGACGTCCAGCAGCTCACCGAGGCCATCGGCCTCGACCCGCGCATCGGCCGCGGCGGCCTGAACGCCGGCCCCGGCTACGGCGGCGGCTGCCTCCCCAAGGACGTCCGCGCCTTCACCGCCTCCGCCCGCACCCTCGGCGCCACCGAGGCCGCGACCCTCCTGCGGGCCGCCGAAGAGGTCAACGAGTCCCGCCCCACCGCCGCCCTGAAGCTCATCGAGCAGACCCTCGGACGGCCGGTCGACGGCGTCCGCGTCACCGTCTGGGGCGCCTCCTTCAAGGCCGGCACCGACGACGTCCGCGAATCGCCCGCCCTGGCGGTGGCCGCCCTGATGCACCAGCGCGGCGCCACCGTCACCGTCCACGACCCCCACGCCGTGCACACCGCGCTGCGCCGCAACCCCGAACTCGACTACGCCGACACCCTCGACGACTCCGTCCGGGACGCCGAGCTGATCGTCCTGGCCACCGAGTGGCCCCACTTCCGCGAGGCCGACCCCAAGGCCCTCGCCCCCCTGGTCGCGGACCCGGTCCTCGTCGACCTCCGCAACCTCATCGACGCCGACGCCTGGCGCATGGCCGGATGGACCGTACGCCAGCTCGGACGCCCCGCCCAGCAGTAACCGCCCTATCGACCATCGACCGGAGGTCCGCCGTGGACACCCTGTGGGACGACATCGAGAAGCTCTCCGCCGTCTGCCGAGCGGCCGGCGCCCACCTGCCCGACGAGGAACTCAAGAGCCTCCAGGTCGGCAAGGTCGCCGAGGAGGCCGGCGAGGCCATGCACGCCCTCCACGGCCTGAAGGGCCTCACCACCTGCGGCGACGCCCACGCCTGGCCCGAGGTCCAGAACGACCTCGTCGGCGCCGTCATCGCCGCCCTCCTGGCCATGCACTACATCGACCCCACGGGCGCCCGCGCCACCTTCGACGAGATCTTCCACCGGCGGACGCGCAGGGGACGGGAGGCGGCTGCGGCCTGACAACCCGACCGCATCACGTCGGTGGCCGAGCCGTACGAGGGCTCGGCCACCGGCACGTGTTCCTGGAACAGACGGAGGTGGCAGCGGCAGGGCCACTCTCCATTCCCCTTAATTTCATTGAACGGTCACCTAGGCGGCCATACGTGGCTAAAGTCGTCGCCCTGACAGCTCCTGCTCCCCGCTGTACAGGGGTGTCGGCTCACGGCCGGAGCAGGGCGATGCGCGCGGGGGAACGCGCGATTCCTAGCAAGGGGGAACCCGCAGGTGGCCCAGAACCAGAGACCTCAGCCGACGGCGGAGGACAAGAAGAACACCCGAATAGGCTGCGGCATCATGCTGGCCGCGCTTCTTGTGGTTGGCGGATGCAGTGCCCTGATCAATGACGACAACGACTCGTCGTCCGCTTCTTCTTCGACCTCGTCATCCGCGTACGACGACAAGGCGACGACCCTCGAGGTCGGCGACTTCGTCGGCATGGACCTCCAGACAGCGCAGGACTCGGCGCAGGCCGGCGGCATCTATCACCTGGACTCGACAGACGCGAGCGGCCTGGGCCGCCAGCAGCTTCTGGACCGCAACTGGACGGTCTGCGCTCAGGCGCCTGCGGCCGGCACGACCATAAGCGCCGACGCCACGCTGACGTTCGACACCGTCAAGTCCAGTGAGGGCGAGACCTGCGACGACCCCACAGGGATCGGCAGCAGCGAGGAACCCGTCACGGATGACTCCTCCACTACTTCCGGCGCAGAGGACCCTGGCATCTGGGACGGCTCCGACGAGGCGAGTTCCCCCACCGGTACCGACACCGGAGACACCTCCAGCGACGACTCGTCCGGTAGCGGTTCCAGTTCATCAACAGGCGGCACATCCTCACCGGAGAACGACTCCGGCTCTTCCGCGGCCCCGGATGACTCGCCGCAGGCCCCTGCAGGCGCCACCGCCCAATGCAACGACGGTACGTACAGCTACTCCGCGCACCGACGAGGTACCTGCTCGCATCACGGCGGCGTCGCCATCTGGCTTGCCAGCGTTCCTTCATAGGGAAGGAAGCTGACGCGATCGGAGCGCTCCCCATGAGCTGATCTGACAGCTCTTGATCAGAACGCAGTTGAGCTCATAAAGCGAATGCCGCCGTTACGCTGGGGAGCGCTTCGAGCTTGTCTACGGTCGCATCCTCGTTCGTGGCATAGATGGCGGTAATGACCCAGCCTGGCGGGCGGCGGCAGGTCTACCGAGTGATCGTCCGTGAAGACGCACTGTTCGGCCGGGACGCCAATGAGATCGAGGGTGACTCGGTAGATCTCCGGGTCGGTTTAGCCAGCCCTACCAGCTTGGCCACGGCGTGGACATCGAACAGGTCCCAGATGCCGACGTGTTCGTACGAGTCGAATATGCCGGGGCCGAAGCTATTAGACAACAACAGGGGCCGGTGACCAGCGGGACGCACGGCTGGAGCAAGCGCGACCATCCAGCGAGCCACAGACCCTTGATTCAGCCGTCTCATCAGGCTCACCGGAGAGCGGTGTCGGACCGGCCGAATTTTGGAGCTTAGGCATAGGAGTTATGGTTGCGAACCTTGACGATCGCTACAAAAAAAGGATGAAAATAGCAATCGCGGTAATAAGCAAAAACGGCCCCGCTACTGCTTTGCGGAGCTCTCGTTCGCCTTTACCGGGAAACATGGGATCGTCGCCTGCGTCAGTGAAAAGCACGGAAGAGGCCTCCTTTCCTGAGAGAATATCAGACGCATCGCGTACTAGGGCAACGGCCTGCTTTACGTCGCCATGGCTCTTAATCATCTCGTTCATTTTTGAAAGCATCTGAGGGGAAGTGACGGCAAGCTGTCGGACTTGGCGCTTCAGCTCCTTGTCTACTTTGTCGTTATTGATGATTGTCTGGAATACGTTTCCATTGTTCTCGTGGATGTATTGGTCAATGGCTGGAATTCTCGCCATGATTTACCTTCCCGCAGCTAGTGTTGCTTTCCAGTGAAGGTTCACCTTTGAAGCTAAGCTGAAAACTGGAGACGCACTCTCCTCCTGACTTTGATTGCCCCAAAGGGCCGGCCAGGATGAGTGCCACTAGGACTGCAGCTACGGCCGAGATCGCTGCTACCCCGAGGCGAGCGAAGGGGTTAAAGGACTGGGCGACTGTCTTGAGGAGGGTTGGCCATTTATGCGTGACCCACAAAACGAAAGCCACGCCTATCAATGCGAAGAGGAGGATTCGTTCGCGAACGAAGACTCCGACGTGGTCGTCCGAAGAAAGCCTTACGGCCTGAGAGGCGAACCAGCCGACGGCTGGCCAAACTTCCGGAAATGCTTCGCTGATGGCGTTGACACCCACAGCCCCTATGGCTAACGCGAGTAGTAATCCAAGGACTGTCTGCGCGACTGAAAGAAGCGCGCCTGTGTCAAGTCTCGGAGATTTCACCGCTTGCGCTTACTTCCGTAATGATTGACCTGGGTTACATTCCCGTCGTTGCGGCCAATTACTTGGCGAGCATTATTTGCGTTTATCGTCAATCCATCCGAAGGGGAATCCGGCGCTTGATGGGATTCTCCCTTTCCTCCTTGGTTAGGCGCGTCTGAGCTTCCTGCGGCCGGAAGTGAATCGGTGGAGTTTGCTTCGATGGCGCGAGAGCGGCTCCTGCGAACGCCGACGACTCCAATCGCCGCTGCGCTGATTGTGGCGGCTGCGGCAATTAGTGCGACAATGATTTCGGGCATGAATTTCCCCCTGAAGTTCACTGCACTTCCCCGGATTTAAGGTGCCCTTTCGCGGTCTAGTCGCGAGCCCATGCTTGAGGAAGTATTTTTCCCTGAAACCCTCAGATTTTTACATATGGTGTTTGGGTTGTCAGGGAAACGTTCAAGGTGGTGACAGGTTGGCTAGAAATGGTTGAACGGATGTATCAATTTTGTCGCAGATGCGCCACTTGTGTGAGCAGGTGAGTGGCAGGTGCAGTGTTCCCCATCGTCATAGGAGGGCAGGAGTTTCCGTCCGCGCCCGCCCGTCAGGGGGCACACCAGAGGGGTTGCAGGGCGACGACCACACCGCCAACCGAGATACACAGGCCACCTGTCACGACCTCCGGGCCTTCGTGGACTGGTTGCACCGACCGCACCAGGTTGGTCAGCTCAATGGTTGAGCTCTCCGCACGCTGGATCCCTCTGGTGATGACCTCATAAGACCGAAGTCGACTGTGGAGCGTCGTACCGGCCGTGCGTGAGCGATGCGTGAGCGGACGCTCCGGCACAGCCCGGTTTCGCTCGGATCGCGCGGCACCGGACAACCCGTCCGACCAGGCCGTTCCGGACGGAGCGACATCGGTCGACACCATCCACTCGGCCCTGACCAGGACTTTTATCCGTTGGTTGTGGGTTCGAGTCCCACACGGCCTACCGAAGGCGGGGAGGGGTCCCCCCGGCCCGCCGAGAAGCGCCCCGTCCGGTTCCGACCGGCGGGGCGCTTCGGCGTTCCCGGGTCTCCGGGCGAGTGGGTCTTCGGCCACTGGGCCTCCGGTCGGTGGGGCCTCCGGTCAGTGGGTCTCCGGACGACGGGTCTCCGGGGCACGGGTCTCCGGGCGGCGGTAGACGCAGACGTTCGCGCCGTGGGGGCTGGTGGTGGTGGAGACCGGTTCGAGGGTGCGCAGGACGCCGTCCGTGGGGAAGATCGACTTTCCGCCGCCGAGGAGCACCGGCATGACGACCAGGCGGAGTTCGTCGGCCAGGTCCTCGGCCAGGAGCGTACGGACGAGGGTGGGGCTGCCCAGGACGAGGAGGTCGCCGCCGGGGGCCTCGTGGAGTTCGCGGAGGCGGTCCACGGCCTTGTCGCCGTGGACGAGCCGGGTGTTGTGCCAGCCGAGGTCGGCCTCGCCGAGGGTGTCCGAGACGACGTACTTCGGAAGCGCGTTCAACCGGTCGGCGAAGGGGTCGCCGGCCCGCTCCGGCCAGGCGGCCGCCATCGTCCGCCAGGTGCGGCGGCCGAAGAGCAGCGCGTCCGCCCGCTCCGTGGCCTCGGCGAACGCGCCGCCCACCACCTCCGGGTCGAAGAAGGGGTGCGACCAGCCGCCGTGGGCGAAACCGCCGTCGGTGTCCTCCTCCGGGCCACCCGGTGCCTGGACGACGCCGTCGAGGCTGATGAACTCGCTGATCACGATGCGCATGGGGGCTTCCTCTTCCTGGGGGCGCCGGGCGTGCCCGGGGTGCCCGGTGCACCCGGTGTACCCGGGGCGCCCGGGCTCCTGTGGTCGGGTTCCTGTTCTTCGGGAGTTCCGGATTCTCTGGGAGTTCCGGGTTCTCTGGGGGCCCGGGGCTCCCATGCCCTCCGGGTACCCCTGTGTCTTCCCTGATTCCCCGGGCTTTTCGGGTTCCTTCTCCGTCGTGGGGTAGGAAAGCCGCGGGGCACGGGAGGGAAGGCGGTCCGGCGGTCGTCTGCGGACGTCGCTCCCGGAGGGCCTTGCGCCGAACGGCTTCGTCCGGGGCGCGTGGCGCGGAGGCGTGGGGAAGGGTGGAGACGGAACGTGGAGGTGGGGACGGTGACGGCGAGCGGAACCGGTGGTCCGACGAAAGCGGCCCGACGGCTGGCGCGCTGTGCGCTGTTCGTGGCGGTGGCCGCGGTCCTGGTGATGCTGACGGCGCTGGGCGGCGGCGGGGCCCTGATCCTGGTGAGCGGGCTCGTGGGGCTCGCCCTGTCGGCCGTGGGCATCTGGTGGTTCCTCGCCCACCGGGGGCCGCTGAGGGCGCTCGGCGCACTGCTCGCGGTCGCCGCGCCCGCCGCCGTCCTCACCCTGTACATCGTCGGGGGCGTCTGGCTCAACGCCCTCGTGGCCCTCGCGCTCTGGGGCGTGGCGCTGTTCTGCGCCCGGTCCGCCCTGCGCCGACCGGAGCAGGAGGGGGCCGGGGCGATGCGGGGCGAGCCCGCGGTCCGGCCCCGGAAGCCCGTCCTGATCATGAACCCGAAGTCCGGCGGCGGAAAGGTCGAGCAGTTCGGGCTCGTCGAGCGGGCCGAGAGGCTGGGCGCCCGGGTGATCCTTCTCGACCCGTCCGCCGACACCGACGTCACCGAACTCGCCGAGCGGGCCGTGGCCGAGGGCGCCGACCTGCTCGGCGTGGCCGGCGGCGACGGCACGCAGGCGCTGGTCGCCGCCGTGGCCGTCGAGCACGACCTGCCGTTCCTCGTCATCTCGGCCGGCACCCGCAACCACTTCGCCCTGGACCTCGGCCTCGACCGCGCCGACCCGTCGACCTGCCTGAACGCCCTGACCGACGGCGAGGAGCTCCGCGTCGACCTCGGTACGGTCTCCGGCCGCGCCTTCGTCAACACCGTCTCCTTCGGGGTGTACGCGGACGTGGTCCAGCACCCCGAGTACCGCGACGCGAAGGCCGGCACCGCCCTCGACGCCCTGCCCGACCTGCTCCAGGGCGGCGAGGGCGACCGCGTCGACGCGGTCGTCGACGGCACCCTGGTCGACGCTCAGCAGGCGCTCCTGGTCAGCAACAACCCGTACGCCACGCCCGATCCGCTCAGTGCCGACCCCGCCCGAAGACCCCGTCTCGACGGGGGCGAGCTCGGCGTGATCGGTGTCCGGGTGGAGGGGGCGATGCAGGCCGCCGAGCTGGCGGTACGGGGGACCCAGGCGGCCGCCCTGAACGTCCTGACGGCCCGTAGGGTCGAGGTCACCTGCGACAGCGGAGACGGCCCCATCTCCGTCGCCGTCGACGGCGAGGCCCTGACCCTGCCCACCCCGGTCGTCTGCACCCTCCGCCCGCGCGCCCTGCGGGTGCTCGTGCCCCGCGACCGGCCGGGCACCGTGCCCCCGCGACCGCCCCTCGACTGGCGGCGCATCACCGAACTCGCCTTCCACACCCACCCGCACCACCGACCTCAGAGGAGCGGCGCATGACCCACGACACGCCCACCATGACCGCCGAGGCGGTCCTGCACGATCTCCGCGCCGTCGACGGCGCCGTGTACGCCGCGGTGGCCGCCACGCCCACGCCCACCCTGGACACGGCCCTCCGCCGGCTCTCCAGGACGGCCGACCACTCCAAGATCTCCCTCTCCGTCGCGGCCGTGCTCGGCCTCTTCCCGGGCCGTCCGCGCCGGGCCGCGCTGGCCGGGGTCGGGGCGATCGCGGTGGCCTCGGCCACGGCGAACCTGCTGGGCAAGCGGCTCGTCCGCAGACCGAGGCCGGACCGGGAGGCGGCCCGGGTGGTGGCGGGCCGGCACGTCCCCATGCCCGACTCGGCCTCGTTCCCCTCGGGGCACACCGCGTCGGCGGTCGCCTTCGCCACGGCCGTGGGAGTGGTGCTGCCCGCCGCCGCCGTGCCCCTCGGGATCCTGGCGTCGACGGTGGGGTACTCCCGGGTCCACACCGGCGTGCACTATCCGGGCGACGTCGCCGCGGGCGCCGTCCTCGGCGTCGCCAGCGCCGCCGTCTCCCTGACGGTCGGCGCCTCCCTCGCCCGCCGGCGGGGATAGCGACCGGGGGGACGAGGCCGGGGACGAGGCCGGGGACCGGGAGGCACCGGGGAGCCGGCCGGGAGGTCCCGGAGGTCCCGGAGGCCGGGAGCCGCCGGGGAGCCTGCCGGAAGGTCCCGGGAGCCTGGAGGCACCGGGAGGACGAGCAGCGCAGGGCGGTCGGGAGATACCGGGGGCCGGACGAGTACACGGGCGGCCGGGAGGGTCAGTAGCCCGCCCGTGCCAGTTCCTCCTCCGTGAGGCCGAGCGTCGCGAGGCGTTCCGGGTCCGCCAGGATGTGCAGCTCGACGATCCGGTCCCCGGCGACCGTGAACACCATGAGCGCGGTCGGGCGCCCGTCGACGACGGAGAGGACCGCGGGATCGCCGTTGGCCACGACCCACAGCGTCGCCTTCCGGAACCTGGAGTACGCGAGGGCCTGTGCGACGACGGTCTCGGCGCCCCGGACCAGCTTGGAGACCGCGGGCGCGAGCCGGCCGCCGTCCGCGCGCAGCACCACGTCCGGGTCGAGGACCGCGAGCAGGCCCTCGAAGTCGCCGCCGTTCGCGGCGGTGAGGAAGGCGTCGGCGACCTCCCGCCGCCGGCGCGCGTCCGGGGCGGGGCCCGGGGAGGCGTCCCGGACCCGGCGGCGGGCGCGGCTGGCGAGCTGGCGGGTCGCGGCCGGGCTGCGGTCCACGACCTCCGCGATCTCGTCGAAGGAGACGGCGAACATGTCGTGCAGCACGAACGCGAGCCGTTCGGCCGGCGACAGGGCCTCCAGGACGACGAGGAGGGCGAGGCCGACGGACTCGCCGAGTTCGGCCGCGCGCTCCGGGTCGGCGGCCTCGGCGGCGCCGGCGGCTTCCCCGACCCGGACCACGGGGTCGGGGACGTAGTACTCCAGCGGGGACTCGCGACGCGAGCCGCGCGAGCGCAGCATGTCCAGGCAGACGCGGCCGACGACCGTGGTCAGCCAGGCGCTGAGGTTCCGCACCCCGCCGATGTCGGCGCGGCTGAGCTTGAGCCAGGCCTCCTGGACGGCGTCCTCGGCCTCGCTCAGCGAGCCCAGCATCCGGTACGCCACCGCCCGCAGGTGTCCCCGGTCGGCGTCGAAGCGCCGGGCCAGGAGTTCCTCGTCGCCGTGCGCGTCCACGTTCACGCCTCCGTCACCCTCCCTCTCCACGTCCGCGCCCACGCCCGTGCCCGCGTTCCTGTCCGTGTTCAACGGTCGGTCTCCCCCCTCGCGTACCGTCATGCCTCCATGACGGATCGGACCCCGCTCCCATGACGAGAAGAAGCGGGTCAGGGGCCCGGTGGGTGAGATCCCCGGCCTCCCGTGCCGAACGCCCGGGAATCCCCGGCCGAAGGCCACGAGCACCGTGGTTCCCCACTTCAGCGTGGCGCCCTGCGGACCTAATTTGATCACCATGACGACGACACCGCAGGTCAACCCGGTACTTCGCACCCCGCCGGCCTCTCCCGCCGCCGCTGCCGCGTACTTCTCCGCGAGCCTCGCCTTCCACGCCGACGTCTCCGACGTGGCCTCGGTCCTCGCCGCCTCCGTGGCCGGGGGTGCCGACCCCGGCTTCGTCCTGGTCGACACGCGGTCCACGGCCGCCTGGGACCAGGGGCACGTGCCCGGGGCCGTCCACCTGCCGACCGCGCTCGTTCCCGAGCGGGCCGAGGAGCTGCTCGACCGGTCCGTGCCGGTCGTCACGTACTGCTGGGGCCCCGGCTGCAACGGCGCCACCCGCGCCGCGCTCGCCCTCGCGGAGCGGGGCTTCCAGGTCAAGGAGATGCTCGGCGGCTTCGAGTACTGGGTGCGGGAGGGCTTCGCGTACGAGACCTGGGAGGGGCCCGCGGAGAAGGCCGCGGACCCCCTGACGGCCCCGGTCGGCACCGACGACTGCGGCTGCTGACGGAAACCGATTTCGGGATTGCCCCGGTCATGCCGTAGAGTCATGTTTACCGACGCGGGGTGGAGCAGCTCGGTAGCTCGCTGGGCTCATAACCCAGAGGTCGCAGGTTCAAATCCTGTCCCCGCTACTCAGTAGCACGAAGGCCCGGATCCTCTTGGATCCGGGCCTTCGTCGTTCTCCGCCCGAACGCGCGGCGCTTCCGGTTGACCTTGACGCAACGTCAAGATCTAGCGTTCTCGGCATGGAGTGGTCGATCCAGGAGATCGCCAAGAAGGCAGGCACCACCAGCCGCACCCTCCGGCACTACGGGGAGCGCGGACTGCTGGAGCCGAGCCGGATCGGCGCGAACGGTTACCGGTACTACGACGAGGCGGCGCTCGTGCGCTTGCAGCGGATCCTGCTGCTGCGCGAGCTGGGGCTCTCGCTGCCCGCCATCGCCGAGGTCCTCGCGGGCCAGCGGGACACGTCCGCCGCCCTGCGCACCCACCTCGCCCTCCTGGAGCAGGAGCGCGAGCGCATCGGACGCCGGATCGCGTCGGTGCGGACCACCCTCCACAAGACCGAGAACGGAGAGGAACTCATGGCGGACGAGATGTTCGACGGCTTCGACCACACGCGGTACGAGGAGGAGGTCACCCACCGCTGGGGCCGCGAGGCGTACGAGCAGGGCGACCGGTGGTGGCGCTCGCTGGACGAGGAGCAGAGACGGGCCTTCGTCGAGGAGCAGGCCGGCATCGCCCGCGACTTCGGGAAGGCGGCGCGGGACGGCCTGGCCGCCGACAGCGACGAGGTGCAGGCCATCGCGCGGCGCCAGATCGCGTGGCTGTCGACCACGACGACGCCGACCAAGGAGTACGTGATCGGCCTCGGCCGGATGTACGTCGACGACCCCCGCTTCACCAAGAACTACGACAAGTACGGCGAGGGCACCGCGGTCCTCGTCCGGGACGCGATGGCGGTCTACGCCGAGCGGAACATGTGACCGGAGGGGCTTCCCGGCGGCCACGGCGGCCACGGCGGCCACGGAAGCCCCGGCGGCCCCGGAAGCCCCGGCGGCCCCGGTGGCTTTCGCGCCCGGCCCGTGCCCAGGACCGCACCCAGACACGCACCCGGGCCCGCCCCCCGGTCCGCCCCCCGGTCCGCGTCCCGGTCCGCGTCCCGGCCCGCCGTACGCCGGTCGGCCGTGCGGAGTCGCCGTCCGCCGGGGCGGCGGCCACCCTGGAGGGGAGCGGTGCGGGGCCGCGGCCGGGCGGACCGGGCAGGAGAGAACAGGTGGGGCACCCCCTAGGAGCGGCGGGAGGCGGGCGGCGGGGCGGTGAGGGCCGTCCCGGGTACCGGGGCGCCCGGCGGTTCATCCGTGCGCTGCCGCCGCTGATCATCGTGGGCGGCATCCTCTTCGACGTGGCGACGCCCGCCCCGTACACCGCCTCCCCGATGCTCGCCGCCGCCCCGCTGGTCGCCGCGCCCTTCTTCTCCCTGCTCGTCACCCTCCTCACCGGCATCGCCGCCGTCCTCTCCTCGGTCGGCCTCTACCTCTTCAGCGACGACGTCACCCGTGCCCCGGCCGTCGCCGAGACCCTGACCGTGTTCACGGTCTCCGTGCTCGCCCTCCTCATCAACCGGGTGGTGCGCCGCAGCGGCGAACGGCTCGCCTCGGCGCGGGTCATCGCGGAGACCGCGCAGAAGGCGGTGCTGCCGACGCCCGCCGAGCGGATCGGCGGGCTGCGGTGCGCGGCCCGTTACGAGGCGGCGCAGGCAGACGCGTTCATCGGCGGCGACCTGTTCGCCGTGCAGGACACCCCGCACGGGGTGCGGCTCGTGGTCGGGGACGTGCGGGGCAAGGGCATGGACGCGGTCGAGGCCGTCGCCGTCGTCATCGGGGCCTTCCGGGAGGCGGCCGAGCAGGAACGGACCCTGGAGGGCGTGGCGCAGCGGCTCGAACGGGCGCTGGACCGGGAGGGCACCCGCCGGGACAGCCTCGACGCCGTCGAGGGGTTCACCACCGCCGTCCTGGCCGAGATCCCGCGCTCCGACGGCAGCGGCACCTTCGACGGTTTCGTACGGGTCGTCAACCGCGGGCATCCTTCCCCGCTGATGCTGCACGGGGACGGGCGGGTCGAGCCGGTCGACCCGAGCCGGCCGGCGCTGCCCCTCGGCATGGGGGACCTCGCGTCGTGGCCGGACCGGGCCGAGGCGCGGCCGTACCCGCCGGGCACGACGCTGCTCTTCTACACCGACGGCCTCTCGGAGGCGCGGAACGCGCAGGGCGTCTTCTACGACCCGGCGGAGCGGCTGGCCGGACGGATCTTCCCCGGGCCCGAGGAGATGCTCGACGCGCTCGTGGACGACGTACGGCTCCACACGGGCGGCGGGGCGACGGACGACATGGCGCTGCTCGCGCTGAACCGCCCTACGGCGGGGCAGCCGGAGCGGCGCCGGACGATGCCGGTGGTGCCGCCGGGCGGCCCCCGGCACTGACCCGCCGGGCAGGCCCCCGGCGGCCCGTCACCAGGGGTAGTCGAGAGGTCTCCCTGCGATAACAATTGATGCACCGTCAGATTGCGGAGGTTTTGCCGTTCGGGAGACCTGCCTTGCTGAAGAGGGATCAACCGGGGCAAATACCTACCGATCGAATGAACGATCACGGGGGACAGCTTGGAATCGGGACCCCCTGTCTATTAACGTTCGATAACGCAGCGCGGTCGTCCCAGCCGTCGTAAGAGACGGCACCGTGCGCACGCGCCGAATCCCGAAAGGGAACCGGGGAACCACCATTTGGGGTGAATCGAGCCCTTCGCACTCGTGCGACCGGGCCCGTAGGAGACCTTCCTGCTCCGAACCCGTCAGCTAACCCGGTAGGCGAGAAGGAAGGAAAGGAGCGCGCCTCCGTGGCGTCCAACACCCCTGCCCCCGAAGCCCCCTTCGATGCCTTCGGCGGCGGTGCGGCTCCCTCCGCTCCGAACACCGAGTGGAACCCCACCGAGGACTCCCTCCGCGCCCAGAACCGCTCCGGCGGCCGGCACCGGGTCGTCAAGCAGCGCTCCAACTTCGCCCGTTCCTCCACCGTCCTCGGCGTCGGCGTCATCGCGGCCGTCGGCGCGGGCGGCCTCGCCACCGCGCAGGAGAAGCCGCCGGTGGCGATATCGCTCCCGGACCTTCCCGACCTCAACCTGCCCGACGCCCACGACCTCCCCGGCGTCGGCGCGCTCCTGCCCGGCGCGGAGGAGCGGGAGACGGTCCCCACGGACCGCGCCAACCCGAACCCGCTGACCTCCGCCGCGTACACCACCGAGGCCGACGAGCGGGCCGCGCGGACCGGGCAGGTCACGCGGGCGAGCCTGTCGACGGCGGACGCCCCGGGCGCCGCCGACGCGGGCGAGGCCCTGCGCGCCCGCATCCTCCAGCAGGCCGAGCAGCAGCAGGCCTCCGCCGACGCCGCCGAGAAGGCCGCCGCCGAGAAGGCCGCGGCGGAGAAGGCCGCGTCCGAGGCGCGGGCCAAGGCCGACGCGGCGGAGAAGGCGGCCGCCGAGGCCAAGGCGAAGGCCGAGGCGGAGGCCAAGGCCAAGGCGGAGGCGGAAGCCAGGGCGAAGGCCGAGGCCGAGCGCCTCGCCAAGCTCGCCGCCAGCTACTCGATGCCCCTCTCCTCGTACTCCCTCACCGCCACCTACATGCAGTCCGGCTCGATGTGGTCCTCCGGCTACCACACCGGCCTCGACTTCGCGGCCCCCACCGGCACCCCGCTCAAGGCGGTCCACGGCGCCACGGTCAAGTCGGCGGGCTGGTCCGGCTCCTACGGCTACCGGATCGTCCTGGAGCTGGAGGACGGCACCGAGGTCTGGTACTGCCACCTCTCCTCCATGACGGTCAGCGCCGGCCAGACCGTCGGCACCGGCGAGACGATCGGCCGCGTCGGCGCCACCGGCAACGTCTCCGGCGCCCACCTCCACCTGGAGATCCACCCCGGCGGCGGCGACGGCGTCGACCCGGCGGCGTGGCTGCGCTCCAAGGGCCTGACGGTCTGACCTCCCCGGGGCCTTCCCGTGGCCCTTCCGGGACCCGCGCGGAAACCGCGCGGGAACCATGCGGAATAGGCCCGGCGGCGGAGACCGTTGATCACCCCATGACCTCTCTCCGTACGCTGGGCACGTCCGACCTGCACGTCTTCCCGCTCGCCCTCGGCGGCAACGTCTTCGGCTGGACCGCCGACGAGGCGCAGTCCTTCGCCGTCCTCGACGCCTACACCGCCGCCGGCGGCAACTTCGTCGACTCCGCCGACGTCTACTCGGCCTGGGCCGAGGGCAACGAGGGCGGCGAGTCCGAGACCGTCATCGGCCGCTGGCTCGCCTCCCGGGGCAACCGCGACGACGTCGTCGTCGCCACCAAGGCCGGCGCCCACCCCCGGTTCAAGGGGCTCTCCGCCCCCACGATCAAGGCCGCCGCCGAGGAGTCCCTGCGCCGCCTCGGCACCGACCGCATCGACCTGTACTACACCCACTTCGACGACGAGTCCGTCCCCGTCGAGGAGATCGTCACCGCCCTCGACCAGTTGGTGCGGGAGGGCAAGGTACGGGCCGTCGCCGCCTCCAACATCTCCCCGGAGCGGCTCAGGGCCTCCCTCGACTTCGCCGAGGCCGAGGGCCTCGCCCGCTACGTGGCCCTCCAGCCGCACTACAACCTGGTCTCCCGCGACACCTACGAGGGCCCGCTCCTGGAGACCGCCGAGCGGGCGGGGCTCGCCGCCGTCCCGTACTACGGCCTCGCCTCCGGCTTCCTCACCGGCAAGTACCGCCCCGGCACCGCCGTCGACAGCGCCCGCGCCGCCGGGGCCGGCAAGCACCTCGACACCGAGCGGGGCCGGGCCGTGCTCTCCGCGCTCGACGCGGTCGCCGGGGCGCACGGCGCCGAGCCCGCCACCGTCGCCCTCGCCTGGCTCGCCTCCCGGCCGACGGTCGTCGCGCCGATCGCCTCGGCCCGTACGGTCGAGCAGCTCCCGGCCCTGGTCGCCTCCGCCGACCTGGAGCTCACGGAGGAGGAGCTGAAGCTCCTGACCGAGGCGTCGGCGATCCAGGGCTGACCGCGAGCCTGGGCCCGCTCCCCCGGAAGAAGCCCTAACCGCGGTACGGGTTGTAGCCGCCGTAGTCCAGGTACTGCGGCGGCGTCCACGCCCGGCCCGTCGCCCGGGCCGCGTACGTCAGCGCGGGCGAGGCGACCGCCCTGCGCTGCCACAGGTGGTGAAGGAGTTCCTGCTCGCGGGCCGCGAAGTCGGGCCCGGCGGTGCCGCGCCGGGCCCGGTCCCGCAGGAACGCCAGGGTCGTCGCGAAGGTCTCGTACTCGCCGACGGTCCGCGCGCCCCGCTTGCCGTACGTCCGGGCGGCGTAGGAGCGGGCGAGTTCGCGGGCCCGCATGGAGGAGAGCGCGAGCGGCTCGTCGGGGGAGAGCCAGCCGGCCGCCGCGTACGCCGGGAGCTCGCCGGAGACCGTGCGCAGCTCCCGCTGCCGGCTCCACACCGCGAGCCAGGTCAGCAGGCCGAAGGCGGGCATCATGAGCGCCCCGTACACCGCGTAGAAGGCCCAGGGGCCGCCGAAGGTGGCCGAGCCGTTCCAGGCGGCGTGCATGCCCATGGCGAGCAGCAGTCCGGCGAGCGGAAGCAGCACCTTCCGCAGCCGCTTCCCGCGCGGGGCGAGCGCGGCGAAGCCGAAGCCGAGGCCGGTGAGCACGGTGAACAGCGGGTGCGCGAACGGCGACATCACGACCCGTACGAAGAAGGCCCCGGCGGTCACCATGCCGATGCCGGTGGCGCCTACCTCCTGGTCCTCGCCGAAGGCGTTGCCGAGGTAGAGGATGTTCTCGGTGAAGGCGAAGCCGGTCGCGGTGAAGCCGGCGAACACCACCCCGTCGACGAGCCCGCCGAAGTGCCGGCGGCGGAAGAGGAAGAGCAGCAGGATCGCGGCGGCCTTGGCGCTCTCCTCCACCACCGGGGCGATCACGGTGGCGCCGAGGTGGTCGGCGGAGTCCGGGTCGGCGGTGGCCGTGGCGATCCAGCGGACCGCGAAGGAGTTCGCCAGGATCGCGACGAGCGCGGCGGCGAAGGCGCCCCACGCGAAGGCGAAGAGCAGGTTCTTCCACGGCCCCGGATCGACCCGGTCGAGCCAGCGGAACGCCGCCATGAGCAGCGGTACGGGGAGCACGGCGAGGGCCAGGCCGACGAGGAAGCCCTGCGTGCCCGTCTGCTCGCGGACCATCGCCAGGATGACCAGGGCGCAGATCGCGAGCACGGTGACCAGGCATATCGCCCGGACCAGCCGGCTGCGCCAGAAGGCCCGGCGCGGCCGGTAGCGCCATTGGGACCGGTCGGCGGCGGCGGGGAAGGCCGGTTCTTCGGTGTCCCGGTGGGGGACGGGAACGGCTTCGGACCCGGGTCCGTGCCCGGGTCCGGCTGCGGCGGGTGCGGGGTTCGACACGTGAGCGACCCTAACGACCGGCACGGACAGGGGCGACGCACTTACGAGCCGCCCGCGTTCCTCTCACTTCCTCCGGAAGAGGAGGTCGTGCACGACGTGCCCCTTGTCGAGCCCCTGGCCCTCGAAGCGGGTGAGGGGCCGGAAGCCGGGGCGGGGCGCGTAGCCGCCGTCGGACTGCGTGTTCTCGAAGTCCGGGTGCGCGGTGAGCACCTCCAGCATCTGCTCGGCGTACTCCTCCCAGTCGGTGGCGCAGTGGAGCACGGCACCGGGCTTGAGGCGGGTCGCGAGGAGGGCGAGGAACTCGGGCTGGATCAGCCGCCGCTTGTGGTGGCGGGCCTTGGGCCACGGGTCCGGGAAGTACACCCGGCAGCCGTCGAGGGAGTCGCCGGCCAGCATCTCGCGGAGCAGGATGATCGCGTCGCCGTTGGCCACGCGGACGTTGGTGAGGCCGTTCCGGTCGGCGAGCCCGAGCAGGTTGCCCTGGCCGGGGGTGTGCACGTCCACGGCGAGGATGCCGGTGCCGGGGTCGGCGGCCGCCATCTGCGCGGTCGCCTCGCCCATTCCGAAGCCGATCTCCAGGACGACCGGGAGCCCGTCGAACATCTCCTCCAGGTCCAGGACCCGCTTGCCGTCGATGTCGAGGCCCCAGTCGGGCCACCGCTTCAGCATCGCCTCGGCCTGCCCGGCGGTCACCCGGCTGCGGCGCGGCTGGAAGCTCCGGATCCGCCGCTCGTGGTGCGAGCCGGCGGGATCGGGCAGGGGCCCCTCTCCGGGAGCGAACATCCGACTGCCCCGCCGCGCGACGGGCTGGGGGGCGGGGTCGGCGACGGGACGCGGGCTGTTCTCAGGCTGCTCAGACACAATGCGCACGATTCTACGGGTGGGGGCGGGCACGCGCGGGTCGCACGCGTGCGCGTGGACGTGCACGGGCGGACCACGGCCTCGCACGGTCACCGGCGTGTACGGACCACCGGCTGCCGTACGTACGGACCACCGGCTGCCGTACGTACGAAGCCCCGGCTGCCGTACGTACGGACGGACGCGTCCGGGTACGTACGACGCGTCCGGCGGCTACAGGAGCGCCAGCGCCCGCCCCGCCACCTCCCGCCCGATCGGCAGCGACGCCGTCGCCGCGGGCGAGGGCGCGTTCAGGACGTGGACCGTGCGCGCCGCCTCGCGGATCAGGAAGTCGTCGACGAGCGTCCCGTCCCGCAGCACCGCCTGCGCCCGCACCCCCGGCGCGGCCCGGCGCAGGTCGGACTCCTCCACCACCGGCAGGAGCCGCCGCACCGCCTCCGTGAAGGCCCGCTTCGACAGCGAGCGGTGCAGCTCGCCCGCCCCGTACCGCCAGTGCTCCCGGGCGATGGCCCACGCGCCGGGCCAGGCCAGGGTGGCGCCCAGTTCGCGCGGGCGGACGACCGACCAGCCGTACCCCTCGCGGGCGAGGGCCGGCACCGCGTTCGGCCCGATGTGGACCCCGCCGTCGATGCCCCGCGTCAGGTGCACCCCGAGGAACGGGAACGCCGGGTCCGGCACCGGATAGACCAGGCCCCGCACCAGCGACGGGTCCGCCAGCTCGTAGTACTCCCCCCGGAAGGGGACGATCCGCATCCCCGGGTCGTCGCCCGCGAGCCGCGCGACCCGGTCGCAGTACAGCCCGGCGCAGTTCACCAGGACCCGCGCTCGGACCACCCGTCCGTCGGCCGTCCGCACGGCGACCCCCCAGGGCCGCCGGTCGATCACGGCCGCCTCCGCGCCGTACAGGATCCGCGCCCCGGACGCCTCGGCGAGCCGCTCCGCCACCGCCCCGTAGTCGCAGATCCCGGTCGTGCCGACGTGGATCGCGGCGAGCCCCCGCACCCGCGGCTCGTACTCGCTGATCTGCGCCGGGCCCAGCTCCCGCACCGGGATGCCGTTCTCCCGGCCGCGCTGCACGAGCGCGTGCAGCCGGGGCAGCTCCTCGCGCGCGGTGGCGACGACGAGCTTCCCCGTCACCTCGTACGGAATGCCCCACTCCGCGCAGAACTTGACCATCTCGGCCGCACCCTCGACCGCGAACCGCGCCTTGAGGGACCCCGGCCGGTAGTAGATGCCGCTGTGGATCACCCCGCTGTTGCGCCCGGTCTGGTGGCGCGCGAGGGCGTGCTCCTTCTCCAGGACCGTGACCCGGGTGCCGGGGGCGGCGCGCGTCAGCGCGTACGCCGTCGACAGACCGACGATCCCGCCGCCGATCACCAGCACGTCACAGTCGAACACCGGCCCCACCTCCCACCCCCGATACTGCACTGGCCCACTGACAACGCCGTGAAACCTCGCGCGGCCTCATGAGACGCGGTTCACCCGGAGGCGGGTGTTCATGCGGGGCCGGGGGCCGTCCGGGGCGGGCCTCACGCCGGGGTGACGAGCAGCGGCCGGGCCCGCTCCCGCAGCTCGATGACGCGCGGCTCGTCCCCGTACGGTTCGAGCCGGTGCAGCAGGTCCCGCACGTACTCCGTCGTCCGCGCCGACGAGATCCGCCCGGCCACCTCCACCGCGCGCGTACCGGCCGCGCAGGCCGCGTCCAGGTTGCCGGACTCCAGTTCGGCGACGGCGGACACGACGAGCCGCAGCCCGTGCGAGCGGACGAACTCCTCCGTCGGCCGGGACAGCGCCTGCTCGGTGAAGCGCCGCACCTCGCGCGGCATCCGCAGGTCGCGGTAGCACTCGGCGGCGTCCGCGCAGAACCGGTCGTACGAGTAGAAGCCCAGCCAGGTCGGGTCGGAGTCGCCCGCCCGGGACCGCTCCAGCCAGCCCTCGGCGGACTTGAGCGCGGCCGCGGCGGCGGCCCCGTCCCCGGCCTTCGCGTGCGCGCGTGCCTCGACGAGCCGGAAGAAGGACATGGTGCGGGCGGTGGCGAGCCCCCGGTTGCGCTCCAGGGCGGCCTGGGCGAGGTCCACGCCCTCGTCGGCGAAGCCCCGGTAGGTGGCCTGGAGGGACATGGACGCCAGGACGTACCCGCCGAGGGGCACGTCGGCGGCGGCCCGGGCGAGCCGCAGGGCCTGGATGTAGTAGCGCTGGGCGGCCTCCTGCTGCCCGGTGTCGAAGGCCATCCAGCCGGCGAGCCGGGTGAGTTCGGCGGTCGCGCCGAACAGGGCCCGGCCGACCTCGTCCGAGTACGAGCCGAGCAGCAGCGGGGCCGCGTCCACGCGTAAGCACTCGGGGACCATGGACGACCGCCAGTCCCCGCCGCCGTACTTGGAGTCCCAGCGGCGCGCGTCCTCGGCCGCCTCGCGGAGTTTGGCGACGTCGCTGTGGCCCACGCGCGCGTGCTCCGGCGCGGGTGCCGTCGGGGGGCCGCCCGCCGGGCGCGGGAGCTCCCGCTCCACCGACGGGTCGGCCGGGGTTATCAGCCAGCGGGACGCGGGCGTGGCGTACGCGCTCACCGCGAACGACCCGGCGAGCGACTGCCAGATGCCGCCTCCGCCGGCCCGCCGCCCGGCGAGGTCGAGCCGGTACAGGTCGGTGGCCGAGCGGACCGCCTCGCCCACGTCGCGCGGGAAGGCGAGCCCCACCTCGGGCGCCGGGTCGGCGTCGGCGAGCCCGATCTCGTGCAGCGGCACGGGACGGCCGAGCTTCTGCCCGATCGCGGCCGCGATCAGGTGCGGGGCGGCGCCCTGCGGCACCATGCCCTTGGACACCCAGCGGGCGACCGAGGTCTTGTCGTAGCGGAGCGTCAGCCCCCGCTGCGCACCGAGGTCGTTGACGCGCCGGGCGAGCCCGGCGTTGCTGATTCCCGCGAGGGCGAGAACCGTGCCGAGCTTTTCGTTCGGCCCGCGTTGCTCCCTGGACATGACGCCACCCCTCGACAGCACAGACGGCCGCCACGACGCCGGGCATAGGCGTGCGGCATTCGTAAGCACAGCGTAGTTCGCCGCATCCCTACCGTTAAGGGGCGGTGTTCCGTATGGCGAGATTGTTGTGTGACCAATCGGTGCGGACGCCCGTCGGGGCGTTCCGTGCTCCGGCCGTGTGGCCGTGCGCCCGGCCGTGCGCTCTCGTCCGGCCGACGGGGGAGCGCTTCCATCGGTAGCGCGTGGGTCGGCCCATTCGGCCGGGGTCGGAGTCCCGGACCAGTGGGCTGGGGGACACCGCCGCCCCATTCCCCGCGGGCGGCGGACGGCGCCGGGAGGCGGAAGCGCCTCCCGGCCAGCCGGCGACCCGTGGAGAACGGGCCGCTCCTCTTGGTGCCCGCACGCCTTCCAAACCTCCGGGCGCGGTCGAAATTCGGCCGAATGTCATCGGTGTCCAACTGGCCCATGCCAGGGGCGCATTCGGCTTTCGCGCGCGTGCGCCCGGACACCGCCCCGTGCGCCGTTGTCATGGCAGCATGTCTCCCACCGAAACGGACGTGGAGGCGCCGATGCGATGGCTGGTGGGCTGGAGCAGCGTCGCCGCGAGCTTCGCAACGACCGGGGGAGCACGGACGGGAGCGGCGAACGGCGCGTACGGCACGGGCCCGGCGGCCCACGGCACGTACGACGCGTACGGCTCCGGCACGGCGACGGCCCACGGCACGTACGGCTCCGGAATGACCGATCGGAACTCCTACGGCACGGACCGGGACCCCTACGGAACCGATCGGAACTCCTACGGCACGGACCGGGCGACGGCGGCCGAGGGGCGCACGGTGCAGCCGGTGGGCGCACAACTCCTCTGGGGCGGCCCCGACCCGCTCTGGGCGGTCGGCGACTGGCGCCCCGACGAGGTCCGGGTCGTGGCCGTCGACGACCACACCCACATCGCCGTCCTCGGCTGCTGCGCCGCGGGCGACGACGAACTGCGCAGGGGACTGCTCACCGCGCGCGGGGGCGCCCTGCGCCACCTCACGGCCTGGCCGGGAAGCTACACCGCCGTCGTCAAGGCCGGTCGCCGCGTCACCGTCACGGGTGACCTCGCGGGAGCCCGCCCGGTGTTCCACACCCCCTGGCAGGGCGGCACCGCGTACGCCACCGCCGCCCTGCCGCTCGCCGACCTCGTCGAGGCCCAGCTCGACATCGGCCACCTGGCCGCCCTGCTCGCCTGCCCCGAGACCCCGGAGGCGCTGCGCGACTCCACCCCCTACGAGGGCGTCCGCCGGGTGCCGCCCGGCCACGCGCTGATCCTGCGGGAGGGCTCGCGCGAGATCACCGGGTACGAACAGGTCGCCTCGCTCGCGGTCGCGACCCCCGAGTCCGACCCCCGGCAGGCCGTCGAAGGGGTCAGGGACGCCCTGGTCGAGGCCGTCCGCGCCCGGCTCACCGCGCCCCGGCACGCGCCCGAGGCCCCGCTCCCCGACCCCGGCCCGGTCCCCGGCATGGGCCCCGCAGACCGGCGCGCCGCCCGGGGCGCGGGCCCGGCGCCCGGCATCGGCGCCGACCTGTCCGGCGGCAGCGCCTCCGGCACGCTCGCCCTCCTGGCGGCCGGACTCCCGGGAGTGCCGGGCACGATCACCGGCCACGGCACGGGCGCGGGGGAGCGGCTGCTCGCCGTCACCTTCAACGACCTGGCCACGCGCGCGGGTGCGGACCGCGAGGACGAGCTGAAGCGGGCCCGGGAGCTGGCCGCCGACCCGCGCCTGCACCACGTGGTCGTCGCGGCCGGCGAGGAGGCGCTCCCGTACGCCTCCCTGGACGGGCCGCTCACCGACGAGCCGGGGCCCGCGCTCGTCACGGCCGAACGGCACCGGCGGCGGCTCGCGGGCGGCAGCGCCGACCACTTCACCGGCATGGGCGCCAAGCAGGTCCTGGACGCGCACCCGGCGCGCCTCGCCGACCTCCTGATGGACCGCAGACGCCGCTCCCTGGTGCGTCCCGTCACCGCGCTCGCCAAGGCCTCGGGTCCTTCGGCGGGCGCGTTCCTGGTGCCGCTGACCGTGTACCGGGCGGCCCGGAAGCTGGCCCGCACCCCGTACCGCACGGGCCTGGAGACGGCGGCCCGCCGGGTCCTGGAGGCGAACCGCACCGCCCCCGACGGCTTCGGCCCCCTGGAGGCCTCCCTCTCCGCCCTCGCCTGGTCGCGGCCGGGCCCGGCGGCGCGCTGGCTGACGGGGGAGGCGCTGGCCGAAGTATCGGTTCGCCTGAACCGGGCGGCGACCCTCCCGTCCTCCGTCCAGCGCCCCGGCGAGGCACGCGCGCGTGCGGCCCTCGTTCGGGCCGCCGCCGACCACCGGGTCCTGGAGCAGGCCGCCGAGATCCGCGGCCAGCGGCTGCACGCCCCCTTCCTCGACAACCAGGTCGTACGGGCCTGCCGCGCCCTCCCCGAATCGCTCCGGGTCCAGCCGGACGCCCGCGCCGGCGTCCTGCGCACGGTCCTGACCGGCACCGGCATCCACGACCTGCCGCCCGGCTGGGGCGCCCCCCACCCGGCCGTCCCGGCCGCCGCCGCCCGCGCGGGCCTGCGCGCCGCGCTCCCCCGGCTCCTGGCCCTCTTCGACGCGCCGCTCCTCGCGGACGCGGGCCTGATCGAGGCCCGCGTCGTCCGCGAGGCCCTGCGCGCCGCCGCCGACGGCGAACCCGTCCCCCTCGACGGCCTCGCCGACCTCGTCTCCACCGAACTCTGGCTCCGCCGCCTCCTCGCCCGCCGGGGCTCCTGCTGGACCAGCACCACGGAACCGCGGGCCCACCGCGCGGTCCAGGGCCCCCTGATCCCGGCGTCGAGGTCGCTCCCGGCGTGAGGCCCCGCGAGGCGCGAGAACGCCCCCATGACGACGGTGGAGCGGCTCCTCGGACTGCGCAGTTACACCTCCTGATCGACCGCGAGGCCGGCGAAGCCGTCGTGTGCTCCGGGCCGGCGGGGGACGACTACGACCACAAGTCGGTCCACAGACCGGGGACGCCCGTCCCGATCCCGGCGCCCCTGGGCCTCACCCTGGACACGGCCGCGTTCTGACGCCCGCCCCTCTCCGGGCCGAGCCCGGGTAAACCCCGAGGCGCACCCCCGGCCCGGCCGCCACAATGAACCGGTGCGGTATCTCATCCTCGGCACCACCGAGGCCCTTCGTCCCGACGGCACCCCCCTGCCCCTCGGCGGTGCCCGGCTGCGCGCGCTCCTCGCCGCGCTCGCACTGCGCGGCGGACGGCCCGCCCCCGTCGGCGAGCTCGCCGACGACGTGTACGGGGACGACCCGCCGCAGGACGCGCCCGCCGCCCTCCAGGCCCTGGTCGGCCGCCTCCGCCGGATCCTCGGCAGGGAGGCCGTCGCCTCCACCCCCGGCCCCGGCTACCGGCTCGTCGCCGGACCCGACGACATCGACCTGTACGTCTTCGAGCGCCGGGCCGCGGAGGCGGGCGCCCGCCTCGACGCCGGCGACCCCGACACCGCCGCCGCCCTCCTCAGGGAAGCCCTCGGCCTCTTCCGCGGACCCGCCCTCGCCGACCTGCCCGACCCGGCGGGCGTCCGGCCCGAGGCCCAGCGGCTCGCCGCCCTGCGCCGCCGCGT
The DNA here is from genome assembly GCF_053618675.1 of Streptomyces sp. NPDC055632. NCBI lineage: Bacteria > Bacillati > Actinomycetota > Actinomycetes > Kitasatosporales > Streptomycetaceae > Streptomyces > Streptomyces sp. NPDC055632. Next base: position 12,247 of record NZ_JBSHHY010000002.1, on the reverse strand, counting down.
CGAGGCGGACCTGCGCCGGGGCGCCACCGACGGACTCGTACCGGAACTGACCGAACTCACCACCACGTACCCGTACGACGAGACCTTCCACGCCCACCTCGTCCGCGCCCTGCGGGCCGAGGGCCGCCACGCCGACGCCCTCGCCGCCCACGAGACCGCCCGCCGCACCCTCGCGGACGCCCTCGGCACCGACCCCGGCCCCGAACTCACCGCCCTCCACCGCGAACTCCTCACGGGCCAGGCCCCACCCCGCCCCACACCCGCCCCCGTTCCCTCCGAGAGTCCCGCCGGCAACATCCGCCCCCGCCTCACCTCCTTCGTCGGCCGCGAGCCCGAACTCGACGCGCTCCGCGCCGACCTGGCCGGCTCCCGGCTCGTCACGCTCACCGGACCCGGCGGAAGCGGCAAGACGCGGCTCGCCGAGGAGGCCGCGCTGCGGGCCGGGGGACCCGCCGCCTGGATCGCCGAACTCGCCCCGCTCGACGACCCCGAGGCCGTCCCCGGCGCCGTCCTCTCCGCGCTCCGCCTCCGCGAGACCACCCTGATCGCCCGCGACGGCGCGCCCCTCCAGAACGACCCCACCGCCCACCTCGTGGAACAGCTCGCCGACCGCCCGCTCCTCCTCGTCCTCGACAACTGCGAGCACGTGATCGACGCGGCCGCCGCCCTCGCCGAGACCCTCCTCACCCACTGCCCCCGGCTCCGCGTCCTCGCCACCAGCCGCGAACCCCTCGGCGTCCCCGGCGAGGCGGTCCGCCCCGTCGAACCCCTCCCGCCCGACCCCGCCCACCGCCTCTTCGTCGAGCGCGCCCGCGCCGTACGCCCCTCCTTCGACCTCACCGGAGACGGCGGCGCGGCCGTCGACGAGATCTGCCGCCGCCTCGACGGCCTCCCGCTCGCCATCGAACTCGCCGCCGCCCGCCTCCGCCTCCTCACCCCCCGCCAGATCGCGGACCGCCTCGACGACCGCTTCCGCCTCCTGACCTCCGGCTCCCGCACCGTCCTGCCCCGCCAGCAGACCCTGCGCGCGGTCGTCGACTGGTCCTGGGACCTCCTCGAACCGGACGAGCGGACCCTGCTCCGCCAGGTCTCGGTCTTCGCCGGCGGCTGGGACCTCGCCGCCGCCGAGGCCCTCTCCCCGCGCGCCGCCGACACCCTGGGCGCCCTGGTCGACAAGTCCCTCGTCGTCGCCGCCCCCGCCGAGGACGGCGAGATGCGCTACCGCCTCCTGGAGACCATCCACGAGTACGCGGTCGAGCGCGCCGCCGAGACCCCCGGCCTGCTCGCCGCCGCCGAAGCCGCCCACACCGCCCGCTTCACCGCCCTCGCCGAGGCCGCCGAGCCCCAGCTGCGCTCCGGCGGGCAGCTCCCCTGGATCGACCGGCTCGAACGCGACCTCGACAACGTCCGCGCCGCCCTCCACCGCACCCTCGTCACCGCCCCCGACGAGCCCGCCGCCCTCCGGCTCGTCTTCGCCATGGGCTGGTTCTGGTGGCTGCGCAACCACCGCACCGAGGGCCTGGCCTGGACCGAGCGCGCCCTCGCCCTCGGCGAGGACCCCGACGACCCGGCCGACCCGCGGTACTGGCCGCGGATGCGCCTGCGGATGCTGTACTTCTTCCTCGCGATCGAGAACCACACCGTCTCGGAGCTCCGCGACGACCCCGAGGCCTTCGGCCTGGTCCAGCGGGTGCGGTCCGCGTTCGGGGACGAGCCGGGACCCGAGGCCGCCCGCTTCCCCGGCCTCCTCTGGCCGTTCACCGCCGCCTTCACCGAGGAACCGGTCGAGCTGCGGGCCCTGCTCGACACCGCCCTCGCCAACTGCCGCCGCCACGGCGGCGACTGGGAGGTCGGCGTCACCCTCATGTTCCGCACGCACATGGTCGTCGACATGCCCGGCAGCCTCTCCGACGTGGACGAGGACCTGGCCGAGCTCCGCCTCATCGCCCGCCGGGTCGGCGACCGCTGGATGGGGGCGCAGATCGCCAGCGCGGCGGCCGAGGCCAACATGATGCGCGGCCGGTACGAGGAGGCCCGCGCGGACTACGAGGAGGCGCTCCGCCTCGCCCGCGAGGTGGGCGCCCACGCCGAGTTCCCCTTCCTCATCGCCCGCCTCGCCGAGATCTCCTACCGCTCCGGCGACATGGAGACCGCCGAGGAGGGGCTCGACGAGGCCGCGGCGGAGGCCGAGCGCCACCACGTCAAGGACGCCCGGCCCTTCGTCGTCTTCCTGCGCGCCGCCATCGCCCTCCACCGGGGCGACATCGGGGCGGCCCGCGCCCACGCGGAGGAGGCGGGCCGGCTGGTCGAGGACGGGAACCCACCGCCGCACTTCACGGCCGCCGTCCTCGGACTCGCCGCCCGCGTCGAGGCGTACGAGGGCGGGGGCGCCGCGGCCGTCGCCTCCGCCGTCGCCGCGCTGCACGCCGCGCGGGACGCCCAGTGCGCGGACCTCATCGCCGCGACGCTCGGCCAGGGGCTCGCGGTCGCCCTGTCCCGGGCGGACGAACCCGCCCCCGCCGTCACGGTCCTGGCCGCCGTCGACGGCTGGCGCCGCGAACTGCCCCGCTCGGTCCCGGAGCTGGAGGAGGCCGGTTCGGTGACGGCCCGCTCGCTCGCCGCCCTCGGAGCGCCGGGCCTGGCCGCCGCCCGGCAGGCGGGCGAGGGCCTGGACGTCGACGGGGTCCTGTGCCTCGTGAAGGACTCCCTGAAGGACTTCCCTAAGAACTTCCCCAAGGACTTCCCGAAGGACTTCTCGGAGGGTGTCAGGAGCAGCTGATCCGGGACTGCGCCCAGTCGGCGATCGCGGTCCGTCCCAGCGGGCCGGTCTCCTCGACCACGAGCCGGATCCTGGAACGGCCGGTGATGTCGACGTGCACCGGGACCGGCGGGTCGCCCGCCTCGATCACGCCGGACCGCCAGAGCCGCTGCCCGTCCCCGTAGACGGAGAAGCGGACGCCGCCGAGGCCGAACAGGGCGCTCAGGTCGTCGACGCCGACCATCGCGTCGTAACGCGTGCACCGCCGGTTGAGGTCGATGACCAGCGAGGACGGCGCGTGGACGCTCACCCCCCGCGCGTACCGGGTGCCGCCGACGGAGAGGCCGCCGCGCTGCCACATGAAGCCGCTCTCCGCCATGGACACCTCGGGCTTGGTGCCGTCACCGAAGAGCCCGTAGTCCAGCTCGTCGACGGGGTAGACGACCGGCGGCGCGGGCGGGGGCGCGGGTCGCTCGGGGCCGGTCGTCGGCTTCGGGGTCGGCCTGGGCGCCGGTTTCGGAGCGGGCTTCGACGTCGGCTTCGGGCTCGCGGGCGGATCGGCCGGGGGAGCGGGCTTCGGGGTCGGTGCCGGGGAGGACGACGTGGGAGGTGCCGACGTGGGCTCCGGCTTCGGAGCGGGCTTCTCCGGAGCGGACGCGGGCGCGGACGTCGGCGCGGGCGCCGGGGCCCCGGCCTCGGCGGGCGGAGCCGGGGGTACGGGCTCCGCCACCGGCTCCGCCGGCGGTGCGGGCTCCTGCGGCACCACCGGGGTGACGACCGGCTGCGAGGACTTGGGCGCGGCCACGGGCTCCGGGTCCCCGGCCATGGCCCAGACGAGTCCGGCGGCGGCGGCGACCGCCATGGCCGCCGCGATCCCGGCCTTGGCGGGGGTGCCGAGCCCCTCGGCGGCGGCACCGCCCGAGGCGGCGCCCCCCGAGGACCCGGAGGCGGCCGCCGCCGCACCGGCCCCGGCAGCGGCGGCGGTGCCGCCCGCGACGGCACCGGCCGCCTTGAGCGAGTACCCGGCGGCGAACCAGCCGATGACGGCGACCGGCAGCAGCGCGGGGATCCCGGCGTTCACGTGCGCCAGCTCACCGGCGGCGAGCCGGCACTTGGCGCACTCCTCCAGGTGCTTGCGCAGCCCGCGCTCGGCCCGCATCCGCAGCCCGCCGCGCGCGTAGGCGCCGAGCCGGTCCGCGTACCGGGCGCAGTCGCCGCCCGCCGTCAGGGACTGGCTGACGTGGGCCTGGAGATAGGCCTGCTTGAGCCCTTCACGGGCCCGGCTGGCGAGCACGGCCGTGGCGTTGGCGGTCAGCCCGAAGAGCGGGGCGACCTCGCTCGGCGACTCCTCCTCGACGGTGGTGTGCCACAGCACGGCCTGCCACCGTTCGGGCAGCGAGCGGAAGGCCTGCATGGCGAGCGACTGCTCGGCCTCGTGCATGGCCAGGACGTCCGCGCCGAGGTCCAGCGTGTCCTGGTCGGAGACCTCGGAGGAGCGGGCGGCCTCCGCCGCGAACACCGCGAAGTCCTCGACGAGTTGCTCGCGCTTCTGGGTCCTGGCCCAGTTCGCCGCGACCCGCCGGACGGTGGTCATGAGGTAGGCGCGCACCGCCTGCTCGGGCCCGGCCCCGCCCCGTACGGCCTGGAGGGTGCGGGCGAACACCTCGGCGGTGAGGTCGTCGGCGGTGTGCGCGTCGCGACAGCAGGTCCTGGCGTACCGGCGCACGGCCTCGGAGTGGCGGCGGAACAGCTCCTCGTACGCCGAGTCGTCGCCGTCCCGCATGAGCTGGACGAGGTCGGCGTCGGAGGGCGGCAGGTCGAGCGGCGGCGGAAGGATCCCGCCGGCCTCGCCGTCACCGTCACCGTCGCCCTCGGCATCGCGCCCGGCCGCCGCCTCCGCGAAACCGGCCCCGCCGAACCCGGCCCCGTCGAACTCGCTTCCACCGGAATCGGATGCACCTGGCCCGGTCTCGCCTGACCCGGCTCCGTCGGCCGCCTCCGCGACGGCCCCGGTCCCGTCCCCGGCGCCCGCCCCGGCGGGTTTCCCCTCGCGCTGCTGCGGGACGCTCGCGCCGAGCGGCTCGACGCACCCGGGGGGACCCGGAGGAGCAGCGGAACCCGGTGGCCCGGCCGGAGACGTACCGGTCGCACCGGCCGCACCGGGGCGACCCGCCGGTCCGCCCTGGCTCGGCACCTGCCGGGCGGGCAGACCCCCGGCCTCTGCGGTGCCGCTGTTCCCCAGCGGCTCGTCCCGACCCTCACCGCTCATCGCGGAAGCCCCCGTACGCATGCTCAGAACCGAACACCGGCCAAGCCTGCCACAGGGCGCGGACGCGTCGAAGCGCCTCGTCCACATACCACTCGTCCGGGGCGACTTCCCGTATCCGGGCGTAACCGCTCACACGTTCGTGTCATGCTCGTGGGTCCGCCCGGACCACGGATCGCGCCGCGGATCGCGCCGTCGGCGAAAGGGGGATCCCCCTCGCGAAGGCGAGGGAACCGAGTCCCTACCGGGAGCGCAGACCCTCCAGGAGGATGTCCAGGAGCCGCGCCGAGGCCGCCGCCTGCTGCACCGCGTCCGGCAGGGCCGGCGCGGCGGTGGCGATGACGAGGAGGACGTCCGCCACGGTCACGTCCTTCCGCAGCTCACCCGCCTCCCGCGCCCGGTCGACCAGGCGCCCGACGACCTCCAGGAGCTCCGCGGCCCCCGCGTCGTCCCGCTCCTCGGCCGGCACGCCGCGCGGCGCGACCACCCGCGCGTCCACCTGCCCGTCGCCCCGCTGGTACGGCACCCGGGCCGCGTCGTCCGCGTCACCGGCGACGCCCGGCAGCACGGAGTCGTCCACGCGCACCCGCAGCACCTGCGGCGGCAGGAGCCGCCCCGCGCCCGAGGCCACCGAGGTCCGCAGGAACCGGGAGAGCGCCGACCACGGCTCCTCCTCCTGGCCGAGCGCGGCCCGCGCCTGCTCGGTCAGCCGCGCGGTCTCCTCCTCGGCTATCCGGCGCACCAGCACGTCCTTGCTGGGGAAGCGCCGGTAGACGGTGCCGACCCCCACGCGCGCGCGACGCGCCACGTCCTCCATCGGAGCCCCGTAGCCGAGCTCGCCGAACACCTCGCGCGCGGCCCGCAGCACGTGCTCCAGATTGCGCTGGGCGTCCACCCGCAGCGGCGCGGCCCTGCCGCCCACCACCGGTGCGCCGTTGCGCCCGTCGGCGACGGACCCGGCGCGCGCGTCGTCGACGGCCACCGCCCCGGCGCCCGGCTGCCAGCGTGAATCCTGCATCTGCATAAGCGTTCCCCCGCTCATGATGTCTCCCCCCGGAGACTCCCCGCCCTGATACGGGGCTTCCGGCCGACGAGCGCTTCGGTCCACGCGCTCCCATCCGACACCCCGACGAAGTACGAACATAGTTGAGTCGGGGTCAATTCAGAAGGGGGTGTTCCGCACGGTGCGCCCCCCGATCGGATCAAGGCCCGGATCGCTCCCGTTTCCCACCCCCGGCCGAACCCGCCCGGACCGACGTGACCTGGGCGGATCCCGACGCCCTCGCCGCGCGCGCCACCCCGCGCCTCCGTACCCCTCCGGTCACACAATTCGTCGAGCCTGTGGACAAACAACGGCCGGGGGGTGCGTCATGGGACGGTGACCGAACCTGCGCGCATTCTCGTGGTCGGCGGTGGATACGTCGGCATGTACACCGCGCTGCGCCTCCAGCGGCAGCTCAGGGCGGAACTCCGATCCGGAGCCGCCGAGATCGTCGTGGTCACCCCCGAGCCGTACATGACGTACCAGCCGTTCCTGCCCGAGGCCGCGGCCGGCTCCATCTCCCCGCGCCACGTCGTCGTACCGCTGCGCCGCCTCCTCGACCGCTGCCGGATCCTCATCGGCGAGGTCCTGTCCGTCGACCACGCCGAGCGGACCGCGACCCTCTCCACCCTCGCCACGGACGAGGAGGGCACGGGCCCGGTCGAGCTCGTCTACGACGAGCTGGTCATCGCGCCCGGCTCCGTCTCCCGCACCCTCCCGGTCCCCGGCCTGGCCGAGCACGGCATCGGCTTCAAGACCGTCGAGGAGGCCATCGGCCTGCGCAACCACGTCATCGAGCAGATGGACATCGCCTCCTCCACCCGCGACCCCGCGATCCGCGACGCCGCCCTCACCTTCGTCTTCGTCGGCGGCGGCTACGCGGGCGTGGAGGCCCTCGCCGAGCTGGAGGACATGGCCCGCTACACCGCGCGGTACTACCACAACATCAAGCCCGAGGACCTGCGCTGGGTCCTCGTCGAGGCCTCCGACCGGATCCTCCCCGAGGTCGGCGAGAAGATGGGCCGGTACGCCGTCCGCGAGCTGCGCGGCCGGAACGTCGACGTGCGCCTGGAGACCCGGCTCGACTCCTGCGAGGACCGGGTCGCCGTGCTCAGCGACGGCACCCGGCTGCCCACCCGCACCGTCGTCTGGACCGCCGGCGTCCGACCCGCCCCCCTCCTCGCCGCCACCGACCTGCCGCTGAACGAGCGCGGCCGGATCCGCTGCACCGCCCGGCTCTCCGTCGAGGGGGCCGAGCACGCCTGGGCCGCCGGCGACGCCGCCGCCGTCCCCGACGTGTCCCCGGGGGAGCCGGGCAGGGAGTGCGCCCCCAACGCCCAGCACGCCGTCCGCCAGGCCCGGGTCCTCGCCGAGAACATCGCCGCCTCCCTGCGCGGACAGCCGCTCAAGGAGTACGCGCACGCGTACGCGGGCTCGGTCGCCTCCCTCGGCCTCCACAAGGGCGTCGCCCACGTCTACGGACGCAGACTCAAGGGATACCCGGCGTGGTTCATGCACCGGGCCTACCATCTGAGCCGGGTCCCCACCTTCAACCGGAAGGCCCGGGTCCTGGCCGAATGGACCTTGTCCGGCCTGTTCAAACGGGAGATCGTCTCCCTCGGATCGCTGGAACACCCCCGCGCCGAGTTCGAACTCGCCGCCGCCCCGCCGCCCGCCGACGACGACAAGCCGTCGTCCTGACATCACTGTCAGTGCACTTGTCCACACTGGACGTGTGACCATAGGTGGGCTCACACCTGCACAGCGTGACTCTGCACGGCACCGACACCACGAGGCATACAGATCCGTGAACTTCACCCGTTGGAGCGCCCGGCTCCCCGGCACACAGCGCCGCACGGCGCGGGGGACCGAAGGCTCCGTGCCCGCCGCCCGCGGTGAGCACGGGCAGCCGCTGGAGCGTCCGGCCGACGTCGACGAGGACGTCCCCTCCCTGGAGGACTTCTCCGTACGGGAGCTCCTCGGCCGCCTCCCCGGCCTGGTCGCGCTCGTGTACGGCCCGGAGCACCGCATCGCGTACGTCAACGACGCGTACGCCGCCGCCTTCGGTCCCCGCGTCCCCGGCGCCACCGTCGCCGAGACCTGCCCGGAGGCCGAGGACCTGGGCCTGCGGCCCCTCATGGACCAGGTCCTGCGCAGCGGCAAGCCCCGTACGGTCAAGTCCCGCCGAACCCGGGACGGCGGCTCGTACACGGTCACCTGCCTGCCCGTCGACAGCCCCCGCCTCGACGGCGGCGCCGTCCTCGTCCACGCCGCGGACGTCACCGACCACGCCGAGGCCGCCGAGCGGCTGCGCGCCAGCGAGCGCAAGCACCGCGAGACCGCCGTCACCCTCCAGCGGTCCCTGCTCCCGCAGGACCTGGAGCAGCCCGACGACCTGCGGATCGCCGCCACCTACCAGCCCGGCGGCACCGATGCGGCCGTCGGCGGCGACTGGTACGACGTGATCACCCTCGGCGCCGGCCGCACCGCGCTCGTCATCGGCGACGTGATGGGCCGGGGCGTCCGCGCCGCCGCCGTCATGGGCCAGCTCCGCACCGCCGTCCGGGCGTACGCGCGCCTGGACCTGCCCCCGCACGAGGTCCTCCAGCTCCTCGACGGCCTCGCCGCCGAGATCGACGCCAGCCAGATCGCCACCTGCGTGTACGCGGTCCACGACCCCAACGAGGGCAAGCTGGTGTACGCCTCCGCGGGCCACCTCCCGATCCTCGTACGGGACGAGGACGGCACCGTCCGCCAGGCCGACGACCCCACGGGCCCGCCGCTCGGCACCGGCGGCTGGCTGCACGCCTCGGGCTCCATCGCCCTGCCGCCCGGCTCCACCGCCGTCCTCTACACCGACGGCCTGGTGGAGCGGCGCCGCGAGGACATCGACGAGGGCGTCGCCGCGCTGGCCCGCGCCCTCTCCGGCGCGAGCGGCACCCCGCAGGTGGTCTGCGACCGGCTCCTGCGCTCCCTCGGGGTGACCGCCGATCACGACGACGACGTCGCCGTCCTGGTCGTCCAGCACCCCTCCCGGGCGGGCTCGGACGCGGAGCTGTTCCACAACGCGGCCCTGGAGCTCCTCGGCGGGGTCGAGGCCGCTCCCCGCGCGCGTGCCTTCGCCTCCGGGGTCCTCTCCAGCTGGCGCTTCCCGGTCGAACTGCGCGACCTGGGGGTCCTGGCCACCAGCGAGCTGGTGGGGAACTCCCTCCAGCACGGCACCCCGCCCATGCGCCTGCGGCTCCGCCGCACCGACCGGCGCCTGATCATCGAGGTCACGGACGGGGACGACCACCTGCCGCGCCGCCGCAGGGCGGAGACGGAGGACGAGGCGGGTCGCGGGATCTCGATCATCGCGACGATCGCCTCGTCCTGGGGGAGCCGCCGCACACCGGGCGGCGGCAAAGCGGTCTGGTGCGAGTTCGCCCTGAAGGACTAGGACGCCCTCACCGGTACGTTCCTCTCGCCCGGCTCGTGCCGGACGACGACCTTCGACGGCCTGAGGGCCAGCGAGGGCTGGTTCTGCTCGGGGGTGAGCTGCTTGCCGAGCCGGACGGCGAGGAAGGTGATCCCGAGCGAGAAGAGCACGAAGGTCACGATGTACGGACCGTGCAGCGCGGCCCCCATGGGCCCGCCCACGGCCGGACCGACGGCCAGCGCGAGCTGCTTCACCAGGGCGAAGGCCGAGTTGTACTGCCCGACCATCGACTCCGGCGCCAGATCGGCCACCAGCGGGGCCACGGTCGGCGACAGCATCGCCTCGCCGAGCCCGAAGAGGGCGTACGTGGAGACGAAGGCCGCCGTGGCCATGGTCTGGCTGCCGTGCCCGAGGCCCGCGTACCCGGCGATGATCCACGCCAGGGTCCAGATCAGGCCCACGGCCGCGATGACCCGGGTCCGCCTGCGGCGCTCGACGAACTTGAGCACCAGGAACTGGGCCAGCACGATCACCGCCGTGTTGGCGGCGAGCGCGAGCCCCAGCGCCGACGGCTGGATGCCGGCGGCCTCGGTGCCGTACGCGGCGAGGCCCGACTCGAACTGTCCGTAGCAGGCGAAGAAGAGGACGAAGCCGAGGACGCAGAGCTGCACCATCGCCTTGTGCCCGAGCAGCGCGCGGACACCGCCGCCCTTGCCGGCGTCGGACGGGCGGGCGTCCTGGAGCGCGGGGGAGCCCGGCATCCGGACGGTCCCGACGATCCCGGCGAGCACCAGGAACATCGCGGCCTCGATCGAGAACAGCAGGATGAAGCTGCCCGGCCGGCTGGTGTCGACGAGCTGGCCGCCGATCAGGCCGCCGACGCCGAGACCCAGGTTCTGCAGGAAGAACTGCATGGCGAACGCCCGGGTGCGCCCGACGGGCGTCGAGCACCAGACGATCATCGTGGCGAGGGCCGGCTGGAGGACGGCCGTACCGGCGCCGAGCAGCGCCGCCGCCCCCACGGCCGCCGGCACGCTGGAGGCGAAGCCCATCCCCACCGCGCCCACGGCGGCGACGACCGAGGCCACGAGCAGCACGGGCACGGGCCCGCGCCGGTCGATGGCCCGCCCGCTGAAGGGCAGCACCACGAGCGCGGCCATGGCGAAGACGGCCAGGACGATGCCCGCCGTCGCCGCGCCCAGATCCCGCACCTGTGCCACGTACACATAGAGGTACGGCACGGTGAAGCCGAGTCCGAACGCGCTCAGCGCGCTGCCTGCCTGAATCCGGCGCATCTCCGCGCCCCTCGCCTTGGTCACACTCACCCACTTCGGTCGCGGGTTCAGGCCTGTAGCCCTGAACCCTGAAGACTTAAAAGCTAAAGTTAACGTCTCAACTGTACACATGGAAGGACTTCAACGCCAACGGGGCCCGTGGGATACTCGCCCCATGCCCGAAAACCCCGAGCGGTCCGGTCCGCAGGCCCTCCAGGAGCCGAGCCTCGACGAGCAGATCGCCGCCTACCAGCGCGAGTTCCGCGACCTCGACCCCCAGGTCGAGAAGGTCGTCTCCGCCCTCGGCCGGCTGAACCGGCGGATGAACGTGGCGTACGGACGCCAGCTCGCCGACCTCGGCATCAGCAACGCCGAGTGGGAGGTCCTCAAGACCTTGGTCCTCTCCGGAGAGCCCTACCGGCTCGGCCCCGGCGAGCTGGCCAAGCGCCTCGGCCTCACCCCGGCCGCGATGACCCACCGCATCGACCGCATGGCGGGAGAGGGCCTGGTCACCCGCGACCGCGACGAGAACAACCGGGTCCGCGTGATCGTGGAGCTCACGGACGAGGGCCGTACGAAGTGGCTGGAGGCCATGCGCATGGCCACGGCCTTCGAGGAGGACCTCCTCCAGGACCTCAGCACGGAGGAGAAGGGCGTCCTCGGCGACGTCCTCATCCGCCTCCTCCGCCGCGTGGAACACACCCAGCCCGACGCCGGCGGCCGCCTGACGGACCTCGACTGAGGTCGACGGGACGGCGCGGAGGAGGGGGGTTGACACGCCCCTCCCGGATGCGTAGTGTTCTCCGAGTTGTCACGGAGCCGGAACGGTTCTGCGACAGCCACTCCCGCCGCTGATGCGGCACCTCTACTCAGCACGATCTCCCTCTCGGGAAGAATTTCGGCATGCCGAAATTCATTTCGAAAGACTCGATTATGAGTCGCCGGGGAAATCCGCTAGAGTTTGAGACGTCGGAACGGCCCAACAGCCGGAAAGACAACTCCCGCTGACCGGGAATCAGACGCCGAAAGGATCTGATAGAGTCGGAACCGCCGGAAGGGCCCGGAGCGAAAGCGAATGGGACCGGAAAGCACCGGGGAAATCGGATCGGAAAGATCTGATAGAGTCGGAAACGCAAGACCGAAGGGAAAAGCCCGGAGGAAAGCCCGGAAGGGTGAGTACGAAGGAAGCGTCCGTTCCTTGAGAACTCAACAGCGTGCCAAAAATCAACGCCAGATTAGTTGATACCCCGTCCATCTTCGGATGGCGAGGTTCCTTTGAAAGTCCTGTCGGCCCTGGTGGCGGGCAGGCAACATACACAGCGAGGACGCTGTGGACAGCCGGCCTCATTCCGGCCTGGCTGTCCCGCTCAACGCGAGTGTGCGACCGGATATCCGGTAAACATTCACGGAGAGTTTGATCCTGGCTCAGGACGAACGCTGGCGGCGTGCTTAACACATGCAAGTCGAACGATGAAGCCCTTCGGGGTGG